>NZ_CP015519.1:2850000-3218469 GCF_001887775.1 Syntrophotalea acetylenivorans
TGAACCGACGACCTACGCATTACGAGTGCGTTGCTCTACCAACTGAGCTAGGGCGGCAATTGTTTAGGTCACTCTATCTACCGCAATTTGTTTCTCTAGTCAAATACTTTTGGTGACGATTCGGTACGATAGGCCATATGTTATGAAGCCATTCCGTTTCTCAGGTACTTTATGGGACTCTTTCTAGGCTTCTAGGGCAAAAGGCGGCACACCGAAATGTGCCGCCTTTTAATCTCATACAGAGTAGTTGTTAACCGAGAATTGCCTTGAGGTCCTCCTCGGCCGTGGTAATAGGAGCGATGTTGAAGTTTTCCACCAGGAAATTAAGAACATTCGGAGTGATAAAGGCCGGCAGGCTGGGCCCAAGCTTGATGTTCTTAATGCCGAGGTGCAGCAGGGTCAGGAGGATAACCACCGCTTTTTGCTCGTACCAGGATAAGATCATGCTCAGCGGAAGATCGTTGACCCCGCAATCGAAAGCTCCGGCCAAAGCCACAGCAATTTGAATGGCACTGTAGGCGTCGTTGCACTGGCCGATGTCGAGCAGGCGCGGGATGCCGCCAATATCTCCAAAGTCGAGCTTATTGAAGCGGTACTTGCCGCAGGCCAGGGTCAGGATCACGCTATCCTGGGGCACCTTCTCGGCGAACTCGGTGTAGTAGTTGCGACCCGACTTGGCTCCGTCACAGCCGCCGATCAGGAAGAAGTGCTTGATGGCTCCCCCCTTAACCGCCTCAATGACTTTGTCGGCCACGCCGAGTACCGCGTTGTGGCCGAAGCCAACCAGGATATCCTTGCCTGATACCTCTGCCAGGTCAGGGCAGGCCAAGGCTTTGTCGATGACCGCAGAGAAGTCGAAACCGTCAATGTGGGTAACCCCGGGCCATGCCGTACAGCCCCAGGTGAACAAGCGGTCCTTGTAGGACTCGGCCGGTTTCTGAATGCAGTTGGTGTTGAAGATGATCGCTCCGGGGAACTGGGGCAGCTCCTTGGCTTGATCTTGCCACGCACCACCAAAGTTACCTGCAAGATGGGTGTATTTCTTGAGGCCTGGATATCCGTGAGCCGGTAGCATCTCGCCGTGAGTATAGACGTTGATGCCCTTGCCTTCGGTCTGCTTGAGAAGTTCCTCGAGCATCTTCAAATCATGTCCTGAGACCAGAATGCCCTTGCCGGTCTTGGTTCCAGTACTAACCGGGGTCGGTACAGGATGGCCATAGTGTTCAACATTGCCCTCGTTGAGCAGGCCCATGGTGGTCAGGTTCTGTTTTCCGCACTCCATGCTTAAATTGACAAAGTCCATCAAACCAAGATCAGGATCACAAGTGGCTGCTAACGCTTGATGGTTGAAAGCCAGAACTTCTGGGCTAGTTTTGCCAAGAATTTGCGCATGGTCAGCATAGGCAGCCATGCCCTTGATACCGTAGATGAGGATCTCGATGGCCGAGCGGATGTCGGGATCATTATGCAGGGTTTCGATGCCGACCTGTTCGCCTTGTTTGACCAAGTCTGTAGCAGGGGTCCAAGCCATAGGGCCTTTACCGGTCACCTCAGCGCCGAAAAACGCTTTTATGCGGTCAAATAACGAGCTTCCCTCTTCGTGGCCGCCGGCCTTCAGGAACATGTCCCGGGCCTTGTCTTTCATCTTCGCACATTTCTGGATTACGGCAGCAAGATGGTTTGGGTCGAAGTCGACGTTGGTCACCGTGGCGAACAACCCTTCCAACATAAAAATGTCGATGTCCGGATCGGTGGCTCCCAGCTTTCCTGCCTCGCTGGCGTAGCAAGCTAGACCACGCAGGCCATAGAGTAGATTGTCCTGCAGGGCCGCTACATCCGGTTGTTTTCCGCATACTCCTACTTTGGTACATCCGGCGCCTTTAGCGGTTTGCTCGCATTGATGACAAAACATAATTGATCTCCTTTTGACTAAGTGTCCGGTTGGAATACTCTCGATGCATAAGCGCAATTTTTGTTTGCTGTGGTATGAGAATACCTTTTTTTATTTTCCGAAAGTTGATCGATATCAACTTTCGAATGATTAGTACGACTCAGCCATGGATTTAAGAATAACAATGTTTTTTTAGGTTTCCACTACAATAGTGGATGGAGAGGGCGGATGAAAATGTTTTGTAGGAGAAATATTATTAAGTTGTATGATTAGAATAAAGCTTGGCTCGCAGAGTGGATCTGTTTGTCAACGGAGTTTTGCCAGGGCCGAACAAAGAAATAAAGTCGAAGGTATGGGGGGAAGAAAACGAAGAGTCATAGACGATGTCAAAAAGTTTGAAATTATCCTTTTCGCATCATGTTGATCGGTTGTTTACTTTGAAAGAATTTGAAAGGCAGCGGAGATTGAAAAGGAGTCTTCATTGGACTCTGCCTGCTGCCAATGATTACTGAGCCAACCGATCCAACTGTTCACTCATTTCACTCCAGCAACGCCGGCAATGGAGGCAAGGCAGCCCCAGCTTCTTGGCTTGCGATTTAAGTTTACGAGCGGCCGTATGATGTAAAAAATCGGTGAAAAACAGTACCGCATCAACATGGACTGGAATGGTGTTTTTTGCAACCTTACGATTTCGTGCGGGCCAGTGCGTAATCCGGGATGCTCCCAATTCTTCGAGACGAGGGACCAGAGCGCCGATACGGTCAGCTCCTACGATGAGAATGGACATGGCAGTTGGTTCCTTTTCAGGGTAGTCATAATGTGTATGTGGGTTATTGAGTCCACGAAGTCGTTTGCAGCAGAGCGATAGGATTCCCTGC
The DNA here is from genome assembly GCF_001887775.1 of Syntrophotalea acetylenivorans. Taxonomy (NCBI): domain Bacteria; kingdom Pseudomonadati; phylum Thermodesulfobacteriota; class Desulfuromonadia; order Desulfuromonadales; family Syntrophotaleaceae; genus Syntrophotalea; species Syntrophotalea acetylenivorans. The sequence goes on from NZ_CP015519.1 coordinate 2,852,770, forward strand.
ATCCCTGAGCTGGCTTGCCATGCCTCGCCTGCAAGCAGCATAGCGATCGCTCAGAGCCAGACTTGGAGCGGGGTCACCATAAATACGCCACTGGCGGCAGCCGGTGCAGGGTTTATCGCTGCAGCCCATGAAACCGGCAACGTCCTTGAGGGGATAGCCGAGGAAAAGACCTATTTCATGGGGCATATCAACTTCGGTCTGAAAGCGCTTCTGCAGTTCTGCCAGGGTCTGCTGCAGATTTTCCGGGGTAAGATAGCCCAGTTGCTTGAGAAACTTTGCCGTTTTAGGGTGTTGCAAATGAGACTGTAGTAGTTCCGGAGTGTAGAACAACATCAAGTCGCCGGTCTCTTTTTGTCGCAAGGAAAGGGCTTTGAGAGCGCTGCCAGCCAACAGGGTGTTGCTGTACAATTTCCATAGCTGGTGAAGGTTGCGCCCACAAGGTTGGCGACGGTTGCGCAGTTGAACCAGGTTGGCTGGTTTGACGCCGGCCAGGACCTCGGCGGCTTCCAGGGCTAGAAATGACGCCAGGCAGTCCCTCTCGTCCGGGAACTTCCAGCTAAAGTCCAGCCACCTGGCCCTGGATTTTCTGCGGGTTTGGGTGCATTGTTTTGCGGCGTGGGTCATTGGCGATAGCATGGACTTTCTCCTTCAGGCGGTGTGATTTCGATGATTCAATCTATCAGAAAATGAAAACCGATTTCAAGTAAAAAGTGTGCTGAATTCCTGAACAACCTAAAATGTTGAGTAATGTTTTTTTGATCCGGTTAGCTGGGGGCATTCAAGTGTTTCGGGATATAGATTATTTATTCCTATTCAATTCAAGTTTTCTGCTCTAGTGCAATACACGGTTTGCCCTCGCATTGCACTACCTCAATGGTGATGTGTTTGAGGTGGTGGAATTTGGCCAACAGTTGCTTGTAGCTTTCCACAGGTTGAGGATAGTGGGTCACCAGGGTGATGATAGCTGCCAGATGGTGAGGTCCGACTTTCCAGATATGCAGATCCGCGACCCGATTGTCGCCATCCTCTTCAATCGCACTTTGAATTTTATCCCGCACCCCACCATCGACACTAGCGTCGAGCAATATCGCACCGCTCTCTTTGAGTAGTCCCCAGGCCCAGCGGGTGATCACCAGTGCCCCAACGATCCCCATCAGCGGATCAAGGGCCCACCAACCGAAGGTTCTGCCAAACAATAATGCAACGATGGCCAAGACCGAGGTCAAGGCATCGGCTAAGACATGAAAGTAAGCAGCCTTTAGGTTGTGGTCTTCATGATGATGGTCGTTGTCTTCGCAGTAAGTATGCCCGTGCTGATGATGGTGCCCATGACTGTCGTGCAGCAAAAAAGCACAGGCAATGTTAACCAAAAGGCCGATCCCGGCCACCAAAACGGATTGTCCATATTGGATCTCTACCGGAGAAAAGAAACGGCCTATAGATTCGACAGCCATGACTAAGGCTACTACTCCCAATGCGACAGCACTTGCAAAGCCGCCAAGGACATTGATTTTTCCGGGCCCGAAGGAAAAATCAGGACTATCAGCGTTCTTTCGAGTGTATCGATAGGCAAATAGAGTGATCATGAAAGCCGCAACATGTGTCCCCATGTGCCAGCCGTCAGCCAGTAGTGCCATTGAACCGAACGCAAGCCCGGCAAAGATCTCGACGGCCATGGTAATAACCGTAAGGCCCATTACCTTTTGGGTGTTCTTCTCATTTTGTTCACGGTGCACAAAGAAGTTGTGCCGATGTTGCCATTGCTGGATTTTATGAATATGCATCTAACTTATAACTCCTTTGCAAAAGCTCATGCTGTGCAGAAGTGGGCATAACTAAAAACTTTTGGCTGCAATAACAGTGGCTTACAAAAGCCAGCTAAAATACAGGTGATTTTCGCTGGTATAAGGGGGCAGGTTCATGTTTGCAAATAAAAATCCTCTCCATTTATATAGATGAAGAGGACTTTTAAAGCTAAAGAACTTTTCAATGCTTAGTGTGCGAGGTTAGGCATTGAGCAGCTCTGCGTTGAGCTTTCTTAAAAAGGTCATTTAGAATTCAAAGGCAAGCTGTGCTGTTACCACGTCCTGCTCGTCGTCGTTTTCAAATTCGCCGTGCAAGTATTCCACGGCTAGGGTAGTGCTCTCGAACAGGCCGTAACTGGCGGCGATACCGTACTGACTATCTGGAAGCAAATCACCTAGGTCGTCTCCGCCTTCATAGCGGACAGCCACTTCCAATGCTTCGGTGACGGCATAGCCGAGTTCTACGTTCCAGGTTTTCGGCTCGAATTCATCGCCACCGTCAAAGGTAAGCTCGCCGGCTTCGAATTTGTCCAAGGCGCCGAGGTATTCTGCGATCAGAGTCCACCGTTCGTTGAGGGTGGCCGTAACGAAGGCGGCTATGCCGTTGACCTTGTCGTCGAGTTCGGAGCCAACTACTTCTTCTCCCAGCACGTCGCTGTCGGCGATGTTGGAGATCCAGGAAACCCCGCCGGTCAGGGCCAGGCCGGCAACGGCGTTTTCGGGCAAGGTGTAGACGGCGCTGGCGACAAAGCTGTTGATGTGATCGTCTTTCCCGGTTTCATCGATGTCGCCGTTGAACGCGCCGAAGGAAAGATCGAACATGTCGTTGGCATAGCCGACGACGGCGGCTGATTCCCGGGTTTCGCCCAGTTCCAGGGTCAGTGGATCGCTGATGAACATGCTGTCGAAGTTGCCGAAAGGTACGTACATCTTACCTGCCTGCAGGTAGAGGGGCAGGACATCTTCGCCGTCGAGGCGGATATACCCTTCGTCGACAATCAGGTGGTCGCTCTCTTCGTCTTCTTCCCACAGCAGCAGTAGGTGGCCGGAGACGTGCTTGACAAAGTCGGCGTCGATGCCGAGTTCTACCGTGGCCAGCGTCAGGTCGCTCTCGTCTTCGCTGCTGCCTGCTTCCGGATCGGTGTTAAAGTAACCGGCTTCCACTTCGATCAAGCCACTGAGAGAGACTTTTTCCGCTAGTCCGGACAGGGATAGAGAGTCCTTTTTCTCAGCGCTGTCGGCAAGGACTTTCTCGGCCTCCAAGGCTTCAATGCGTTGCTTCAAGTCTTCAATTTCGCTCTGGGAAGCGGCCAGGGCCGGCCCGGCCGTAAGTGCCAGAACAGCGACCAGGGCGATGAGTTTTAAGGTTCGGGTAAGATGGATGAGCACAGTAAACCTCCTCGGTTCATTCAATGGTCAAGATACGCTTGTGAGCGAAATAGTCAGTGACGTCCGCAGTTGCCACAGCCGCTGCAGGATTCCAGCTCCCGGCGACAACGAGGGCATTGCCTCCAGCTGCGATCTTGCAGTGGGCAACCGCAACCGGGGCAGGTTGCGGCATGATGGCTGGATTTTTGAACTTTGTCTATCGGTTTCATGGCAGTCCCTAAAGAACGATCTGTGCCAGCAGGCCGCCAACACTAAAGGCGAGCACCCAAGCTCCCAGCCACACGGTTGTTGCTTCCTTAAACCCTCGTTCTTTAAACAGGATCATCAGGCTGGCGATGCAGGGTACGAAAAGGGTGATGACCACCAGGGAGACAACAACCTGCCAGGGTGAAAGAGTTAGGTCAGTCAGGCCGGCAGCGCCAAAATCACGGCGGACCATGCCCATGACGAACGCCGTGGCCGCTTCTTTCGGAAGGTGCAGCCAGCCTTCTGTCAGGGGGGCCACCAAGTTCTGCCATGCTTTGAGACCGCCGCTTACCTGAAGCAGGGACACGCCCAGCGAACCGGCAAAGAACCAGATGTAAGCTTCCTTCATGAAGAAAAAGGAGCGAATTGCAGTTTTGCGCAGTACGTTTGTCGGGCGGGGCAAGCGCATAGGCGGCAAGTCGATGAGCAGAGCACTGCTTTGGCCTGGGATAACTTTGTTGAGCACCGTTCCGAGCACCGCCAGGCAAGTGAAGATTACCGCGACATAAGTCATGCTGAGCATGAAGCCAACGGCGGCCAACATACCGGCGATAACACCGATCTGAGCGCTGCAGGGCACGACAAAGTTAAGGATTGCCGTGGCGATGGTGCGTTCCCGTTTGCAGCCGAGGATGCGGGTGGTAATGGTGCCGAGCTGGACGCAACCGAAGCCGAGGATGACCGGAATGATGGCGCGACCGTTCAAGCCGATGGAGGTCATCAGTCGGTCGACAAAGGTTGCCAGACGCGGTAGATACCCCGAGTCTTCAAGGAGAGAAAGGGCGACGTAGAAGCCGACAACCAGGGGCAGCAGTAGTCCAAGCAAGTAAGTAATTGTCATGGTCAGCAGACCGAATTCACCAATGAGGATCTGTCCGAAAACCGAGCTTTCAGGCACCAGGGGGTTGACCAGGCCACGAATCCATGGCTCCCAATGGCCCTGCATAATCGCTTCTTCGGTGAGGCCGACGATGTCACCGGCCACCCAGACGCCGATTAATTGGTAGCAGCCCCACAATACCGCGCTCAGGATCAGCAGGCCGCTGGTCGGATGCAGGCAGAGCCGTCCCAGCAGGTCGCGAAAGCGGGCTGTTTTTTCCGGACGGTTTACCGTTGCGCCAACGATATCGTTGGCTCGCTGGCGGCGCAACAGGTAGACCCTTTCCCGATCGTTCTCCGGGGTGACGCCGTGCCGCTCAGCTACTACCTCGTCCCCTTCGAGCACCATCAGTGCTTCGGGGCGCGTATCGATGCGGTCGAGCAGATTAGTGACCGCCTGGTCTATTTCGGGGTGGGAAAGACCAGGTCGAGCCAGCGCCAGTGCGGCGAAGACTTCCTTCAGGCCGTGATTTTTAACCGCCGAGGTCGAGACCACCGGTACGCCAAGTCGTTCTTCCAGGCCCTTGGTGTCGATGCGGATGTCGAGGTTTTCGGCTTCGTCGCAGAAGTTCAGGGCTACCACCATAGGGATCCCCATGTCGGCCAGCTGCAGGGTAAGAAAGAGGTCGCGCTCCAAGTGGGTGGCATCGATTACGTTGACCACCAGGTCGGCCGTCAGAATAACATCGCGGGCGACTCGCTCTTCGTCGTTAAAGGAGGAAACACCGTAGACGCCGGGGGTGTCCAGCAACACGTCTTCCCCGATCTTTCCGCGGCTGATCTCTACCGTAGTGCCGGGAAAGTTCGACACGTCGGCATACACGCCGCTCCAGGCGCTAAAGAAAATTGACTTGCCGACGTTAGGGTTGCCGACCAGAACGATGTTGCGTTGGCCTGCTTCAGTGCAGGCGGCATTACTGCAGCAAGATGGGGACATTTTACTATTTCTCCGGGTTGACGGTAATGAGTTTGGCTCTTGCGGGAAGGATCAATATGCGGTTTTGATGGTTACCTGGCGGGCAATCTCGCGGCCCAAAGCGATTTCCTGGCCGCCATATTTGAGGACCACGGGGCCGAAGGGCAGTTTGCAATGGCAACTAACCTGAGAGCCATTGATGATCCCAAAGCGCAATAATTGTATCCGCAGATTTTCGTCGGGGACGTTGGTGATCGTGGCGCTCTGGCCTCTTTTTAACTCATTCAAAGACATGGAATCCTCCTGGTTGATGAATGTGAAACTGAAATCGAATATCAAGATAGAGGGGTTGGGTGTGTTGGTCAAGAAAAAAAATGAAAAAGAGATTCAAAATCTGTTGAAGGCGGGTTGACGTGTGGGAAGGGGGCTGCACACAGGATGCTTAGTTTAGGTCTTCATAGCACGTGTCTCACTGTAAATGAGAGTCAAATAAGTTGGTCCAGCCGAGCCGGTGATAGTTTTGCGAGGCTAACGATTGACAATAGAAAACCTATCATGCATACTGGTCGGTATGAGACCTAATAAAAACTCAGAACATACTCGGCAAACGCTCCTGGATGCAGCCGCTCATGAGATACATCGCCATGGCTTTCAGGCCGCCAGCCTGAGCCGCATTCTGGCAACCACCGGGTTGACCAAGGGGGCGCTGTATCACCACTTCCCTAACAAGAAGGCCCTGGGCTACGCGGTGCTGGAAGAAGTTATTCTTGCTCGCGGCCGGGAGACCTGGATCGCTCCCCTGGAACAGTGCGCCGATCCTGTTGACTGCCTGCAAGAGATGATTGCTGCTAGGTTTAAGAACATGACCGAACAGGACCTTTTACTCGGTTGTCCTCTGAACAACTTGGCCTTGGAAATGTCCCCCATTGACGAAGGTTTCCGGCGACGGGTGCAGGATATATACGACCGGTGGACACGGGCCCTGGCGGCGATCCTTGCTCGCGGACAGGGCAGTGGCAGCGTCAACCGTGTGATTGATTCCTTCAAAGTAGCGACCTTTATCGTCGCTTCTATCGCCGGGATTCGCAGTTTGGCTAAGACCGCCCAGAACGCCACGGTCCTGGAGGCCAGTGCTGACGCGTTGATCGATTATTTGGAAACCTTACGCCGCTAGCGAGTTTTTTTACGCAAATAGATACCGACCGGTATGAACTCTCTTGGGTCTTTTACCACCGGTTTTGACAAACACAGAGATAAAGAGTCGACCTTCGAAGTCTGTTAAAACTCAGCCGTAAGGGATTCAGAAAGTGGGCCCCGAGCAAAAGGAGGCGAGTCATGGGACATCTGGTTGGAAAGGATATTTACCGCAAGCTTGGCAAGAAGGTTGACAATCTTACCCTGCGAGCTCCCTGGAACGATACTCTGTTCGCCATTTTGAAAGAAATCTATACCGAGGAAGAAGCGAATGTCGTTGTCCGGATGCCCTATGTGTTGTCGAATCTGGAGCGCATTGCAGATATTACCGGCTATGCGCCCGCTCGGTTGCGGACCATTCTTGACGACCTGTGCGACAAGGGTCTGATTCTGGACCTGTGGGTTAACGACGAATACAATTATATGCCTTCACCGCTGATGGTCGGTATCTTTGAATTCACCATGATGCGCACCGGCAATAACGTGAACAGCAAGGAATTGGGCAAACTATTTCACCAGTATATTGATGACAACAAGGCATTCTTTTCGGCGAACTTCAATGATGACATGAGAGTCTCCATAATGCGCACCCTGCCGCACGAAGAAGCGGTCAGGCAGGGGGAGTATATGGAAATTCTAGATTATGAAAAAGCCTCGGAACTTATTGAATCATCCTCTAAGTTCGCCGTTAGCCTTTGCAGTTGTCGTCACGAAAAACTGCATGCCGAAAAGAAAGAATGTGATGTGCCGCTAGAGTCCTGTACGACCTTTGGCTATGGGGCGGATTACATCATACGGCATAACCTGGGCAAGGAAATCTCCAAAAGTGAGATGCGAGATCTTTTCATCCGCTCAAAGGAAATGGGCCTGGTTCTTAATGCTGACAACGTACAGAACAATCTTGCCTTTGTCTGCCACTGCTGCAAATGCTGCTGTAATCCGCTACTGGGCATTCGTGTCTTCGGTTATCCCCACAGTTTGGTCACTTCCAATTTTATCGCTGAAATTGATTCCTCTGCCTGCGTCGGCTGCGGCAAATGCGCCAAGGCCTGCCCCATCGAGGCTGTCGAGATGGTTCCGGTCCCCAAAGGACAGGGCAAGGGTAAAAAACTTGCCAAGGTCGATAGTTCAATTTGTCTCGGCTGCGGGGTCTGTGCCCTACCGTGCAAATTTGAGGCGTGCCGGCTATGCAAGCGCGGTCAGCGCGTGATTCATCCGGAAACCACCTTTGAGCGGGTGATGCTGCAATGCCTGGAGCGGGGTACATTGCAAAATCAGATATTCGATAACCCGCAGAGCCTGGGGCACAAATTTATGCGCGGTTTTGTCGGCGGATTCCTGAACCTGTCGCCGGTCAAGCGGGCCTTGATGAGCGATACCATGCGCTCCCGGTTCCTTGCCGCCATGAAAAAGGGAGTGGAAAAACAGGGTAAGGGTTGGTTGGCTGAGATGTAGATATGCGACGAAATGGGTGAACGGCATGACGATGCCAAAAAGGAACCCTGCTTTTGTGCGATCGCCGGGAAGGAAAGCATCCTCTATACACGATGGGTTAAAAGAGCATAAGGAGATCTGGGAATGAATAGCGAACGCTTCAAACATCTTCGAGATTATGTAGGCTATGACAATGAGCGTCTGGCAAAGATGTTAAACATTGATGTCGCAGAAGTAGAGGAATATTGTTCCGGCGGCAAACCCATCCCGGACCGCATGGCCAATGAACTTGAAGCTTTTGCTGATTGGTCGAGTGAGGTCGGAGACACTACAGTGAAACGGGAATTGGCAATGAAATACTTGGGGAAAGAGGGACGATAATCATGGCAACCTTGTTTGAGAAAACCTCGATCAAAAACCTGGATATGCGTAATCGCTTTGTACGGTCGGCAACCTGGGAGGGAATGGCCGATGAACAGGGGGCGCCAACTCCCGAATTAAATCAATTGATGGCCGACCTGGCCCAGGGTGAAGTCGGGCTGATCATCAGCGGCCATGCCTATGTAAGCCCAGAGGGGCAGGCCAGCCCTTGGCAAATGGGAGCTCATGACCCGGAACTGCTGCCGAAGTTGACGCTGATGCCGAAGGCGGTCCATGCCGCAGGGGGGCGCATTGCCTTGCAGTTAGCCCACGCTGGCGTTTACGGGATTGTTCCGGAGGGGACGATCGGTCCCTCGGCTATTGCCGACCATGAAGGGAAAAACTGCCAGGCGATGACCAGCGAAGATATTCAGCGAATCGTAGCCGCTTTTGCCGATGGCGCTAGTTTGGCTAAGCAGGCCGGTTTCGATGCGGTACAGATTCATGCGGCCCATGGCTATCTGCTCAGCCAGTTCCTTTCTCCCCATTACAATCGCCGTGAGGATGAGTATGGCGGCAGCCTGGAAAACCGTGCTCGAATAGTGCTGGAGGTGTTGGCCGCGGTTCGCCAGGCGGTAGGTGAAGATTATGCCGTGTTGATCAAACTCAATTCCGACGATTTCATCGATGGTGGTTTGACCACAGAAGACATGCTTCAGATAGCGGAATTCCTTGAACCAGCCGGTATCGATGCCATCGAAATCAGCGGCGGAACCATCTGGGGGCCGAGTCAATACCATGCGGTGCGTATGGCCCCGGAAGCCCTGACTCACAAAGCTTATTATCGCAAGGCGGCCAGGCTTTGCAAGGCCTTTGTGCGGGTTCCGGTGATACTGGTGGGCGGGATTCGCTCTCTGGGCGTTGCGGAAGAACTGCTGACAGAGGGAGCCGCCGATTTTATCGCCCTGTGCAGGCCGCTGATTCGCGAACCGGATCTGATCAAGCGCTGGGCTTCGGGCGATCAGGAACCGAGCGGCTGCCAATCTGAAAATGCCTGCTTCGGGCCGATTTTGGCCGGCAAGGGAATCTCCTGTGTCCTCAAGTAAGACCGACTCGGCAGATAGCGCAGAAGGTGTTCTACGACCTTCTGCAGATTCCAATGATCTCCTCAAAACCGAATCTGCCTGGCCGTCGCCACTGCTGCTTTGTTGCGTCATTTCTCTGTTGTGTTATGTAGCTTCCTATATCCGCATGCCGGTGGTGCCGAAACTCGCTATCGATTTAGGCATCAGTCCCGCAGGCATCGGTCGCATCAACGCCGCTTTTTTTCTGACGGCAGGGGTGGCTGCCTTTCCTTTGGGGCGGCTTAGCGACCTGGTCGGCAAGAAGCAGGTCGCCATGGGGGGGCTGGTATCTCTGTCTGCTGCTGGCTTTCTATTGGCATTCAGTTCCACCTTCCTGCAATTGGTTACCGGTTACATTCTGGTCGGGCTCGGCATGGCCGCTTTCGGCTCGGCGATGATGTCCCTGGTAACCGACCTGTCAACGTCTGCTCGGCTTGGACGCGCCTACGGTTGGTACACCCTGACCCTATATGCCGGCATGAGTTTCGGACCTGCTCTTGGTGGTCTTCTGGCAGGCAAGATGGCTCTTGCAAGGGTGCTGCTGCTGGCTGCAGTGCTGACGACTCTGGTGACGGTGATCGCCAAGGTTTTTTTGCCGGCAACCACGGCGGAAAGCCACAGGCGGGATCATCATCGTACTGCCGGTTCCGCCCTGCGCACTCTATTGCGGAATCGGCCCCTGCTAGGCTGTTGGGTAGCGACTCTGGGGGCCTGTTTCAGCATGGGGATGTTCCTGACCTTTTACCCGGTTTATGCCTACGCGGAAGGCTTTAACACCAGTCAGGTCGGGATTGTCTTTCTGTTTCATGGAGTCGGCAACGGTTTGATCCGGCTTCCATCCGGATATTTCAGCGACCATGTCGGTGACCGACGTTTTTTGGTGTTTGTCGGGCTAGCAGGCTGTTCGCTGGCTATGGTGGTTTTAGGCCTGGCGAACACACTAGGGTTGGCCAATGTAGGGGCCGCAACCCTCGGCCTGAGTCTCGGCGTGGCCTTCCCGTCATTGGGGGCTTCCATCGGCGAGGTGGTGCCCAGGCATTTGCGAGGTGCGGCCATGGGAGGCTTCAATGCCTGCATCTTTCTCGGGATGTTGGCTAATGCCATGCTCATGGGGGTGGCCATTGAAATCATTGGCTATGGCAACTGTTTCTGGCTGAGTGCTTTGGTCAATGGGCTATTGGCCGGGCTGGCTCTGGTATTAATGCGGGGTATGCGTAAGAAACCTTGTCCCGCTACTTGAATTATCCGCAGGGTTTCCTGTGGAGCTAAAACAATCTTGCATTACGAAAAAGGGACAGGCCTCTAGCGCATAGAAGGCCTGTCCCTTTTTCGTTTCTTATATTCAGTAGAGACTCAGGATTCAGACTGCCGAGTGCAATGGAAACAGCAAGTATTGACGAAGATGTCTTGGTTCTGGCGCCTTATCCGTCCGGCTAATCGCTGTGCCAAGGTTTGTCTGCGCGGTCGGAATCAGGAACGGCGAAATTTCTGCCGGTACTCTTGAGGCCGCAGGCCGGTGTGCTTTTTGAACACCTTGCGGAAAAAGGAACTGTCTTCGTAGCCGAGCCGATAGGCGATTTCATTGAAGGAGTGGGTCGCGGTTTCCAGCAACCCCTTGGCGCTCTCGACTCGCAGACGTTGCAAATAGAGTAGCGGGGCGTCGCCTGTTGCGGCCTTGAAGCGCCGTTCAAGGGAGCGGCGGCTCATGCCGTGTTTCTGTGCCAGGCGATCGATGTCGTGGTGGTCGGAACAGTTTTCTTCCAGCTGTTGCTGCACCGCCAGTATTTGTGCATCGTTATGTTCCTTGCGAAAGCGGTGTACTGCGTAGGGGGTTTGAGAGGAACGGCCGACATCATGGAGCAGGGTCTTGGAACTCTCCAGTGCCGTTTCCGGCCCGCAAAAGCGCGCGATGAGGTAGAGGGACAGGTCGATGTAGGAGTTACAAGCTCCGGAGGTAAGTAGGTCCCCCTCGTCGGTGATCAGCTTGTCCGGGCGAAGTTTGACTCGCGGGAAGAGCTTACGGAAGGCCTCGACGAAACCCCAGTGGGTGGTGGCTGTCTTGCCGTCGAGCAGGCCGGTGGCCGCCAGCATAAATGAGCCGAGGCAGATGCTGCCGATGAGTGTTCCGCGCAGGCGATGCTGGCGCAGCCAGTGTCCGACCTGTTCGGCATGGGCCAGAGGCTCGTAGCTGGCGAAGGAGGCAATCAGGATCAGGTCGGCCTTTTCGATGTCCCCGGCTGCGCAATGGGGAGTTATGGGCGCGCCGTTGAAGCTGGTTACCGGTCCCCCGTCGAGAGTGACGATGTTGACCTCGAAGCGCGGCGTCGGGGCTTGGCCGAAGATGTGGTTCCAGGTCAGGCCGGCCTGGCAGAAGATATCCATAGGTCCCATGACCGAAGCGGCCATGGCTTGTTCCAGGGCCAGAATAGCTATTTTCTTCATAACGGCCTCTTTTTTTTGTCGCAATACACCTCTTCTTTGTCGTTTGTGCCACTTTCGCGGACTGTTGTCAAATGCGAGGATAAGATCAAAGACAGTCGTTTGGCGGCCGGCCACGGTCGGTCTGCTCCAGAGGTACAACCACCCGATAGAAGGAGGACGACATGAAAGTGAATCCAAAAGAAGCGTTGGCCAAGACCCATTACTGCGACCATGACCACCCGGCGATCAGCGCCTTGGCGGCGCAGCTGGCAGAGGGATGCACCGATCAGCGGGAGATTGTCCAGCGCGCCTTCCGCTCTGTCCGTGATCAACTTCCTTTCGGCTTCGCTCTCTACCGCCGAAAGGCATCCGAAGTGCTACAACGCGGCTATGGGGTCTGCTGGAACAAGTCGTTGCTGTTGACGGCCCTGTTGCGCGGCAACGGCATCCCGGCACATTTTGGTTCTATCCCCTTGCGTCGCACCTTTATCGCACCGGTTATCGGCGGTCTGCACCGGTTGGCTTCCGATCCCTTTAATCACTGTCTGGTCCATGTCTGGCTGGATGATCGTTGGTTTGTTCTCGATCCGGTGCTCGATCGAAAAACCTATGAAACATTTTTCCGCCCTTTAAAGGTACCGTGGGGCATCGACTGGGAAGGCCAGGACGATTGTCATCTCTATACTGAAAGCGTACTCGGTCCGCCGGTCATGCATTTAGATATCGATGCGGCGATTAATAACCGGGTCGGCAACAAAGAACTGGCGGAGCCCCTGGCGGTAGTGGCCAACAGCCAGCTCAACAAACAGCTTTGGAAAAAAGCGGGTATCCAGATCGGAAAAACAGCTATGGCCGAGGGTTCGTAGGGTAAGCCATCCCGGGAGGAATAGCGTCTTAATCCTGCCCTGAGTCATCAGTTCATCGAAGTGCATCAGGTTCGGTTATCGTATGCGCATTTGAAATGCTACCGGTTTGGTCCAGGGCGATTATAAGTCCTGCCACGGCGCTGCCGACGGCCGTGGCGAAGTCAAGATTGAGGGTCTCAAGGGTGTCGCTGGGCTGATGATAGTGGGGGTTGCGGAAATTGGTGGTGTCGGTGAGCATGATGGCCGGATAGCCTTCATCCCAGAAAGGGGCATGATCGGAGCGGCGGGTGTCGGGGATCATTTCTCCATTTCCTGGCACGACCAGGGGCACTTTTGGGAGGTCGGGCTGATGTTTTTCCGCTGCGCGCAGAAAGGCCTCAACCAGGTAGTCAGAAGCCTTGTTGCCAATCACGGCGATAAAGTCTCCAACCGTCGGCACGTCAATGGGTAAGCCATCGGGTATGGTCTGAACTGCATCCTCACTGGCATAGGCCACCGATTCCAGAACGATGACACCAGCCAAGCTCCATCTCTCTTTTCGGGCATGTTGTGCCAATGCTCGACTCCCGCGCAAGCCTCGTCCCTTTGGTTTCGTTTCCCGTTCGTTCTCCTCCAGGTTGACGGCAACAAATTCCATTGTTCGTTTGAGGCGGGTCAGTGCGCATATTCTGGCCAGTTCCAGCAACAACGCCACGCCGCTGGCATTGTCATCGGCCCCGGGGGAATTGGACACCGTGTCGTAATGGGCAATTATCAACAGCTTCGGTTGGTTCTTGACTGTGCCAGGCAAGGTGGCGATCAGGTTGCGATATTCTCTACCGTTATCTAAAAAACAGTGATTTTTTATCTTGTAACCGGAATTTTGCAGGGTCGATTCAATATAGTTGGCGGCTTTTTCCAAGGCCTCGGGGGCGACCAGCGGGTGCCGGACGCCTTGCAGGGAAGCGATATGCCCTCTAAGGGCCCCTGTGGAAACGGGAGGGATTGATGGCTGCATGGGAAAGGTCTCCTGGTTGGCGAAAAAAATGGTGTTTTAAGGAGAGGTTGAAAAAAATACATTAGAAATGTTGACAGTTAAGAGTGTGTTTATTATAAAAAGCAACTATTGGTTGCTGTTTGTTGAGATGTTAACTGGGCAAAACCGGGGAGATCCGGTGACGCAAAGCCACGGGTCCTTCGAGGATCGCCGGGTTGTTAAATAAAATGATACAAAATCATCATAGTATTAACATAGAGATAGAACGAGAAAATAGTTAATTGCCCTTCGCCTGCTGTTCTTCAGCCATGCGAAGGGTTTTCCTTTTTCTAATCCATGAATGTGCTCATTCTCTTTTAATTGCAATGTAATAACTTGAGGTCCAACTTTCAGAAAGGGAGAACTATGAAACTCAATTTGCGTGCAAAACTGCTGCTGCCAACTTTTGCGGTGATAATCTTATGCCTGGCTGTGACAGGTTTTTATTCTTATCGTACCGCCAGAATATCTGTGGAAACGGCTTTGAAAGAGCAGATGAAAACGATCGCCGATAATATGAGTAAGCAGATCGAGGCCAATGTAACAGATCTGACTCGCACCTTTCGCAGTCTGGCCGGCCGCAGTGTAGTCCGCACTCTTTTGGTTGATAGCGGGACTACTGCAACGGAAAAGGTACCGGAGGCCGAAGCCGCGTTGCTGCAGATGATGCAGGACTACCCGGGAGAGTTTGAGTTCCTGGCCGTCATTGGGGGGGACGGCCAGGCGTTGGCCGCCTCAAACCACGAGTTGGTCGGTCAACTCAACGTGGCTGATCGCGGTTATTTTAAAGGCAATCTAGCCGGAAAAGTTGGCTACGAGGTGGTCAAGAGCCGGGTATCGGGCGAGCCGATCCTGGTATTGGCAGTTCCGGTCTCGATACAGGGGCAGCCTCGAGGGGCCTGTATCGGCGCCGTACGCATCAGTTATTTTGCCGAGCAGTACGTTTCGCCGGTTAAGGTTGCTGAGCGTGGCTATGCTTATCTGGTCGATGCAACCGGAACCTTTCTCGCTCATCCGGATCCTAAAAACATTCTCAACGGCACCATCGGTGATTATGACTGGGGGCGCAAGATGCTCGCCGAAGGCAATGGCTTTCAGGTTTATGACTGGAAAGGTCAGAGCAAAGTCGTTTCTTACCAGGTTATTCCCACAACTGGTTGGGTCATTGCCGCCGGTGCTGAATTCGACGATATGTTCGCTCCCTTGGCTGGAATCGCTCAGGCCAATATCCTGGCGGCTGTGCTGACTCTGATTGGAGTTGGGGTGGTGCTGTTTGTGATTGCCACGTCGATCGTCAAGGCGGTGCAACAGGGGGTCGATTTTGCCGAAGAAGTCAAGGAAGGCGATGTCGGTCGGCGATTGAATTTGGCTCGCCACGACGAAATCGGCACTTTGGGTGCCGCTCTTGATCGGATGGCGGATGGCCTGGAAGAAAAGGCCCTGCTGGCTGAAAGCATCGCCAATGGTGACCTGACGGTTGAAGTCGGCAAGTTTGGTGAGCGCGACCGCCTCGGTCAGGCTTGCGCCAGGATGGTAACTAACCTCGGCGACCTGATGACCCAGTTGCAGGCGGCTGCGGAGCAGATTGCCGCTGGCAGTGTGCAGCTCGCTGAAGGCAGTCAAAGTCTCTCCCAGGGTGCCACGGAATCGGCGGCGTCCCTTGAGCAGATCAGCGCCTCCATGACCGAAATGGCTTCGCAGACAAAGCTCAGCTCCGATAATGCGGACCAGGCTAACGGACTTTCCAACGAAGCGATGAGTGCAGCCACTAACGGCAGCGAATTGATGGCTGAGATGGTCACAGCTATGGGAGCCATCAACAACTCGGGCCAGGATATCGCCAAGATTATCAAGGTCATCGACGAAATAGCGTTCCAGACCAACTTATTGGCTCTTAACGCCGCGGTTGAGGCGGCCCGTGCCGGTCAACACGGCAAGGGTTTTGCGGTGGTGGCTGAGGAGGTTCGCAACCTGGCGGCACGAAGTGCCAAGGCTGCCAAGGAAACCGAGGAACTTATCGAGGATTCGGTCACGAAAACTCGCCATGGCAACGAAATTGCGGAGAAAACTGCTGCCGCGTTAAAGGGGATTGTCAGCGGTACCACCAAGGTTTCGGATCTGGTGGCAGAGATTGCCGCTGCCAGCAAAGAGCAGTCCGAAGGTATCGGTCAGGTCACAGAGGGACTCGGCCAGATCGACCAGGTCACCCAGCAATCGACGGCCAATGCCGAAGAGACTGCCGCTGCGGCTGAGGAACTTTCCGGCCAGGCCGATCATCTGCGACAAAACCTGGCTCGGTTTAAGGTGAAAGGGGGGGCGGCCCAGTTCTCAGCCCGCTCCGTTGCTCCGCCGTCTCTCCCTGCCGTTCCTCCGACCGGTATGGACGCTGTTGGATTCGATGCCCCAAGGTCGGCACAGGTTATCGCCCTTAACGATGGGGAGTTTGGTAAGTACTGAGTGGTTTGTAAGACAGGAAAAAGCCCGGCAGAATAATCTGCCGGGCTTTTTCCTTCTGGTAGATTCTTCAACAGGCAGGTTTGCGGACTTGTAGAAAAAACAGCGGATAATCCCTTAACCGCCCCTTGGAATCAGCTCTCTGCATAGTATGGCTGTTGTAACAATTCTCGACAACCAAACCAAAGTTAACCAGAATAGAGGCAAGGTGCTGGTAATCAAAACCATGATGCACCTGCATTTCGTTCTGATGAAAAGAGCCGTCTTCGGTTTCCAGATCACCGATGCACAGGACGCCTCCGGGGTTTAAGAGCTGCACCAATTCGGCCAGCGTTTGATCTGGATTGACAACATGGTGCAAGGCCATGTTGCTGTAAATCAGGTCAAAACTCTCCTTTGCTGGGTCTATGACCGACAGGTCGCCCAGCCGAGGATGCATATTGGAGATCTCATGATGGGCGATCTTTTGCTGCAATACTTCTATCATACCTGCTGAGGTGTCGAGTAAGGTGATGGATGCGACAAGGTGGCGTAGTTTCGTACTTACCAGCCCGGTGCCGCAGCCAAACTCCAGCAGATCCATAGTCGGTAACAAAGGCACATTCTTCTGCAATTCGTCGACGAAAACCTGAGCGACTTTCCTCTTTCCCGGATGTTCATCCCATTCTTGTGCTTTAGCATCAAAGTGTTCCCTGTTCGTCATTACAAAATCCTGTGCTGTAGTCCCTGATTGAACTTGTATCTAAGAGGTTGCGCTCTCGAGAGAAACTTGGGTGTCCCCTTCTTTCGGGTTAGGTCCGTATTGATTGCTGGCGGGCTGGCTGTCCAGCACCATGAATATAAAGAGTACGATGCCGCCGATGAGGGGAACCAGGCCAATCAACAACCACCAACCGCTACGGCCGGTATCATGCAAACGGCGCACGGACACTCCCAGAGCGGGCAACAGAACAGCCAGTGTATAAAGGGTGGAGAGTAAACCCAGACCGCCTTCGCCTCCCATGCCCAGTATCCCCTCGATAATCATCAGAGCGATATAAACCAGCATGTTAAAGAGGGTAAACATCCAATACTCTTTACGGCGGGCGCGACCCTGAAAGACGAAATACTTTTTTAATACATCCAGATACCAGTTCATAACATCCTCCCTTTTATTCGTTGTTGAGTTTCCTGGCAGTCAAATGGGGTCGTTCAAATTGGAAGGTCGGCCCGCCGTTGCCGACAGATGCGCGGATGCCGAACAGCAGGTAGCCCATTGAGAGCAGAAAAAACCACAGACCTTCCAAGGGTAGGCTGACGGCGGCGGCATCGAACAGGGTGCCGATGATGATGGCCGGAGTAATGGCGATTACGCTTAGCCGCAACAGGGCGTCAAAGGGCAGCTTGCCTTTGCAAAGGTTAGCAATGAGCAGCCCGATGCAGGCATAGAGCAAGGCCTGAACAATGCGGTAGGTAAAAGAGCCCAGGATGCACAAGGGATAAAGCACCGGCGCGGCCCAGGTTTTACTTATGTCGAGCCAGCGAGTGATTTTTTCTTGATTGAGAGTGTAGCGGTCCACAGTCTCGAAACTGAACGAGCGCGTCTCAATAGCGTTCTTTTGAAAAATCGCCTGCCGGGCCGTCACAAGTCCGCGGGCATCGGTCTGTTCAAGAGAAGTAATGGTGCCGCTGGTGTCGATGACCAGCAGGGCTTCACCCGTATCAGGGTCATAAATGGTATAGGGCTGGGGTTGATCGATGAAAGCCTGGCCGTTGATGATGGTGATCTCCGGAACTTGTTCTATGACCAGCGGTGCTTCTTCATCGACAAAGAAAGCGAAAGACCGGTGAATTCTGATTGCACCAGGAATCCAGCAAAGGGCTAACAGCAAGAGCAGGTAGCCGAAAGCAACCCCCTGCCAGCGTAGAGCAATATCCCGGTAGAGGAGCCGGGAAAAGAAAGACAATGGTGGAATCTGCCAGATTCGATAGAGTTTCTTAGGTCTCAATTCAGAGCTCCTTGACTGTTCACCTTGATTAACGGCGGTACCTGTTAAGAATCCGGGCTGCCGAAGGGATTATGCCATTTTAACTAAGGCAAGACAAGAACTGGTGTGTTTGGAGATGTATTTATTCGGACGGCCCGTCGGCGTTTATGGCTGCTCGGTCGTTGTCGATAAGGAGTTCCTCGCCTTGCAAGGGCAGTGTATCCGCCAGTGGATAACCGGCTTCGGTGATCATACGCTGCAGGCTGGCTATTCGGGCGCGAGGGTGGGGATGGGAAGCCAAAAGGTAGTCGAACCGGCTTCCGACTTGGCCCTCCAGGCGCTCAAAAAAGTTGGTGGCGCCACCGGCGTGGCCATAGCGGGCTGTTAAAAGCTGCAATCCGAAAGTATCCGCGGCGGTTTCCTGCTTTTGAGAATATCGCATTTCCAGGCCCGAAAAGAATCGCGCGGCGATACCGGCGGCACGGCTTTCCTGGCCGAACAAGGTCGCCATAAGCAGAGTCATTCCCAGGCCCCGTCCCATGCCCCGCAGGTGGTCGCGGCGGGCGTAGTGTCCCAGTTCATGAGCCAAAACCATGGCGAGTTCATTTTCGGAACGGATTTCCTTGAGCAGACCGGAAAATATCACCATGTGGCCACCGGGCAAGGCCAGAGCGTTAACCTCGTCACTGTTCACCAGGCTGACCGAAAATTCGTAACGGTGCAGAGGCGAACCAGTCGGCAGCATCGCCAGCAATTGGTCGAGGCGCTGCTGCAGGGCCGGGTTCGACTCTTGGTCCAGTTGTCCCAGCAAGTGCTGGCCGGCCCAGACTTCTACTTTTACGGGCACTTGCGGGGCAAGCAATTCGCTGGCTAGCCAAAAGGCCAGATAGACTGCAATGAGTAGAGTCAACAGGCCGCCAAGCAGCCAGGTTAGTTCCGTGAGTGGATGGCCCGATGAGACATTTACGTTTCCCGCCAGCCTCCTGGGGGTGAATTTCATCACTTGTGCAAGGTGACGGCCGTGCCGTAGGCGATGGCTTCGACGCTGCCGACCTGTTTTTTGCGATTGGCCGAGTTGCCGATGGTCGAGGTCTCAAGCCGCAGATTGATGACCATGTCGGCTCCACGGACCATGGCTTGCTCTTTTAGCCGCAAGATCGCTTCCCTGCGAGCTCTGTCGACCAGTGATTCGTAGGCTTTGACCCGCCCGCCGAAAATGTTGCGCAGTACTGCCAGCAGGCGTTTGAAATAGTCGATGGAGATTACCGCGCTACCCTGGACCAGAAAGCTTTCTCTAACTTCTTCTTTGTTGAGCCGTGGCTCAATGGTCATGGATTGAAAATCCAGTTGTTCAGCTTCTCTGCGAGTAATGGAGGCGTAGTGACGTCGTTCAGCCAACGACCCGCAGCCGTAGCCGACCGCTAATAACACCAGAAAAAATATCAGGTCAAAATTACCAGCAAGGTTTTCCATTAGAGGCCTCCCTATTATTCGACCCGTACCGCCGTACCGTAGGCAAACAGTTCCGCCGCGCCCTGGGCCACCGACGAAGTGGCAAAGCGAATGTTGACCACCGCATTGGCGCCGACCTGGTCGGCCTGCTCGACCATTCGCTTCATCGCCTCTTCGCGGGCGTCTTGTAGCAGTTCAGTGTAGCCTTTCAACTCGCCGCCCACCAGGTTCTTCAGGCCGGCCATGAGATCTCTGCCGGCATGTTTGGCTCTTACGGTACTGCCCTGTACGATGCCGAAATGTTCGACAATCTCTTTGCCGGGCACCGTGTTGACGTTTGTCAGGATCATGATCTTCCTCCCTTGGGGTTAATATGAGATGCTGACTATGATGGGTTTTATTGCAGGATCAAGGCCAGGAAAAAATTCGCCGGTACTGGTTCATTCACTGACGTCCAGGCCCATTTCTTTCGCCCGTTTTTGCCACAGTTTGCGAGCCAGTTTCTGCATGTCCGCATTCTTGTCTCGTTCGTCGACGATTTCCAGTCCCAATAAGGTTTCCAAGACGTCTTCCAAAGTGAGAACCCCTTTCATGCCGCCGTATTCGTCGATGACCAATAGAATATGGGTGCGCAACTGCATGAATTTATCAAACGCCAGAGACAGGGCCAGGGTTTCATGTATCAGAGAAATGGGGCGAATATAGCTTTTGAGGAGGTTGGAGCTGTTCCCTCGGGCCTGGGCCAGCAGCAGATCGCTCCGCAGCACAAAGCCGACAATCTGGTCGGGGTGATCGCTGTAGACGGGAATCCGGGAAAAAGGACTGCTGTTATGCTGATAGAAATATTCTTCGACCAGCATCGATTCGGACAAGGAAAAAACTACCGTGCGCGGGGTCATGGCATCCTTGACCTGAGTGACGCGCATTAACAGAAGATTCTTCAGGATAATCGATTCCTGCTGGGCCAGCTGTCCTTCACGGGTGCTTAAATCCGCCATGGCCGCGAATTCGCTGCGGCTGAAGCCGTTCAGTGTCGGTCCATGGGCCAGACTCCCGGTGAGCAGCTCCGACAGTTTGACAAAAGGGTAGAGAAACCAGATCAGCAGGCGCAGTCCATGGGCGGTAATCGGGGCCAGTTCCCGCCAGTAGCGGGCACCGATAGTTTTAGGAATGATTTCGGAAAAAACAAGGATCAGCAGGGTCAGCACCGCTGAGGCGACTCCGACATAGGCGTCGCCAAAAACAACCGTGGCTTGAGCTCCAGCGCCGGCTGCACCCACCGTGTGGGCGATGGTATTGAGGGTCAGGATCGCAGCCAGAGGTCTGCCAACCTCTGCTTTCATCCCCCGCAATATAGCGCCGGAAGACTTTTGCTTCTGCTCCATCAGAACGATATGGGGCATGGTTACACTGAGCATCACCGCTTCGGCAATGGAGCAGAGAAAGGAAAAGACCAGCGCGACCAGAACGTAGGTTAGAAGCAGGAGCATGAGGAACCTTTATAGAACTCTGGTTAGTAAGGGCTTATGGGACTCGGAAATAGTTGCGCGGCAGGAGACAACGATTCAAAGTTCTGCTCGCGGCTACAAACGTAGACTTGACTGCAATATAACAGCATATAACCACTGAATCCACTAACTTGGAACCTTGAACAAGGTTCTTTGGGATGTTGCTGGGGAAAATCAGGAGTTATGTTTAGCCAGAAGGGTGGGGATGGCGTCCGGTGCCACCGGGCGACTGAACAGGTAACCCTGGCCGAGATCGCAGTCGAGCTGTTGCAGATAATTGAGCTGCTCCTGGGTTTCGATCCCTTCGGCGACGGTCTGCAGGTCGAAGCTGCGGGCCAGGGCCAGGATCGAAAAAACCAGCTTTTCGTTGTCGCGGTTGCCGGGGATTTCGTGGAGGAAGGAGCGGTCGATCTTGAGCTTGCTCAGAGCCAGATGGCGCAGGTAATTGAGAGAGGAGTGTCCAGTGCCGAAATCGTCGACGGCAAAGCGGACCCCGACCTGCCGCAGGCGGTGCATGGTGCCGAGGGCTTCCTCGATATTGGCCATGATGGCGCTTTCGGTGATTTCCAGTTCCAGCCACTCAGGCGCAAGTCCGGTATCATTCAGGGTCCGCAGGACCTTGTCGACAAAATCCTGTTGCGCGAACTGTTTGGCGGAGATGTTGACCGTCACCTGGATCGGCGGCAGTCCGCTCTGCTGCCAACGCCGGTTCTGGGCGCAGGCCTGGTGCAAAATAAAATCCCCCAGGGGATGAATCAGCCCCGAAGATTCTGCTACGTTGATAAAGATTTCCGGCGAGGGGTTGTCGCCGTTCGGTCCGGCCCAACGCGCCAGAGCCTCTACGCCGCTGATGCGACCGCTCGCCAAATCGATCTGCGGTTGATAATGGAGATAGAATTCCTGGCGTTGCAGGGCTTCGCGCATATGCTTTTCGAACAGAAAGGTGGCTTCGCGGTCCCGCTGCATCTGGGGGAGGAAATGAATATGCCGGTTGCCCCCCTGCTGTTTGGCCTCGTTCATGGCAATGGTCGCCTGGCGCAGTAGGCTGGCGCTGTCCTGGTCTTCCGGTCGACTGGTTACGATACCGATGCTGGCTGTCAGATGAACCACATGCTCGCCGACCTGCAGTGGGTTTTGAAGTTCCTTACTCAGTCTCTGCACCAGTTGTGTGAGGCTGTCCGGTCGTGAAATATTGCTGTAGACCAGGGCAAATTCATCGCCGTTGATGCGAGCCAGCATATCGTTGCAGCGCATCTTTTTGCTGAGTCGCAGGGCAACTTCACAGAGCACCTGATCGCCACAATCGTCGCCGAGAGAATCGACTACCTGCTTAAACCGGTCGATGTCGAGCAGCACCACCGTCAGCGGCTTGCCACTCTGACAGTAACGTCCCAGGGCCCGGTCGAGCCACTCGAAAAGTTGGCTGCGATTGGGCAGACCGGTCAGCTGGTCGTGCCTGGCCAGGTTCTTACAGTGCCCCTCGAGCTGGCGCAGAGCCCGTTCCGTATTCGCCAGCTGTGAACGATTTTCAATCATGCCGCGAAGGACGGCGATGCGGCCCTGCTTTTTCACCGGAATCAGGTGAAGCAGAACCGGAACACTTTGTCCTTTGCTGATTTCGACCGTGAACTCTGCCGACAGGGATTTCTCTTCCTGCAGGGAGCGCTTGTGCAACCGCTCAATTCGCTGGCGGTCGGCATCGACAACCAGTCGCTGCAGGCAGATGTTTTGATCTGATACCGGTTTGGTGAATCTGAACAGCTCGATGCAGCGGGGATTGGCGAAATGGAGTTGGCCCTGCAGATCGCATTCGAAGACCGGCTGCGGCAGGCAGGACAGGGCCTGTCTGACCAGGTCGGTGGGACCGTTGATCTCGGGGGCCTCGACAGGAGAGATATGCAGGGCGGCCTGGGTAGCCTGCCCATCCGGGCCGGTCAAGGGCTGTATCCGCAATTGAAGGTCGCCGAGCAGGGGGTGGTGCAGTTGCCTGTCGACGGGGCGGCTGGTTTGAAGAGCTTCGCGAATATGGCAGCTATTGCAGGGACAGGAGTTATGCAGGGCGAGCAGCTTATGGCAATGAGCCGATTCCATTGGGGCGGCTGATAACAGCTGGCCGCTGGAGGAGATAATCCTCCCTGTTGCATCCACTAAGGCACAGAAATCGCCATGGTGCAGAAAATGTTTGTGCAAGCTGCTCGCTAAGGACATGCGGTCTACGTGGCTCCCTACAGCCAGCCGGCGGCTGGTTTCAGGTTGCGGCGGAAAACGGCAATAAAAAATCCACCTTCGACCGAAGGTGGATGAATAGTACAATCCAGTAACGTTCTTCGGCAACCTGGCGATCCATATGTTATGGACCCATGGCTTTGCGTCCCCGCATTGCTGCGGGTTTGCTATTGACGAGAAATTGATAATTTTGAGATTGTCTCTTTAAATACTGCTTAACCGTTGTCCTTGTCAATAAAAAAATCCCAAGAATTCTGGTGGTTTGGTTAGATAAACACCCTGTTCGTTGCCACCGCTATTTGGTGGTCAGGGAAAATATGCCTTGCTGCGGAACGTGTCACTGGGGACAATGGGGCGGCTTACGGGGGTACTTTTTTGCGAGGGATACATGCCTAATAATCGATCCGGCACTCTGTTGCTGGCTGTAATCGCCTGTCTACTCTGGTCGACAGCTTTTGTCGGAGTTAAAGTGGGCCTGAGGTATGCCGGGCCCTTTGCTTTTGCCGGTCAGCGCTTCATGCTTTCCGGCCTTTTGCTGCTCCCCTTCTGGTGGGCACGGCGGCCAAATAGGTCCACTGTCTGCAGTCATGGGGGCATGATTCTGAGCGTCGCTCTTTTTCAGACTTTTATATTGTATGGCCTGTTTTATTTCGGTATGACCCTGATCCCGGGTGCGCTGGCGGCCATGGTTATCGGTGCATCGCCTCTGGTTACGGCAGTATTGGCACATTACTGCATGCCGGGCGATCGATTATCAGCGATTAAAGGAAGTAGTTTGTTATTAGGGGGCATCGGCGTGGCGGTGTTGAGCCTTAGTCGGCAACCTTGGGTTTCTGCTTCGGGATTGGTGGAACTGGCCGGAATCGGGGTGCTGTTGTTGGCCAATGTGGCCGGAGCTCTTGGCAATATCCTGGTGGCGCGGCATCGGACAAAAATCGACCCCGTGTTCCTTAACTCGGCCCAGTTGTTCATTGGCGGCCTTGGTCTTTGGCTGTTGTCCCTGTTGCTGGAGGTTCAACCGGCAGAGATTGTTCCCTGGAGCTATTACGCTGCTTTGGGCTGGCTGGCTTTTCTCTCGGCGGCGGCTTTTTCTATCTGGTTTATTCTGCTACGGCGGCCGGGGGTAAGGGTCTCGGAGCTGAATCTGTGGAAATTTCTGATTCCCGTCTGTGGGGCTTTATTCAGTTGGTTGTTGTTGCCGGAGGAAGAGCCGAGCCTGTGGCCATTTGCCGGTATGCTGTGTATCGCAGCAGCCATTGTTCTTTTTAACCTTCAGTCGGTCCGGACGCGGCGGGACTGAAGGAGACTTGCTGGGAGGAATGTTTGCGGCTTTGCACCCTTTAACGATGGCGAAGCAGTCTTTAGTCATATCAAAGTTACAATTAAATATATGGAGAACAAAGGAGCTATCGATCCTGGTACATTCTATGTTATGTGTAAAAAACATCTACCGAGGGTGATTGCTGCGATGGGTCGTACTTATTTTCAACAGGAAAGGAGTTGTTCATGGCTTTCGGTTTTGGTCGGGGAAAAGGTAAAGGGACGGGAAAGCGTTCGGGACGAGGCGGACTGGGCGGAGACTGTATTTGTCCCAGTTGCAAGTTAACATTGCCTCACGAACCCGGCAGACCTTGTTTTGAACGTTTCTGTCCTGCTTGCGGTTCGCCCATGAGTCGCTGCTTTGGTGATTGCAAGTTCCGAGAGTGAAACGACGATGGTGTCGCAAAAAGTCCGCCCTCCTGCGTTACGGCCTTTTTTCAGGACCTCGACATACTATTTGTATGTCTTCGCCCCTGAAAAAACACCAAGCCTTTGGGGGCGAAATTTTTGCTTAGCCATCCTGTGAGTTGTTGGGAAGCCATCAAGAGATGACCGGGAACTTTTTTGAACTAAAAAATAAGCAGGCTCTGCAGCGGGGGCAGAGGGTGGCCCTCGTCGCTACGTTGGCTACCCTGCTGCTGGCGCTGCTTAAAGCATCGGTCGGCTGGTATTACCGGGCGCCCGTGCTGGTGGCCGACGCTTTTCACAGCGTTGCCGACTTGTTGGCGATCTTTGCCAGCTATTTCGGCCTGTGGCTGGCGGGGAAAAAAAAGAGTGATCGCTTCCCCTACGGCCTCTATAAAGCCGAGACCCTGATCACTTTGATGGTCGGCGGCCTGATTGTCTGGGCCGGTGTTGAGCTGCTGACAGAGGGGTTGGATAAGCTGCAGGGGGCAGTTGATCCGGTGCATTTTCCACTGGTACCGTTGCTTGTCAGCGGTCTGTCTGTCGTCCTTTCGTTGGGTATTGCTCTCAAAGAACGCCAGGTCGGTCGAGCGATAAATTCCCCGTCGTTGCTGGCTAACGCCGGAGAGTCATTTCTGGATGTCGCTACCTCTTTGGTTGTTTTGGCCGGTCTTTTGCTCAGGTTCTGGAGGTTGCCCTATGTCGAAGGGGCGGTTATTCTGCTTATCGCTCTGCTGGTTATCAAGCTTGGCGGCAGCAGTTGCTGGACCGCCTTTCTCCTTTTACTCGATGCCAATCTTGATCCGCAGTTGAGTCATGCCCTGGAAAAACAGGTCAATGCTATCTATGGCGTGAAAGGTCAGAGCGAGGTCCGCATTCGCCAGGCCGGTCCTTTTCATATGGTTGAATGCGTCATCTATACCCGTCCCACCCTATCATTGTACCGCGCTCACGAATTGGCGGATAAGGCCGAGCAGGCTATCGCCGCGCACTGCCCCCATATCGAATCGGTCTTTGTGCATGTCGAGCCGCTACGCAATGAGCTCCGTTCAGCCATCGTACCGGTGTCCGAAATAAACGGCATGCAATCCTGCGTTCATGGTCATTTCGGCCGGGCTCCCTATTTTATGCTATTGCGGCTCAACGAGCATGAGGCGGAAATAGAAGATTTTTATTTCAACGAGTTCCTCGGCGAACCGAAGTTTATCGGTCTTAAGGTCATCAAAGCGATTATCGCTTACCGCATTGATCTACTCTTCACCTCGCGCCTCGGCGAAATTTCTTTTTATATGTTGAAGGATAATTTTGTCGATATCTATGCCGTTGATGAAAATCAAACCGTGCAGGAAGTTGTCGACCGGTTCCGTAGCGATTCCCTGCAAGCTATTATGCAACCGACCCATTCCGTCGACCATGCCCTGGTCGAGCAGCAGACTGAACCATCCTGATTTCCCCGGGCCAGATTCTTCCAGTCTCAGCACTTACCTTTTTAGCCCCACTTTCCCGTACAAACACTTAATCGACTTTTAACTCAAGGCTAACAGTGGCGCGGTAAATCCCTGCACAAGTCAATCAGGGGTCGACATTTCGGCCCTCAATCAAGGATGTGCGCCATGACAGATGAGATCCGTTCAGAAGATGTTTTCCGCTTAACTGTTCCCGTAGATGCACCGTTGCCGCAACGACTGGCCGGGACTTTGGCTATTCCGGTCATGGACCGGCTGCTCGGGCTCAAGCGTTGCCGCGAAATTTACCGAACCATTGTTCACCAGACCCCGGAGGCCTTTGCCGGGGCGGCCCTGGACGCCCTGGGAGTTCAGTGGAATATCGAATCCGACGAACTGGCCAAAATACCGACCAAGGGGCCTTTGGTGGCGGTTGCCAACCATCCCTTTGGAGCCGTCGAAGGTTTGATGATGATCGCACTGTTGCGCCGGGTGCGGCCGGACATAAAGGTGATGGCGAACTACCTGTTGCAGCGTATCCCCCAATTGGCTGATACGGTGATTGCCGTCGACCCCTTTGGCGCCAGCCAGTCCGCGCGGCGTAATATCGGGCCGCTTCGGGAAAGCCTGCGCTGGTTGGGGCAGGGCGGCGTGCTGGTGGTTTTCCCTGCCGGCGAAGTATCCCATTTTAAACTATCCCACAGGGCGGTGGCGGACCCGACCTGGAGCGATACCCTCGGACGCATCGTGCGCCGCAGTGGCGCGGGGGTACTGCCGATCTTTTTCCCCGGCTGCAATGGCCTGAAATTCCAGGTGGCCGGGATGGTACATCCCCGATTGCGTACCGCACTGTTGGCCCGGGAGCTGCTCAACAAACGTGGTCGCTCTTTGTCGGCCCGGATCGGTGCCATGATCTCTGCAAAGCAACTGTCCCGGCTGAATTCCGATCGGGAGGTGGTCGATTATCTGCGTCTGCGCACTTATATGCTCGGATGTACACTCCGGACTCAGTCAGTGCAGCCAAGGGTCGACGAAGAAAGCAAGGATGAGGTCGAACCGCCGGTAGAGGTGATTGGTCCACAGGACAGCAAATTGGTGGCGGCTGAGGTAGACCGACTGGACCCAACCAGTTTGTTGGCGGAAAACAAAGTACTACAGGTGTGGCAGGCCGAGGCAGCACAGATTCCCTATCTGCTGCTGGAGATCGGCCGCTTGCGGGAGATTACCTTTCGCGCGATTGGCGAGGGGACCGGAAGACCTTTTGATCTGGATCGGTTCGACCAGCATTATCTGCATATTTTCCTATGGCATAAGGATCGGCAAGAGGTGGTCGGTGCCTACCGACTTGGGCGCTGCGACAAGATTTTGCCGGAGCAGGGCAAATCAGGGCTCTATACCAGTACCCTCTTTAAGTACCGCAGCAAGCTCTTTGAACGCCTTGGGCCGGCCCTGGAGTTGGGGCGAAGTTTTGTCCGTCCCGAATACCAGCGATCTTATACTCCCTTGCTGTTGCTCTGGAAAGGCATCGGGGCCTTTGTTGTGGCCCATCCCCAGTATCGCACCCTCTTCGGTCCGGTCAGCATCAGCCGCGACTATAGCGACCTGTCCCGGCGCCTGATCGCGGGTTCTCTGCGGGAGACCCTGTTGGCGCCGAAATTGGCCGGTCTGGTTAAGCCCCGGGTGCCTCTCGACCGGCGGCCGGTGCGGGTAAAGGGCTGCGCAGCCGATCTGGCCCACACCTTTTGTTCCAATATCGATCAGGTTGGGGCGATGGTGGCGGATATCGATGTCGAACAGAAGGGCATTCCGGTGTTGCTGCGCCATTATCTCAACCTAGGCGGCAAGCTGCTGGCCTTTAATGTCGATCGGGAGTTCAGCGATGTGCTCGACGGTCTGATTTTGGTCGATTTGACCGAAACCGAACGAAAGACCCTGGAACGCTATTTTGGCAAAGAGGGCACCGAAGCCTTCTTGAATTATCAATGCATGATGCAGATGCAGCCCCAGGCCCTGTGTGCTTAGGTTTGGATGCAAGGAAACGGGAGGGATGAATGAATTTGCCGCTGATACCGATAAGGAACCTTTTTAACCGTTTTTTGGGTGGGCCCCCTGGAGTGCGTATCGAGGATCGGCGCTGGCGTCGTTCCATTGACGCCCTGCACCGCGACGTCGAAGGGCTGCGTCGCCGTATGGGCGGTTCGTCATGGCCGGCGTTGCGGCGCTGAGCATAAAGCTGCCGATGACCTGGCAATGCGCTTTTGCGGAAAGGTAAGAGAATGCCTACATCATTTCATAGCGCAACCAGCCCGCTGCATCTGGTGCCTCGCCCTAACGAGACCAGGTTAAGTCTCTCGGAAATTTTTGCTGACCTCGGAATCGACGCCTCAGAAAACGTGGACCTGGCTTCTCGCCTGCCATTTTGTGGAAATGACGTCACTGCAGGTTCGGAGATGGAGTTGCAGGCGGCCGTAGCCGGGCGCAGGGAGGCCGTCGACCTGCCCCAGGCCATTGAACGGTCCAACTATTTTGCTCATATCATTCGACGGGCAAGGGTAGGCGATAGCCCGGCCAGCCTGGCCAACCTGCTGGAACGATTTGTTGCCAGTAACGATGAACAGATTTGGGAAAACAGCTGGGTACATTTTCCCCGTCGGAACCTTAGTCCGTTGGCCGACCAGGTGCTGCGCCATGATCTCCTCGCCGACAAGTCTCATCCGGAGCGGGGGCTGCGCAGTGACCGAAATCGCTATCTGATGGTCGGAACCGGCGGCGATGAGCATCTGCGCCTGCCGATCAGTTATCTGGTCAAACTGGCCCTGGCCGATGTGCTCGGCAGTCGATCCGACTTGCCGCAGACTGTTCAGCGGACCGGTTGGCGGTTAATGGATCATTTTCTCAACGACAATACCTCGCCGGAGACCTTCTCTTTCAACGTTTTATCCCTGCGGCCGGAGAACGGTTTGGGCCGGGTTGTCGGTCGGGAAGCTGCCAAGCGTTTTGCTCTGACCCATCTGCTGGTCCAATATGCCAATGTCAGTTTTGGCCTGGCCGAAAGCGGACAAAGGGCGATGATCTACGCCGCTCCCCATCCACCTCAGCGACAGAAAGCGCTTAATGAACTGATTCCTGACGCTCTTTACCGTGAACTGTTTATGAGCCCTTGTCTGTCGGGTTGGGACCGGGGGGAGGAAAAACATCGCTACATGCATCTCTGCCATGAAGTATTGAGCCGCAGCCAGCTCAATGCTGTGGCCAAGCTTAGAGATGCCGGTATTATCCCTAATAATCTGGTGGTGTTGCCCGGTGTCTCCAATACCAGTCTGGCCAACAACGGCACCCATATCAGCATCGGCAGCCAACTCCTTACGGCCCGCCGGGCAGCTGATGACAAGGCCTACGGCATGGCGGAAGAAAAGTATGTTGGCGACCTGGTGGTAAAGATCAGCGAGCATTTTTTGCCTCTGTTTGTAGGCACCTACAGTGCAGCTCCTTATCGGCTGGGCTTTGCCGATTTTCATCCGGAAAAGGCCCTCGGTTTCCTTTCCCACGAACTCGACTTTACCCATCTGCGCATGCTCTGGCGACGCTGGCGAAAAAAAGCCAGCTTGTCGGTCTGTGGCCGCTCGGTTACCCCCTTCGGTCCGGTATGGCTTGACCGGTTGTTCGCAGGCCTGTTCCGTCTCAAGGGGGATTACGTTTCCGACTTCCGGCTTATTGATTACCCCGCCTGGTTGCTCAGTACCTATCAACAGCCGGCCTGGGATGGTCGCCTCGGCAATCAGGATCGACTCAAACAGGACCTGGCCGAGATGGGCATCTTCGACAACCGTATGTCCCTGTATATGCTAATCAAATTGCGGGAATATGCGACCATGGGTTTCACCGGTTTCGAGGGCCGGCAGTACAGCCTGTTTGCCGATTACCAGGAAGACATGGGCCGGGCCGCGGACCTGCAGACCCTGATAACTGCCTTGGCTTTCAAATATATGGCTCAGGGACGAATCAAGCACCGTCATATCCCGGATAATCCGCTGGCGGAAAGTGAGCGCCGGCAGATGTTTTTTGCTTCGGCTCTTGGCATACCGACTTTCTTCGTCCGTAAAAACAGCCGCAATCTGCTGCTGAGAAGAATTCTCAAACGTACCGCGCAACTGCGGGTCAGCCGCCGCTATCCCGGTTACGTGCGGGTGCCCGTCGAAGAGTATCGTAAGGCGCTCTTGCAGACCCTCATCGAAGACGGTTCGGATCTGGTGGAATCGTTGAACCTGAAGGAGACCCTAAACGATCTGCGACTGCGGCTGGAGGTGCCCGGGCATCATGGCGCTTTTGGCAAGCTCAACGCGGGAATCCTTAAGGGGATCGGAAAATCGGCGGCCATGAAGGTTCCGGCCGGAGAGTTCAATCGGGCAGCCGAAGATTATTATCGCGGCTCCTTGCGCCAACGTCACTTGAGCGAAGGGCTGGATATTCTTGCCGATAATTTTCGAGATCTGGAAAAACGTCGGACCGGGAATGGCGAACTCCACCTCGCCCTCAGCCAGTTGCTGGAAGGGCACAGTGCGAGCGAATATTTCCAAAAAGTGCGGCGCGATCTGCTGACCGATCGGGCGCCACAGGAGGCCCTCGGCCGGATAATCACCCTGCTGTTGCTGACCGTGGCGGCCGATAGCGACTCGTCAGTAAGTTCTCAAGATTCGAAGGAGAATGCCGGTGATCATGTCCCTGCCACATCAGTATATTGAACGCATCAGCGGTGCTGTAAAAGATGAAGCTCTGTTTGGCGACCGGTTGGTTCGGATGGTTTATTCCCCTTTGCGGGAAAAGACTCCCTGGCTGTTTCGCGCCCTGACCGGTGCCCGTATGTCGGGTCTTCTGGCCTGGTTCAATTACGATGCGGCGCTTGCTTCCCGGGTCCTTGGTAACGAGGGGTTCTTAAAAGCCTGCGGCGTCGATTTCGAGGAATGCCTCGAGGCACCGGCTGATCTCGATACGGCGCGTAAGGTTTTTGAGCGCAAGATCCTCTACTGGCAGTGCCGGCCCTTAGCGGAGGAAGACGGAGCGGTAGTCTCCCCGGCTGACGCGCGAGTGCTGGTTGGTTCTTTCGCCCATCAGGATCGACTTTTTCTCAAGGAGAAATTTTTTTCCTTTGCCGAACTGCTCGGCGACCGTCCTTCCTGGCGGCAGACTTTTGCCGGGGGCGATTTTGCCGTATTTCGCCTGACCCCCGACAAGTACCATTACAATCATGTGCCAGTCAGCGGCCAGGTGGTGGATGTTTTCGATATCGAAGGCGACTATCATTCCTGCAATCCCTCGGCGATCGTGCGTATGGTGACGCCTTTTTCGAAAAATCGGCGGGTGGTGACCATTATCGACAGCGATGTGCCGGGTGGTTCCGGTGTCGGCAAGGTGGCAATGGTCGAGGTGGTGGCCCTGATGATCGGTGAGATTGTGCAGTGCTATAGCGAACAACGTTACGACAATCCACAGCCGGTGAAACCGGGGATGTTTCTCCGTGCGGGAAGTCCCAAGAGCCTGTATCGGCCGGGCAGCAGTACCGATGTGCTGATCTTCGAGAGAGGGCGCATCACCTTTGCCGACGATTTGCAGAACAATCAAGAACGGTGCGGTGTGGCCAGTCGTTTCGCCAGTGGATTTGGCAAGCCGCTGGTGGAGACTGAGGTGCAGGTGCGGTCGTTGATTGCCAACAGGAAACCGGGTTGAGGCTTTTTTACCTCGAAGAACACGAAGATCACGAACTAAAGCAAATCACTTAACCGTAAAGACCCTGGTTTTCTGCGTATCCTTCGTGATCTTCGTGGTGAATGGCTTGTCAAAAAGAGGGGCGCGAGATTAACCTTTCCAGCCAAAAATCAAGGAGATTGCCCATGGCCAACCATCTTTTTCTGCTGAACCTCGCGGTGCTCAGCGCCGTAACGCTGAACTGGGGCTTTCGACGCCTGCCCGGTCGCCAATGGCAGATCTGCGCCACCGTACCGAGCTACGAGGGCACCACCGGAAGCTGGCAGGGCACCAACCTGACCTGGTACGGCATCATTACCGCCAGCGCCAATTTGGTTGCGCTGCTGGTGGTGTTCTGTCTGCTGGGCAGTGTTGGAGTGCCCCGGGTTGCAATGCTGATGGTGGCTGGAGCTCTGCTGGTTTGCGCTTTGCCGGCGGCCCGCTGGATTGCCTGGCTGGTTGAAGGCAAGCAACATACCTTTACTGTTGGAGGGGCGGTGTTTGTCGGTTTTGTCACTCTGCCATGGATTGTTGTAGTCCATAATTTTTTCGCTGGCGACTTTGTTACGGGCCGCTTGTCTGTACTCGCGGTGCTTGCAGCCGTGTCTATCGGTTACGCCTTCGGCGAGGGACTCGGACGGTTGGCCTGCATCAGCTACGGCTGTTGCTATGGCAAGCCCCTGCAGGATTGCGGACCTTTGGTGCGGAGGGTTTTTAAACGCTGCCATTTCGTGTTTCGCGGCG
This sequence comes from Syntrophotalea acetylenivorans, assembly GCF_001887775.1. Taxonomy (NCBI): domain Bacteria; kingdom Pseudomonadati; phylum Thermodesulfobacteriota; class Desulfuromonadia; order Desulfuromonadales; family Syntrophotaleaceae; genus Syntrophotalea; species Syntrophotalea acetylenivorans. Next base: position 2,885,682 of record NZ_CP015519.1, read on the forward strand.
AAACCAAAAAAATCGCCTATGCCTCGGGCTTGGACGGCGAATCGGTGGTACCGATCCAGGCTGTGACGGCACTGCTCTACTGCACTACCGGCCTGCTTGCCGCGGCTCTTTATCTACACGGTTTATTTGCCGCCGCCTTTTTAGTGGCGGCGCTGGTAACCCAGGCCTGGCGTGTGGTTTCAGAAATGTGGCGAGCCGATTACCGGGGTGGACGACGGCTGTCCGCTTATCAGGTCATGGGGCTGCTGTTGTTGCCATACACCTTGTTGCTGGTCTGGTTGTTTCCCTCCTCGCTACCGGGAGTTCCGGATATGTCAGCTGGTTTCCAGTCCCTGTGGCATCCGGCGGTGGTGCTGGCTCTTCAGGTCGGCTGGTTGACCATGTTCCTGTTTCTCGGACGTAGCCAGGTTACCGGTGCGCAACTCTCTTTCTATGTCCATCAAGACCGCATTTAAGCCTTTGACTGATCTGTTGCGGAAGCCGGTTTCCGTCCTGAAGCAATTGCTTGGTCAGGGCTGCTCGCCGGGGTGTCTGGCCCTGGGCGTTGCGGTCGGTGCGACCATCGGCCTGGCACCGCTGGTCTGGGGAACCAGTCTGCTCTGTGCGGCGCTGGCCTGGCGGTTGAAACTCAATCAGTTGGCGGTGCAGGTCGGCAACTATGCCTGCTACCCCCTGCAAATCGCCCTCTTTGTTCCCTTTTTGCTGGCCGGCCAGAAACTGTTTCTACTCTCTGCGCAAGCCTCTTCACTGGAGGCATGGCGGGTGGCCCTTGTTACCGACCCGCTGCTCTTTCTGCGCAACTTCTGGTTGGCCAATCTCTATGCGCTGGTAATCTGGTTGTTGCTGGCCCCTCTTTTTTTCTACGGCTTTTTCCTGCCCTTACGTGCTCTTCTGCTTCGCTGGAAAAGTACCTTCATTTCTTTGCAAAACACTCCCTGACAAAAACCGAAACCGTTGCTAACCCGTTCCTAATCCAGGCCGGATAACGTCTGTTCATCCACAAGCCTATTCAGGGCCGGGGGGAGTAATGAAAGTTTTTTCTGTGTTGCTGTTTGTCGTTGGTTTGCTGGCTCTGGGGCGTTTCAACTATCTGAGTACCCGGCGTAGTGCCCGGCATTTGATGAGTCTTTATCGCGACGAATAGCTGCTGTTTGGCCTGGCTGGCCCAAAAGGTTGTTTCCTCCAGGAAAGGACAGGGATTCCGTTGCGTATCACCCTTGTTACAGAAACTTATTTTCCGCAGATCAACGGGGTCTCCCGTACCCTGGAAAAGCTTGTCGGGCATTGCTCTGATCGGGGTGATCAGATTCAGCTCCTGGTGCCCCGCTACGATCAATCCCTGAAGGAGGATTCTGCCGGTGTGGAGCGCACCGACTTCCGCGGATTTTCTCTGCCCTGTTATCGTGAGGTGGCTCTGCCGCTGACCACTCCCGTCCGAATTCGTCGGGAGCTGTCGCGGTTCGGCAGTCAGCTGGTGCATATCGCTACCGAGGGGCCCCTTGGTTGGGTTGCTTTACGGGCCGCACGATCTCTTGGGCTGCCGATAGTCAGTTCGTACCATACCAACTTCCCTCAATATCTGGCCGGTTATCGGCTCGGTTGGCTGGAGCCGCCGGCCTGGCGTTATTTGCGCTGGTTTCACAACCGCACCTTGCAGACTTTTTGCCCCACACCATCGATTCGTAGTCTGTTGCTGGATAGGGGATTTAAAAACGTTGGTGTCTGGGGGCGGGGGGTCGACAGCGACCATTTTCATCCTTCGCAGCGCGACGAAGCGTTGCGCCTTTCTCTCGGTTTTCTACCGCAGGAAACTGTTTTGGTTTATCTCGGTCGTCTGGCCGCAGAAAAGAATCTGCAGATGCTGTTCGACGCCTTCGACCGGCTGTCTGCCGATAACCCTTGCCGTTTGCTGGTAATCGGTGACGGCCCTCTTGGCGATCGGCTGCACAAAAAGGCAGATCAGCGGGTGATCTTCGTTGGCTATCAGCGCGGTATCGAGTTAGCCCGACTGTTGGCGGTCGGCGATCTGTTGGTATTCCCCTCGCTGACCGATACCTTTGGCAACGTTATGCTTGAGGGCATGGCCAGCGGCCTGCCGGCTATCGGCTTCGATGTGCCGGGGCCCAAGGATGTCATTATGGACGGTCAAACGGGAAATGTTGTGCCCCATGCGACCGTCGCCGACCTGGCGCTTGCCATTGACCGAATGGTCGGCGATCAGGATGAATTACGCAAGATGGGGCAGCAAGCCAGACGGCATGCCGAAGGCCAGAGCTGGCCCCGTATTATGGAGGGTGTTCGTGAGCAGTATGAGTGCCATATGCCTGGCCCAGAACGTTGTAGAAGACGACCCGGATATGCTGACTGAAATTTTACATGACATCCTTGTCGGAGAGCAGCTGACCGCCCTGTTTCAGCCCATTGTCGATCTGAAAGGGGGTGGCATCGTCGGTTATGAATCCCTGGTGCGCGGGCCTTCCAATAGTCCCCTGCATTCGCCGAGTAATTTATTTAGCGTCGCGGCCCGTTGTGGTCGATTGCTTGAACTCGATCTGTTGTGCCGTGAGGTCAATATCCGTGCTTTTGCCCGGCAAGGTTTGCCGGGGAGACTTTTCCTCAACGTTAATCCCAGCTCTCTTTTGGAACCGGGATTCAGGGCCGGATTTACCCGGCAGTTTCTTCACCAACATGGCTTGAGCCCACAACAGGTGGTAATCGAATTAACCGAACACTATCCTGTCGATGACTTCGAAGTGACCCGCCAGGGGGTAGCCCACTATCGGGACATGGGCTTTGCCGTGGCTATCGATGACCTCGGCGCCGGTTATTCCGGTTTAAGACTCTGGTCGGAACTGCAGCCCGATTTCGTCAAGTTCGATCGCCATTTTATTCAGGGCATTCATGGAGACGAAAACAAGGCGCGTTTTATTCGTTCCCTGCAGGAAATCGCTCATGAACTAGGCTGCAAGACCATTGCAGAGGGGGTCGAAACGGACGAAGAGTATCGGCTGGTAGGGGGAATCGGTGTCAGCCTCGGGCAGGGGTACTACTTTGCGCGACCAAGCGTGGCGCCTCCCCGGCATCTCCATTCTTTGCAACGTCTCCAGCCGACCAGGGAAAATACCTGTTATCTTCCCCGGCGCACCAAAACTGTAGAGTGCCTGGCTCAAACGATGCCGGCAGTCGAGCCCCAGGTGAAGGTGGCGGAGGTTGGTGATATGTTCAGTTCCATGGCCAACCTGAAAACGCTGCCGGTGGTAGGCGAGGGTGATATTCCGGTAGGAATCGTTCATCGCAATACTTTTATGGAGATTATTGGTAGCCGATACGGTCGAGATTTATATGGCCGAGAACCGATTGTCAAGTTCATGGACGCAGAGCCGCTGGTCATCGACAAAAACCAACCCATTGAAATACTCAGCCAGTTGATTACCAGCGCAGGCAACTTTAATGCCCTCGACCACTTTATTGTGACCGACAAGGGGCTGTATGCCGGTATCGGAACGGTTATGGACCTACTGCGGGAAATTACCGACCTTCAGATCAAACATGCCCGCCATGCCAACCCCTTGACTCTGCTGCCGGGCAATGTGCCGCTCAACGAGCATATCGACATGCTTCTTGAAGAAGGGGGCGAATTTGTTGCCTGTTATTGCGATCTCGACAATTTCAAGCCCTTTAACGATTACTACGGGTATGGACGCGGCGACCAGGTGTTACGTTTTTTCTCCCGTTTGCTGGTCGAAACGGTCGACAGCCAGTGCGACTTTGTCGGACATATCGGCGGGGATGATTTTATGGTGGTTTTTCAGAGCGGATACTGGCTTGAACGCTGCCAGTCGCTGATTAAGAATTTCGATCGGGATGTGGCCGCTTATTACGATCCCAAGGATCGCTTGAAAAACGGTTTGTGGAGTGAAAGCCGCACTGGGTTGCCGACCTTTTTCCCGGTGATCAGTCTTTCCATTGGAGCAACCGTTGCCGCCGACGGAAATTTTTCCAGTTGTCACCAAATTGCTGCGGCTGCTACCGAGGTTAAGCGTCAGGCTAAAAAGCAGCAGGGCAGCGTTTTATGCATCGATCGCCGCAATGAAAAGCAGACCTTCAAAGTGTCTTGCGATGAGTTGAGTGCGACACTGATGAAGGCTAACGAGAGGCTAGTGTAACCCTAATAAAGTGAGGCTAACTTACCATCTTCCGCAATTCTGTTCGGCAGATGGCAGTGGCCTGGCTTCCCGGCAAAAAAGGAGTCGCTCTTGACAGTTTCGTACCTGCTAAAAGAATGTGGTGCCGGAATGTCGTATCGCCTCAATTACATTGAGGCGGTTGTGTTGCGGTCGTTGAGCCGATGGCGCAAAGTGCGTTTGCTGACCTTTGGTTTTTCCATGTGTAGTCGACTCGGCGATGGCCCGCTTTGGGCTGCGGTGGCGGTTACCCTGCTATTGTTCGGTCAAAGCCGGGAGCGTCTGGCGGTAGCCACTGCTGCGATGGTGGTTGTCCTGGCCATTGCAGCTTTCAGCAGTCTGAAAAAGTTGGTGAGAAGACGTCGGCCCTTTGAATTCTTGGCTGACCTTTCCTGTCTGGTACAGCCGCCGGATCGATATTCCTTCCCCTCCGGGCATACCATGACCGCTTTTTCTCTGTACGGGACCTTTGCCACGATGTTGCCCGGTTCCGGATGGTTCTTCTGTCCTGCTGCGCTGCTCATCGGTCTGTCGAGGATTTTTCTCGGTGCGCATTATCCCAGCGACGTTATCGTCGGTGGGCTGTTGGGAGCGGGGCTTGGTCATACTGTAGCGTTAGGAGCCTTGTGGTTGCTTGGTTGAAGAAAACATACGTGGCGACTGTTTTTGGAATGTATTTGTTTGGATGATTTTATCAGAAGGATGAGTTGTATGAGTTGGACCTGGCACAAAAACTGGACTGTGAAGCAACGATTGTACTTGGGTTTTTTGGTAATAATTACTCTGGTGTTGGGGATGCTTGCCTCCAACTACTGGACGACCGCTAAAATTAAACGGGCCGACGGTGAATTAGAGGCTGCTCTTGATGCTGCTGCGCAGGTGCAGGACGAGTCGTCCCGAGCTACGCGCTGGCTTGCCGCTGTTAATGAGTCCCGTACCGGCTTGCGAATGGCCATGGACGGACTGCGCGACGGGTTGTTGGAAAATCGCGCCGAGGTTGGTCTTTTTGCCGATGGCAGGGATGACACTTTGCAAAGCTTTCTGGACAGCTCCGAATTAAAGGAAATCGGGGCGCAACTGCCAGACTTCGGTGCCCGCCTCAGCCAGTTGCAAGAACTTCACGACCAGTTGCTGGCTTCCGATGAGCGCCTGCGCCAGGTCTGGAGACCACGCCATCAAAACCTGGCCGAATCGCTGGCCGAACTAAAACGCACCCAGCTCTATTGGGCTCTCAAGGTCGCTAATATGCTTTTCGTCAAAAGCTCTATCAGCGAACTCCTCTACGAAGAGCTTGGCGATACCCCCCTCGAGGAATTTCGCTCCGGGCCGGTTTACAATAGCCTGGCGGACAAATTACCGGCTCTGAACGCTGCCCTGAATAAGGCTGCTCCCATCAACGAACGACTCTGGGATTCCTCTTACGAACTCAATTCACTGATTATGAGCAGTGAATGGGAGCAGGCCCGCATTCTTTATCGTGATCAGGTGCCACCGGCCATCAAGGCCATGGCCGTTGACCTTGACCGGGTCATCAGTGTTGAGCGTCGGATTTTATCTGATCAGCAGAAGGCGGTCGCCTTGCTCAATGGCAAGGTCAAAGCCACAGCCGATGATGTTATTGAAATATTCAAGGACCTCGAAATATCTCTTGCCGAACTGGAAGTTGCCTCTGGCCACAGTGTTCAGGCGGCTTCCAGCGCCATTCTCCAGAAACGCAGCGCCATCGAATCAAACATCGGTGGAATGCAGCGGATCAACCTCATCGTCACCCTGGTGGTTGTTATGGTCAGTGCTTTGGCCGGGTTGCTGATAACCCGTTCCATCTCGCGCCCCCTGTCGCAGACTGTTGACATGATCCACCGTTTGGAGCAGGGCCAGCTCGACCATCGTTTGCAGCTTAACCGCCAGGATGAGATCGGTACAATGGCCGAAGCCCTCGATCGGTTTGCCGACAATCTGCGGGATGAAGTGCTGACAGCTTTTGATCGCCTGGCTGCCGGGGATTTCACTTTTCAGGCTAAAGGCTTGATTCGGGAACCTTTGGCCCGGACCAACCAAGCTATGCAACAAACCATGGGACAGGTGCGGATAGCTGCTGAGCAGATTAACTTCAGTACCGTTCAGGTGACCGAATCCAGCACGGCTCTCTCCCGGGGAGCGACCCACTCCGCCGCTTCCCTTGAAGAGATCAGTGCTTCGCTGGCTGAGGTCGCCTCGATGACCAATAACAACGCTGAAAATGCCAAACAGGCAAATACCCTGTCCAATGAAGCTAAAACCGCTGCTGTCCGGGGTAGCCGCTTGATGGATGAGATGGTCGATGCGATGAGCGAAATTAATCGATCCGGCGAGGATATTGCCAGAATCATCAAAGTGATCGATGAGATCGCTTTTCAAACTAATCTGTTGGCCCTAAACGCAGCTGTTGAGGCCGCCCGTGCCGGCCAGCACGGCAAAGGATTTGCCGTGGTCGCCGAAGAGGTGCGAAACCTGGCAGGCCGTAGTGCTAAAGCCGCCCGGGAGACCGCCGAACTTATTGAGAATTCGACGGCGAAAACTCGCTGTGGTACGGACCTTAGTGATCAGACGGCGGCGGCTCTGCAGGAGATTGTGGCCGGCGCAACCAAGGTTTCAGACTTGGTCGCCGAAATTGCAAGTTCGAGTACCGAGCAGGCAGAGGGCATTAGTCAGGTCAACCGTGGCTTGGGGCAAATCGATCAAGTGACCCAACAGAATGCAGCCAATGCCGTCGAAAGTGAAAGAGTCTCACAGGAATTGTCAGTGCAGGCGGCTCAACTGCAACAGATGATCAGCCAGTTTCGTCTTGGTGGATCACCGCTGCGCCTCGTGGGAGGCACCGAAGCCGCGCTGCCTTCTGCTGATGCCCCGGCTCTGCTTACAGGCTGAATTCGCTGAAAAGATGAGTTTTTCTTGCCTTGCCGGATGGATGTACCTCCGGCATTAAGCCAACCCCACCACGTAAGACCTCCAACTATGCAATGGCCGACCAACAAAATTTGGTCGGCCAAATTTTTTCAAAATCCCCTGTGTCGGTCGAAATAAGTCATTTCTGCAGGTATGGTTAGATGTGCTGCAGGCACGGGGGCGGTTTTTGTATACCGGTTTGCAACTCGAACAAGGCACCGCTCGGGGAATTAGGTTCATTATCGCAGTTAAGGTTGTGGCAGGAATGATTTAGCGGTAGAATACGGCCATTTTTCCGAAGGAGTAGAATGATGGATAACAAAATGGTGCTTATCACCCTGATCGGTCCGGACCGTCCCGGCATTCTTGCGGCGGTTACCGGTTGTATCGCCGATGGGGGAGCGCGCATTCGCGATATCGAACAGAGCGTGACCCATACCCTGATGCTGTTATCCCTGCTGATTGATTTTCCTACCGGCGAAAGCGATCAGAAGCCGCTGATCAAGGACCTGCTGTTCCTGGCCAAGGAGCTTGGCCTGCAGCTCGATTTCGAGGTCGTCGCAGAAGAGGACTATCAGAATCTGCAGTCTTCCCGCTATGGCTATGTGTTGACCATGCTCGGCGACAGTGTCGATGCCGGTGCGGTAAACAGAGTCGCTTCCTTGCTTACTGACTACAGCATCAACATCGACCGCATCAACAAGCTGACCCGTGGTCAGTTGCGTTGCGTGGAGTTTTTTCTTAATGTGCCGAATAATACCGATCTTAAGGGTATGACCCGCCAGTTACTGGCCGAAGGGGGCGGACTCGGTATCGACATCGCGGTACAAAAGGAAAACCTCTACCGGCGAGCTAAACGGTTGGTCGTTCTGGATATGGACTCGACCCTTATTCAGATCGAGGTTATTGACGAGTTGGCCCGTCTGGCCGGAGTCGGTGAGCAGGTTGCGGGTATTACCGAGCGGGCCATGAACGGTGAACTCGATTTCCAGCAAGCTCTGCGCGAACGGGTGAGTCTGCTGAAGGGGCTGCCTGCCGATGCGCTGGAGCAGGTCTATCACGACCTTCCCTTCACTCCCGGGGCCAAGAACCTGGTTCGTATTTTGCGCCAGCTCGGTTTCCGTACCGCGGTCATCTCCGGAGGGTTCGATTTCTTCACCGACCGACTCAAAGCCGAACTGGGCCTCGACTATGCCTATGCCAACGCCCTGGAGATTGCGGACGGCAAGGTCACCGGGCAGGTAGCCGGCGCTATTGTCGACGGTCAGCGTAAGGCCGAACTGTTGGCCGAGATCGCCGAGCGAGAAGGCATTACCCTCAGCCAGGTGATCGCCATCGGCGATGGCGCCAATGACTTGCCGATGCTCGACCGGGCCGGTCTCGGCATCGCTTTTAACGCCAAGGCCCGTGTGCGGGAACAGGCCGACTATCATATCAACCAGGGCAGCCTCGATTCGATACTCCATTTGCTCGGTATTGCTGAATGGGAGATGGCGGAGCTGTCGAAGTGAAGCTGCCCGCTCCCCTGATCGAAGGGCGTCTGGTGCGGCGTTATCAGCGATTTCTTGCCGATGTTGAGCTGGCCGATGGGTGTCTGGTGACAGCCCACACTCCCAATACCGGCAGTATGCGTCAGTGCGCCGTGCCCGGCCATCGGGTGCTGATTTCCCGATCCGATAACCCCAAACGCAAGCTTAAGTATACTCTTGAACTTATCGGGGTTAATGGCCATTGGGTCGATACTCATACCCATCGCACCAATCGGGTGGTGGAAGAGGGTCTGCGTCAGAGCTGGATCAGCGAGCTGGAAGGCTATGAGATTACTCCCGAGCACCGGTTCGGCAACAGCCGCATCGATTTTTTGCTGGAAAAAGATCAGCAGAAGGTGCTGGTCGAGGTGAAGAACGTCACCCTGATGTGCGATGCCCGGCAGGCCTGTTTTCCCGACGCGGTGACGACCCGTGGTCAGAAGCACCTGCGCGAGCTGATGGCGGCGAAAGCCGAAGGCTACCGAGCGGTGATCTTCTTTCTGGTACAGCGGGGCGAAGCGACCAGCTTTGGCCCGGCCGACGACATCGATCCGGAATATGGCCGCCTGCTGCGCGAGGCAGTGACGCAGGGGGTGGAGGTATTAGCTTATCGCAGCCAGGTGTCCGTTGAGGCGAACCGGGTCGGGGAGCGGTTGCCGGTGGTGCTTGATTGAGGCCCCTTTTACGTTCAGTCATGATAGTCAGAGGGTAACTCTATGCGTGCCGTCGGCCTGATCACCGAGTACAACCCTTTTCACAACGGCCATCTTCACCATCTGCGCGAAAGTCTCAAACAGGCCGATGCCGAGGTGTCGGTGGCGGTCATGAGCGGCCATTTCCTGCAGCGGGGGGAACCGGCCTTGGTCGACAAGTGGCGGCGCACAGAAATGGCGCTACGGGCCGGGGTCGATGTGGTGGTAGAGCTGCCCTTCGCCTTTGCCTGCCAGAGCGCCCCTTATTTCGCCCGTGGCGCGGTGCAGTGTCTGAACGCGCTCGGGGGCGTGAAATCTCTCTGTTTCGGCAGTGAAGCGGGCGAGTTGAAGCCCCTGCAACGGTGTGCCGAGCTGTTGCAGCAACGGCAGGGTGAATTAGCTATTGGCATCGCTGCTCAATTGCGCCAGGGGGTTCATTATGCCGACGCCCGTGCTGCCCTGGTGGCTAAGCTGAGTGGCGACGACCAAATGACCACTCTGCTGCAAACCCCCAACAATATTCTGGCCCTCGAATACCTGCAAGCTCTGCGGGACACCGGCAGCGCCATGCAGTCGCTGACCATTCCCCGGCTGGGAGCCGGTTACCATGAGTTCGCAGCAACCGGCAGCATTGCCAGCGCCACAGGCATTCGCCAGCGGCTTGCCGAGGGGCAATCGGTGGCGGAGTTTCTTCCGGCGGCCTGCGTTGATTCGCTGCAACAGACGTTGACCAACAAGCTGACTGCCGATGCCAATTCGTTGCACCAGTTGCTGCTTGGCCAGATTTTTCGCGGTCGGGATGACTTGCAGAAGGTCTACCAGGTCGAGGATGGCCTCGACCGGCGCTTGGCCGATGCCGCTCCGGAAAGTAATGGTTGGGAAGACCTGGTCGATCGGATCAAAGTGCGGCAACTGACCCGCACCCGCGTTCAACGTATCCTTTGCTACGTGCTCAACGCCGTACCCTCTGCCGTGATGGCCGATGCCATCGAAGCAGGCCCCCTTTATCTGCATCTGCTTGGTTGCAGCGATCGTGGCCGACGTTTTCTCTCCTCTTCGCGCAAACAGCGCTCCCTGCCACTGATAGCCAATTTTTCCCGGGTCTATGCCACTCTGAAACGTTTCCACGGTCCTGAATCAGGGCGTCTCAAGCTGGCTCTTGCCATGCTCGAAATCGACTTAAGGGCTACGCGCAATTACACTCTGCTGCTGCCGGGCTGGGCCGGTGGTAATCGCAACCGGGATTTCTTTCAGGAAGTCCTCAGCGACTGATTCTTTTTTCCGTTGCACCGTCGCCACTTCACGAGAGGAACAGACTCTAAAAGCTTGATTTCACGCGGAGCCGCGAAGCTGCGAAGAATGTCCAAATCGGCCTCATGCCATAGCGCAAAGAGCGCAGCGGAAACTCAGAATCAGATCAATAATTCTTTTCGGATTTGTCCTTGCTCTGCTTTTGTTCTGTCGTGGACGCGTTGGGTAAGGATGTGGTGTTGGGGGTTAAGGCTTTGATTCCTTCGCGATCTTCGCGGCTCCGCGTGAGTCGGGATTGTCCGTCTGTTTTTCGCACCAAGCCACGATCAGTCGATGATTAGATTAGGCAGTTCATTGGTGTCGTCTTCGCGAATCGGAAATTGTTCGGTAAGCAATTCGCCGCAGCGACCGATGGCCCGGCACAGGGCATCGCACGCCTGACCCCGGCGCAGACCGTCGGTGACAATGGCGACGATTTCCTGCCAGGTTTCTTTCGGCACCAAAGTATTGATGCCCCGGTCAGCCAGCACCTCGACCCGGTGTTCAAACAGGCAGATCAGAATCAGAATGCCGGTGTTGTCACGGGTGTGGTGCAACCCCTGCTCGACAAAGGACACGAGAGCTTTTTCTTCAACCTCGGCGTTGATCTCCGCTTCGGCAATCAGCCGTTTTTTCAGAGCCGGGACAAAGCGGACCAGCCACTTACAGGGCAGGTAAAGAAGCAGGAAGGCGGGGAGAAAGGCCCACAGGGAAGCATTCCAGAACCACCAGCTGATCAGGGAGGCGAAGGCCAGCGCAAAAAAACCGCCGCCGATGATCTCGGCCCTGGGATAGTCGTAAGCCGCACCGACCACCATCGGTACGATCTCGCCGCTGGTCTGTTTTTCCGCTGCTTCGACTGCAGCCTCGATGCGTTGTTGTTCTTCTGCCGAAAAGAATCCGTCGGTTTTAATTGTCATGCCTTCCTCGAATGCTTTGCCAGGTTAAATTTTTACCACGAAGGTCACGAAGTCCACGAAGAAAAGCTTAACAACCAACCTTTATGGCTTTGGCTTTTTGATCCTTGTTTTCCCTTTGTGTCCTTCGTGCTCTTCGTGGTGCAGGCTTTTGAGTTTGGGTTTTTTATCTACGCTTCAACTACCAATCGCAACTCGATTTGACAACCGGCTACCAGCTGCCCGAAGCCCCGCCGCCGCCGAAGCCGCCACCCCCGCCGCTGAACCCACCGCCGCCACCAAAGCCTCCGCCGCCACCCCCGCCGAACCAGATGCCTCGGCTGCGGCCATAGCGGGAGTGGGGTAGAAACAGACGTAGCAGGCCAGGTCCCAGGAAAAACAGGAAAAACAACAGGCCAAAGGGGCTGCGCTTCTTTTTGCCGGTAGAGGGCCCTGTGCCCTTATACTCACCCCGCACAGCTTGAGTCATGGCGCCGACTCCGGCGATGATGCCGCCGTCGAAATCTCCCTGTTTGAAGCGGGGCGAGATTTCGTTGTCGATAATGCGTCCAGCGAGCAGATCGGTCAGTGTCCCTTCGAGGCCGTAACCGACCTCGATGCGGATTTTACGCTCCCCTTTGGCCACCAGCAGCAGGGCTCCGTTGTCCATTTCTTTTTGACCGATCCCCCAGGTTTCGGCGACTTTCAATGCATATTCGTCCACGGCTTCCCCTTGCAGGGAGTCAATGGTCAGAACTGCGATCTGAGTCGAGTCGCTTTCTTCAAAAGAGCGCAGGTAGCGCTCCAGTTTCTGTTCCGTGGCGGAACTGAGGATTCCTGCCCGATCGGTGACATAGCCCTTCGATGAGGGCACATCCAGAGCCGCTGCAGGCAATGCCAGGCTGAACAGAAGCAACAGGGAGAGGAAAGATCGTTTCATATCAGAATTTCACCTGAGGTGCCTGCTCGGCACCAGCGGCGGCCTTAAAGGGTTCTTTGCGTTCCAGCTTGAGCAGGAATTTGTTGGTCAGGTTTCCGGGAAAGGTGCGGATCGAGCTGTTGAAGGTCCTGACCGCCTGATTATAGCGCTGACGCGCCACGTTGATACGGTTCTCCGTGCCTTCCAATTGATGCTGCAGGTCGCGGAAGTTTTGATTGGCCTTCAAGTCCGGATAGCGTTCGGCAACCACCAGCAGCCGCGACAGGGCGCCGGACATGCCTTGTTGGGCCTGTTGAAATCGCGCTATGCTGGCGGCATCGCCGAGCTGGTTGGCGTCGAGCTTGACCTGGCCGACTTGAGCGCGGGCCTCGGTGACTGCCTGCAGAGTCTCTTTTTCATGGGCGGCGTAGGCCTTGACCGTTTCCACCAGGTTGGGGATCAGATCGGCACGGCGCTGATAGGTGGCCTCCACATCGGCCCAGGAGGAAAAGACCGTCTCCTCGTTTTCCTGAATACGATTGTAGCCACAGCCGGACAGAGACAACAAGGTGATGAGCAACAAAGGCCAGAACAGCAACGATAATTTACGCATAGAGTGATCTCCTTGTGAAAATCGACAAATTTTCGTTAATATAGTTATGCATCATACGAATGTAAAGGTGTCACTGGTTCGTTTCAGTTTTGTGATTTTAACACTCTTTTCCCGTGAACGAGAGTTTTTCTATGAGCAAACATTTGGTCTTAGTTGGTGGTGGTCACGCCCATATGACCGTGATGAAGAATCTGGCTGATTACATAAGTCGCGGTCATCGTGTAACTCTGGTTAGCCCAAGTCCCTATCATTATTATTCGGGCATGGGACCGGGGTTGCTTGGCGGCACCTATCGTCCTCAGCAGGTACGTTTTCATATCCGCAAATTGGTGGAGAACCGTGGCGCCCGCTTTGTCGAAGATCGGGTGACCTCCATCGATGCTGATAAACGCAGGCTGCGCATGGCTTCCGGTGATGTCCTCGATTATCACATTGCTTCCTTCAACACCGGCAGCGGGGTGCCCCTTCAGGTAGCGGGAGCCCAGGGAGAAGGGGTGGTGCCGGTAAAGCCCATTGTCAATCTGTTACAAGCCCGGCGCCAGCTTTTGCAGAACATGGGAGGCAAAAGTCAAAACCTGTTGGTGGTGGGGGGCGGTCCGGCCGGTGTCGAATTGGCTGGCAACCTGTGGCGACTGGTCAATCTGGCCGGTGGTCAGGCGCAGATCACCCTGCTGGCTGGTAGCCGGTTGCTGCACCGCTTCCCGGACCGGGTAAGGAAACTGGCGTTAAAGTCTTTGCGGGAAAGGGATATACCGGTACTGGAAGGGGGGCGCGCCTCCTCGGTGGCCAATGGCCGGGCTGAACTTTATGACGGGCGTAGTCTTCCATACGATCTGGCATTTATTGCCGCCGGCGTCGAACCGTCTCCGATCTTCGGTGATTCGGGATTGCCTGTTGGTGAGGATGGCGGATTGTTGGTCAATAAACAGCTGCAGTCGATCGCTCATCCTGAGTTGTTCGGCGGCGGTGACTGCATCAGCCTGCAAGGGAAGCCTTTGGCCAAGGTGGGAGTCTATGCGGTACGGCAGAATCCGATTCTTCATGCGAACCTGCTGGCGGCCCTCGAAGATCGGCCGCTGATTTCTTTCAAGCCGCAATCCCGATATCTGCTTATTCTCAATCTTGGTAACCATCGTGGCATTTTAAGCAAAGGGTGCCTGGCCTGGGAAGGACGGCTGCCATTCATGTTTAAGGACTGGATCGATCGACGTTTTATGAAAACCTATCAGGTCTCCGGAGAGTTGGGAGAAGGCAACGACAATCACCACTTTTAATAGGAGGCAACCATAATGGGACTGATCGATTATTTCAAACCGGTAGCCACCTGGAACACCGACAAAGTGCGCACTTTTCTTAAAGAGCAGTCAGACGACAGTTACAACCTCGTCGATGTGCGCCAACCCGGCGAATATGAGCGAGGGCATCTACCTGGAGCTGTCCTGATACCGGTCAAGTCTCTGGATGAGAGACTGTTTGAGCTCGATCCTGAAAAGCTGACCATCACCTATTGCGCCGCCGGTGTACGCAGCCGGGCGGCGGCCTCGGTGCTCAATAATGCCGGGTTCAAGGAAGTATACAGCATGTCCGGGGGCATAAACGCCTGGGATGGTCTCATCGCCGAAGGTGACTTGGCGATAGGGACCGCCTGGTTCACGACCGCGACCAAGGCAGAAGAATATCTCGCTCTGGCCTGGCTGCTCGAAGATGGTGCCCGGCAGTTTTATGCCGAACTGGCGAGGTCCTTTCATGAAACGCCGGCAGGTGAGTTTTTTAAACGCTTAATCGCTGCAGAAGACGCCCACAAGGAAACCCTGCACAACCTCTATCATGGTCTCAGTACCCGTTCTGCCGGCGATGATTTTCCTGCGGCAGTGCTCCCTGGACCGGTCTCCGAAACCATGCTTGAAGGCGGCTTGTCTTTGGCGGAGGCGTTGCGCTGGCTCCCCGGCAAAACAGCCCAGCAGGCCCTTGAGCTGGCTATCAGTCTGGAAGTTAATGCCTATGATCGTTATCAGATTATGAGCCGTAAGGCCATTGACCTGGAGGGACAATCGGCCTTTGGGAAACTGGCCCTTGAGGAAAAGGCCCATCTTGGTTTGCTGAGTGACGAGTTAGATCGTTGGTTGGCACACCATCAATAGACACTGGATATTTCCTCCCCCTGATCGTTAGGCCGATGTTTTCTCTAGCTTGGAAATGGACCTATCGAGTCAGGGGGCACTATTCTAGACAATTAATAAGTTGAGTTCGCCCTCGCTGGTCTTTTAGAGACTCCGTGGGTTTTTTTGTTAAAAGTCTAGATGGTTATGTGCCTTTTGTGAGCGCTTGACAGTTTATCTGGAGTTCTTGACATCATTCAAACACAAGATAATCTCTTAATACGTAATAGCAGATTCGTTGTTTTCCTGACAGATTATTGCAAAGGGGAAACTATGAACGGACTGATAAACTTGTTACGCAGAAAGAACCCTTCCTTTAAAAAAGGGGCGACGGTAGTTGAATTCGCCCTGATCATCCCTGTTCTCTTGATCCTTCTCATGGCGATTATCGAGTTGGGAGCGTTGTTCTGGGTCAATATGACCATGCAGCATGCCGTTAGAGAAGGGGCCAGATATGCAATCACCGGTCGTATTGACTTGGACCCGAATCCGAACCCAGATGATCGATTACGGCCCGCTGCGGTGGCAGAGAAAATCAAATTGAGTTCTCTGGGGCTGTACGATTCCGTGGTCACCGACATGGTTGTTACCGACCCGGACGGCAACGTGCTGGGCGGTTTCGGTGGACCCGGGGAGACACTCGTTATTAATCTGCAATGTTCCTGGCCCTTGCTGACGCCACTGATCAGACCTTTTTTTGACGGTGGAACCTATAACTTTCAGGTGAGCTCAACGATGCGCAATGAAAACTTTTAAAGACAAACATAGTCGTTATTCTTTCTGGCAATCCCGTGGTCAAAAAGGAGCTGCGGCGGTGGAAATGGCCTTGGTGTTGCCGTTGCTTCTGGTGTTGGCTTTTGGGTTGTTTGAGTTTGCCCGAGGGATTCTGGCTAACAATGTCATCACCGGTATGAGCCGCGAAGGGGCCAATCTCTATTCTCGAACGGGAACGCCGCCGGGAGACATCATGACCGCTTTGACCGGAACTGCCAGTCAAGTCAACATGGTGGATAACGGCATTATTTATATGACCAGGATTCAACAGACGGGGGGCAATCCCCAGGTTCTGGAGCAGTTCCGTTGGATCGATTCGGCCTTGACGGATCCACCGTCCAGCGGAGTCTGGCTATGCGATGGTCCGAGTAACTGGGATGGCGAGCAGTGTGACATCGGTCCGGCTGTGACAAGCGCAACCCGCACGGCCACTCTCGATATGACCCTCAATGACGGTGAAGAAATTGTTGCGGTGGAGGTTTTCTATGTCTACCGGCCGGCCTTCGACTTTTATTTGAAAAAGGACCTGACTTTCTATTCCCGGACATTGCTCTGACCTCTTACGGAGCCGCAATATGCATAAGAATAGGTTGTCGAATAATTCTGGTGCTGTTCTGGTTATTGTTGCCCTGTTTACGGTGGCTCTGCTCGCCGTCACCGGGCTTGCTATTGATTCCGGCATTGGCTTTGGCGTGCGCGCCAAACTCAATGCCGCTCTGGATTCTGCCGCCATCGCTGCTGCTAGAGCGGTTGCGACCGGCAGTACGGACAGCGAACGAGCAGCGGCGGCACAGGCTGCCGGAGAAAAGTATTTTGCAGCCAATTTCCCTGATGGCTGGCTGGGGGCAACCCCCGGTGCGCCTATTATATCGGCCGTTCACCATGCCGATGGTTATTGGGAAATAGACGCTTCAGGTTCGGCATTGGTTCCCACCAGCTTTATGCGCCTTATGGGGCGGGATATCATGACGGTTAATGCTGCGGCTGAAGCGATTCGGCGTGATCTCGACATGATGTTGGTCATCGATTCATCTGGTTCCATGGGTAATCCTTCAAGTGCCTTTGGTGAAGTCAAAGATGCCGCCAGCAATTTTGTCGATTTATTCAATTCCGGCCCTGGCGGGGATAGACTCGGCTTGGTTTCCTTTGCTTCAGGTTCGGTGCTAGATGTGCCGATCAACAAGGATTCGACCCGCGGCTTTGATAAAACCGAAATGCAAAATGCGATCAGTGCCCTCTCTGCGAGCGGCTATACGACCTCCGAGTGGGCTATGCAAAGGGCTTATCAGGAATTGGAAGCCGTACCTGCCGGAATACGTTCCAGCTTGCGGGTTATAGTTTTTTTCAGCGACGGGGCGCCGAATACGGTAGCGTCCGATTACACGCGCTTTGGAAGTACGGTGACCGGAACGCTTGCTTCGGGGACATCGGGGCCTGGCGATAATCGCGCCCAAGGTTTTTACGATCATCTACAGCTCAATTCTTATTCGGGAAGTTGGGGAACCGATATTGCCACCTTGCCGGAATTCGGCCTCGGAAACGTACCTCTAGCCAGTTTTAACAATGCACGCACCCTGGACCCGACTAGTGCGCCCTATGACAATACCAGGTGCAATGTGAATATGGCCGCCCGGAATATGGTGGAGAATGTGGCTAACACGGCTCGCGGAAATAATATTTTTGTTTTTACTTTGGGTTTTGACGGCAGTTCCAGACTGTCTACTCAGGAAATAGATTTTTGCGGTTACGGTTCTGAGGAATTGGGCGCGAACATTCTGCAACGGTTGGCGAATACGACGGCGGCGGACGTCTCTCAAGGTGATCAGCCGCGAGGCCTTTCCATTATTTTTGAGGAACCCGAAGAAGCCGAAGCGGCTTTTAATCAGGTAGCCAGTGCTATCTTGAGGCTTACCCGTTAGAGCCGGCAAGCGCTAAAGCTGGTGGTTAAACATTATAGAAAGGAACCTGGTGACAACATTGGCCAGACGTGGAAAAAATCGGTTATGTCAGGAGGCGGGAGCGACCATGGTGGAATACGCGGTACTCTTGGCGCTTTTTGCTTTGCTGGTTGTCGGAGCTGTTGTCCTTATCGAAAACAAGGTCAATAACTCATTTGATACGGTGACTAACGAACTAGCCAACCCGCCCGGTTCTTGAATCAATTCCAGATGTGAACTAGCTGAGATTGGCGTCGCGACCGGGTAGGTTTGCGGCGCCATTTGTGTTTGAGATGTCAGGATTGTTTTTATAGTGGAATAGCAGGACGTTAAGCATTTTCCCTTTGATAAAATGAGATTTTATGATGTACAGGTTATTTATCCAGCGAACTATTTTCTTGCTGGTCATACCCGGGTTGCTGTTATGCAGTGTTGCTTGCGGTAATCATGCGAGAGGTTTAGATGCCGCGGTTCCAATCCCATCTCAAAAAGTCTCAGCTTCGGGTGAGCAAAACATCTATAACAATTCTTTCGGCCTGACTGACGGCGAGGTTCAGCAGTTGCTTACAGAGCATAATCGAGTAAGGTCGGCGGTTGGTGTGGGGCCAGTGATCTGGTCCCCTGATCTCGCAGCCTATTCTCAGGAATGGGCTGATTACTTGGCTGATAATCAATGCCACATAAAACATCGTCCGGCGGAAGGCCGGTGGCAGGGGCTTTACGGAGAAAACCTGTTCACTGGTACTGCCGGTTTTTATGATGTGGGCGATGGGGTGCGGGCCTGGGAGAGTGAGAAACAGTTTTTCAAGGGTGGCGCTGTTACCCTGGCTAATGTCCAGCAGGTTGGTCACTATACCCAGCTGGTCTGGCGAGGGACTACCCAGATCGGCTGTGGCAAAGCCGAATGCGGGGGAAGGATTATCCTGGTATGCAATTATGCACCCGCGGGCAATGTTGTGGACGAGGCTCCCTATTAAGTAGAGATCCAAGCATGAAAACACTAGAGCGGGGCGCCAGGGGGAGGGCGACCCGCTCTAGTGTTTCAGGGGGAGGTTTAATGCTTACCAACTACTATTTTGCTTTCTTGCGAAAGCATTAAGCTTGTTTGATAAAGGTGCCGGATTCTGCACAGGAAGGGCATTTTCTAGGTTTGCAGCGCCCTTCTTTTTCATGTCCGCATTTTTCACATTTAAAGATGGCCATATCTGTCTCCTTGTGGATGGAATTGTTTAAATAGAACCAAATTGGTAAAGATTCTACCTGAAATGAATTTCAAGTCAAGGGGCAAATAAAAAAGGGGTTACGTCAATGACGTAACCCCTTGATTTTACTTGGCGCGCGATGCAGGATTCGAACCTGCGACCTCTGCCTCCGGAGGGCAGCGCTCTATCCAGCTGAGCTAATCGCGCTTGGACCTGATGGTATAACTCATTCCCTGCGGAATTGCAATGGATAATTGATGGCGTCGCAAAAAGTCCGCCCTACTGTGTTGCAGTTATTTTTCAGGACTTTGACATACTGATGTATGCCTTCATCCCTGAAAATTAACTACGCCTTGTAGGCCGAAATTTTTGCTTAGCCATCTAATGTTTAATATGAACAGATCTTGTTTGCCAATGAGATTATTGACCTTCGTTTCTTTCCGGTGGAGCTTGTGGTAACAAACGTTCGCTGCTGTGCAGCACTAATAACATCATGACAAATATCAAACCGTTGTAAAGCAACAGGGCGCCGCCATGATAGGGAATTGCAGGCAACAGAATGAATAGTCGCTCGGCAAAGAGTCCGGCCAGGACCAGTAAAGATATGGATGACACAAAGCGTAAATCGCCTTTGGCGTCGCCACCGAGCAGAGCAACAAAGGGGGCAAGAAACAGGCTGATTAGAAACAACCAGCAGAGTTCCCGGCCGGGGCTGTGGCTCAGGCGTTCAGTGACGAAATGCACTTCCTCGGGCAGGTTCGCGTACCAGATGAGCAGGAACTGGGCGAAGAATAGACCTGCCCAGAGGATGCTGAAGCCGAACAGCAACAGGCCGACATCCCGCAAGTGGAGGGTTGTCTGTTCAGGTGCGGCTTTTATTCGAAGGCGGAAGTAGAGCAGCATAGCCAGCCCGGAAACGGCGATGCCGGCATAAAGGGATTCGGTGAAGAAGTAGAGGCCGAACATGGTGTTGACCCAGGGGAAGGCCGCCGACATGAGCCAATCGTAGCCGACCAGACTCTGAGATAGAACAAAGGCCGCCAGGTAGATTACGGCGTAGCGGTCCTTGAAGGGAGTGCCTTGGGTGCTATGCAAAGCCAGCTGCCGACCGGCAATGAAGGTCAGTACTAAGCTGACCAGGTTGCGTCCCATAAAGAAGGGCCGGTTAAGCCATGCCGTAGGATGGTTATCCCAGGGGAAAAGCTCGAGCTGAGGCCAGAGCAGGGCAAACAGCAGCGCCAACAGCAACAGCAGGGGATAGAGGGCGAGCAGTTCGCGGCGTAAAGAGGCGATCCATTTAGCTCGTACCAGGGCAGTCACGGCCGCGACTGCCACCGCACCCTGGATAATAGCCCCCCAGAAGCTCAGGGTGAGGAGTAGTGAACCCTGCTGATCAACAAGTCCGCCGTATTCGATAAGGCCGATGGTGACGGCGAGAATCAATAACAGGCTATAGCAACCGCCGATGCTCAGTTTAGTGTCGTGCATGGCGCAACCTCATCTGTAATGGTAATGATAAATCGGGAGTCGAAATCCTGTTCTTCGACCAGGGCTTCGATTCGGGGAAGTCTGGCTAGCAGCAGGAAACCCGCGAAGGAAGCCAGCGATCCGATGAGGATGGTCATCAGGTAGCCGATGAGCAGAAAGGGCGGTACCGCCACGACCGGCTTACCGCCGGTGCTGATCGGCCAGTCCAGGGAGGTGAGCGCTGCCAGCAGAAAGCCGCCGCCGAAACCGGCCAGCGCCCCTCCCAGGGCAAACAACGGCAATTTGCTTGGCGGTTGGGCAAGTAACGTTTCGACCTCGCTAAGGTGGTAGGGAGTGCGCACGTCCAGTTGCTCACGAGGAGTGCCGTCCTTTAGCAATTGTTCCAACTGCTGCAGAAAGGTTTGCTGATCGTCAAAGAAAAGCTGTCGAGCCATATCAGCGCTCCTTCAGTTCGGTAATCGACAATACCGGAAGAATTTTGATGAAGAGCAAAAAAAGTAAGAAAAACAGCCCGAAAGAGCCGGCGGTAATGCCGAACTCGGTCAGAGACGGGGTGTATTTTCCCCAGGCATAGGGGTCGAAGTCCCTGGCCAGGGAGGTGACGACGATGACGAATCGCTCTAACCACATGCCGACGTTGACCAACAGAGAGAGGACGAAGAGGAAGGCCAGGTTACGTCTCAGGCGGCCGATGAACAGAGTGAGCGGCAGGACAGAGTTGCAGCCGACCATAATCCAGAACAGCAACCGGTAGTCGCCGAAGGCGCGGAAGCGGAACTGCTCCATTTCAAATAAGTTGCCGCTGTAGAAGGCCAGCCCCTGTTCGACGATATAGGCGAAGCTGACGATCAAGGAGGTCAGTAGCAGGATCTTGGCGATTGATTCGATATGCTCAACGGGAATATAGGTTTCCAGACGTAGCAGACGGCGCATGGGGATCACCAGGGTAATGACCATGGCGGTGCCGGAGAGGATGGCGCCGGCCACGAAGTAGGGAGCAAAAATAGTGGTATGCCAGCCGGGGACGATGCTCACCGCAAAGTCCCAAGAGACAATGGAGTGGACCGAGGCGACCAGCGGCGTTGCAAAAGCTGCCAGAAAAAAGTAAAGCTTGGCATAGTGTCGCCATTGTTGGGAGCTACCGATCCAGCCCAAAGTCAGCAGACGATAGATTTTGCCAGTAAAGCCGGTTCTACGACGGGCGACGATGGCCAGGTCGGGCATCAGGCCGATATAGAAAAACACCAGGCTGACCAGCATATAGGTGGAAACGGCAAAAACATCCCATACCAAAGGCGAACGGAAGTTAACCCACAATTGACGCTGGTTTGGGTACGGAAACAGGAAGTAGGCAAACCAGACGCGGCCAAGATGGATCAGAGGGAATAGTCCTGCCACCATTAAGGCAAATATGGTCATCGCTTCAGCCGCTCGGTTAAAGCTGGTGCGAAAGTGGGCCCGAAAAATGTAAAGCACAGCCGAGATGAGTGTGCCGGAGTGAGCGATGCCGACCCAGAAGACAAAGTCGGTGATGTAGACGCCCCATCCGACCGGGTGGCTGATACCCGCCACGCCCATGCCGAGGGCGATTTGTCGCCCCCACAGGGCCATGCCGCCGAGAAACACCAAACCAGCTAGAAATATGCAGGCCAGGTAGGAGCGGCTCGGCCAACTCATGGCCGCGAGAACATCCTGTTCAATTTTCTCAGTCGAAGAAGTGTTCTGCATGGTCTCTCAATCGTGTGAATAGTAGTTGTGGCGATTGCGCCCGGTTACTCGGGGCGCAGGTAATGCACTGCTGGTTCGGTGCCCAGGTCGGCGAGAACCCGGTAAGCCCGTTTACTGTGGGTCAGTCGATAAATGTGCGACTCTTTGTCAAGCAGGTTGCCAAAGACGATGGCACCGGTTGGGCAACTCTGGGCGCAGGCTGTGGTCACTTCGCCGTCCTGCACCAGACGGTTTTTATCTTTCGCACGATCTTTGGCAATGCGAATACGTTGCAGGCAGAAGGTACATTTTTCCATCATTCCCTTGGTACGTACCGGCAGATCAGGGTTGCGCAACCGATCAAGGGGCGGGGTGGCTTTATGCTGCCACCAGTTGAATCGGCGTACTTTGTAGGGACAGTTGTTGCTGCAGTAACGGGTGCCGACGCAGCGGTTGTAGACCTGGACATTAAGCCCTTCGGGATTGTGATAAGCGGCATAGACGGGGCAGACCGCTTCGCAGGGGGCATAGTCGCAGTGCTGGCAGAGCATGGGCAGAAAGTCGACCCGCCCCTGCTCATCATAGAAAGGTTCAATGCGCAGCCAGGACATCTCACGCCCGGCCAGATGATCGGACGCTCCGACCACCGGCACATTATTTTCTATGTAGCAAGAGGCGACACAGGCGCTGCAACCGACGCAGCGTTGCAAATCGATAGCCATGGCCCAGCGATAGTTTTCGTATTGCGGCTCGGGGTAGAAGGAGGCGCGGGGGCCGTGCTTTTCCTGGTCGTGTTTTTGCTGGCGATGGATCGGTTTAGGAATCAGGCCGCGCCCCTGCTGTGAGGGAGATCCGGCCAGGATAGTCAGGCGGTGCAGTTTTCCGGTGTTTTTCACCTGCAGATTTTCAAGATAGCGCAACGCCTCGCCGGTATCAGGATCGATACCCGCTGCCGGATTCGGCAGGCTGTCCATGGGCAGGGTCAGAACTTCGGTCGCCTGACCAGGTTGGATGCGCACCGGTTGTGTGCTCTGCCAAGCAGCGGTTTTGAGCTGGAGCTCTCCACCGTCCCGCAAGCGAAGTCGGTCTGCGGTCTGCGGAGCAACGGCAATCCAACTGCCGTAAGAGATGGTGGTAAGGGGGTCGGGAATCTCCGAGAGTAACTCCAAATTATGACTGCGGCCGTCGAAGGAACGGATTGACGGAGCAATAACCGCCGCAGGTAGCAGAAGGGGAGCCTGTGATTGCAGATTTTGCAGAGCTTTTGTTGCGCGGGCCTGGTTGAGGCGTATGGAAGGTTGCTGTCGGGTTTCGACCAGGAAGCCATCTTCCATAAGCTGCCCAAGTTGGGGGCGACTGAAGCGCTTCTGCCACTGGTTTTGCAGATAGGTCTCCCAGTCAGCCGCCGGAGCCTTACCGGTGGCTTGTTGCAGCAGTTTAAGCAACAAGTCGCCTTCGCTGAGGGATTGAATCTGTGGGGAGGCTATCGGTTGCAGCAGACCGATGACGCCCCGACGGGGTTCGGTGTCCCCCCAAGTTTCAAGACTGTGAGCCAGTGGCAGGACCAGGTCCATCTGGTCGGTGGTGTCATCGGCGAGATCCGCCAAGCCGACCTTCAGAGTCGCTTTGCCCAGAGCCTTTTTTATCTCCAGCGTCGTGGGACTATGGCGAACCGGATTGCAGCGGCTGACGAACAGTACCCCAACGCGGTCAGCGGCGAGTTGCTGACTTAATTCATTTAGATCCAGCAGGGATCCGACCCGTGAATAATTTTCAGGTGCAGAAAAATCCAGGCCGCCCCAAGGCAGGGAGGTCAGCCACTGCAATAGAGCACCGAGCAGGGCGACCGATTGGCCGTTGCGATGGCCGGTAGCGGTGCCGCCGACAATTAACAGCGGTTTTTTGGATTGCGCAAAGCGGGAGGCCAATTCCTTTAGTTGTTGGGTGGACAAACCGGTTGCGGCAGATGTTGCGGCAAGATCTTGCGAGGGAAACAACTTCTGCAGTGTCTGTGGCCAGCGGCCTTGGTAACGATTCTGGGAAGTCAGGGTCTGCAGCAACCAGAGCAACAGAGCTCCCTCACTGCCGGGTTTCAGAACCAGTCGGTTGTCAGCATTGGCGCCGGTCAGGGAATAATGCGGTTCCAGGTGCGTCCAGTGGCGCTCTTTGTTCGCTGTCAGGGCACTTGCCTGATTCGTATAATCGATGGGGCTGAGAAATGTCTCGAGTAAATCGGCACCGATAGTAATCAACAGATCGGCTTGCTCGATCCTGTAGCGGGGCAGGTCGGGCTGGTCGAAGAGCCGGTCATAGCTTTGCCGCAGGGCGGCATGGGAAAAGGGTTCAAATTCCGCCAGCCGTTCGATATCCAGAGAGTCGCAAAACTCTTCAATGAGGGTGTCCAGGGTGCCGCTGGTGCGCCCGGCCAGCCAGGAATTTTTTCGACCCTGCTGACGGCTTAGCTGAAGAGCTTCGGCAATGTCAGTTAATGCCTGAGTCCAGGAGATCGCTTGCAAGCGCCCGTCGGCTTGCCGTTTAAGAGGGGTCTGCAATCGCTGCGGATGATAGAGCCGCCACAAAGAGGCCTGCCCGCGCAAGCACAGGCCACCGCGATTGACAGGGTGTTGGGGGTTGCCTTCCAGTTTGACCGGGCGACTTTCCCGGATGCGGGTGAGCAGGCCGCAGTGGGCCGGGCATTCACAACAGGTCGATGGTCGCCAGGTTTCGGTGCCGGGAATGATGCCGTCTTCGGCTGGCACCAGTAGCGACACGAGCTCCTCCTGTCCTTTTTCAGAACCACAGGATGAGAGTGCTGCGGCTCCGGAAACCAGGCCAAGCATCTGTAAAAACTGCCGTCGATCCATGCTCGATTCTCTCCGTTAAATCAGAAACTCATCAGTGTCCAGCCTGAGGGTCTAGACAAACACTACTTATGGCAGGTGGCACAGTCGAAAGAAGCACCGCGGCTGCGATGGCAGCTCAGGCACCAACCCATCTGCAGGGAACGGACTCGGCGTACTTCTTCCATTTCTGCGATGGCACCATGGCAGGCGTTGCAATCCAGACCGCTGCTGATATGGCGTTTATGAGAAAAGTAGATGAATTCGGGTACTTGGTGAATGCGCCGCCAGCGAATCGGTTCGCCCTTTTGCTGATAGCTGAGCAGTTTCTGGATTTCCGGCCGCTCTGTGGCGATGGACTGGTGGCAGGATACGCATTTAGCGACAGCCGGCATGCCGGCCTGAGGGCCTTTTGTTACCGATTCGTGACAGAAATTGCAGTCCAGCCCAAGACGGCCGGCATGAACGGTATGTGGAAAAGCAATGGGCTGGCTATTGTCCCGGTCCGATGCAGGCCAGAACAAGGCCACCGCTCCAAGGAGCAGTAAAAAACCTCCGAAGTAGACGCATAACAGGGTATGGGGCAACCATTTGGGCATTGCAAAGCCTCTTTAGGCAAGGAGCAGGTTGAAGGGATTTGCCAGGGAACCAATGATAAAGCTGGTTGATCGCTCTCTTTGTCCCGCCAACATCCTAACGCTGCCCAGGTTGATCAGTGTTCTCGGTGAGCAGGTATTCGGTTATTGCGCCGGCTTCTTGCTCTGATAGACCAAGGTTCGGCATTGCCGGATAGTTTGGATCAATTTTTGGTGGATTGCGTAGAAAGCCTGACAGGCTGTCTTTGTCCGAGCGGTATTTATCGAGCACGCTGTTCAGTGCTGGTCCGATCAGGGGTTGATCAAAGCGATGGCAGACGCTGCATTTTTGTTGGAACAGTTGGCCGCCGTCGACAGTCGGTAAGACTTTCGGCTCTGTTGCGGGCTGAGGCGCAGATGGCTTTGTTGTTTGGATTGCTGCCGCGGGCAGTTGCAATCCGGCCAGAGCCACATCGGTCAAAGAATTTTCCCGTGCGGTTTGAGCCCCTAGCACCCAGAGCGTGGTCAGCACGATGATGGCTAGCAAGGGGGGTGTTAATGCCTGCGGTCGCTTCTGTAACAGAGGTTTGATTGTCATCAGAGCCAAGGCTGCACTGGTGGCCAGAGTGAGGGCCGCGCCCAGGTAAAGCCAAGGTGAATGAGCCAGTTCCGGGGCCAGTAGCAGCTCCAGAATTTGAAAGAGAGGCCAGGTCAGGGCTGCACCGAAAATCAGTATCTGGCGGTTGTGTTGCCGGTCGAGTCCGGCCAGCATCAGTGCCAGCAAGATGAACTGGGCAAAACGAACGGTACCGTGCCAGGAGAGCAGTAATGCTGGCCGCGTGGTGAGAAAGGGCCAGCTCTCGGGGGTCAGCAGTAGGCTTTCAGTGTTGAGGAGAAAGTAGCAGATCGAAAGGAGCAGTAAGTCGCCGATTATCGCTGCCGCGAGAGACAGGCGCCCGGCAGGCTGGGTCCCTTTCAGGTGCTGCCGGGCTGCAAGAATGAGTGCCAGGCCGATAATGAACAAGAGCGTTACCCCACCCCAAAAGGGGTTGGTAAAAAGAGCGGTGCGATAGGCTATTTTTAATAGCAACAGATTGCAGGCCATGATCAGGGCAATCAGCAGGCCGGCGCGTCTGCCGGTTAGTACTTTGGGGCCGGGCGCGAAATTGGGCTGGGTGGGTGGCGGAGCGTTGGACGGAATGAGGGCTTTGCCGGGCAGGGTGAGCAAAACCTCGCCTGCCAGATAACCCAGGGACAGGCAGAGCAGGGTCTGACAACCCCCCTGCATCGCTTTGATGAGCAACAGCTGTTCCTGAATGACCGGCAACATTCGGGTCCCCTGATGTGTGGAATAAAAAATGGATTGCAGTTGTTCGTTTAGAAGGGTATCGGACTTACCATGAATCGACAGCAGAATCGTATGGTCGGCCCATGTTTCCGATACCTTCAGCAAAATAGCCCTGCTATTCGCTCTTAAATCCTCGAAAGTCTGGCCTTGAACAGCCAATCTTTCGTTTCGGCCCGTTACGTCCGAGATCCTCCTGGCGCAGGCGGTTTACCAGGCCATTAAATCATAAATCCCCTGTTTTGCAATACTTATGCTCTTTACAATCCTTTGAAAAGCTTTACTGCATATTGCCGGATAGAACTGCAGTCACGGGGATTCGTACCTTGGGCGTGCGGGGGCTGCTGGTGCGTAGAGTCACATACCCTGCAAACCGGCTCTTGTCCGTATCGGGAGCCAGACGAATAGTAATCTGCACGCTTTCTCCCGGGGCAACTTGCGGGGAGGTAAGGTCCGCCTGTAATTCCTTGCTGGTGGTTTTAAGATCGGAAAGGAATAGCTGCGTGGTGCCATCGTTGCGCAGGTTAATGACTGCAGTGAAAGGGGCTTTGTCCTTCCTGCCCTTGAATTGCAAGCGCCGAGGTGTCACCACAACCTCTTTTCGCACCTCACCATGCAATCGAAATTTGGTTTGTGGTTGATCGGGATCGTTGGAGTAGACATAGACGGTCTTGGTGACTCTCCCTTGGAACCCCTTGGAATTAAAGGTGGTCTTTAATTCCCCCCATTCGCCGGGCGCCAGGTTCTTTGCGGATAATAATGCTGCCGTACAGCCGCAGGAACTGCGAACCTTGCTGATGACCAGCGGAGCATCTCCAGTATTTTGAAACCGGAAAGTGTGGTCGGTTTTGCTGCCTTCTGCAACCCGCCCAAAGTTGAACGACGGTGCTTCTGCCTGTAAGCGAGGAGAGGCGAGAGCTATTGCCGGCACGGCCAGGATTATCAATAAGAGCAGGAGGTGTCTCATAGCGATGATCACTTTATTGTTAGATGGATAAGTTGGATATACTATGTTTAACTATATAGCACAGAATATAATGTTACTGCCAGAGTCTCGGTTTCCGGTGAATCAATTGACACCCCATTTGCCGATCTGTTATAGAATGACACTGCTTTGGACTTACATATAAACGGGGGCTTATGCCGACACAGGGATTGGAAAAATCATACAGCCGGGAGCATATCGCTCGCCAGGTGCAGCGCCTCGGTGAAGAGATCAGTCGTGACTACGCAGGAGAGGAGCTATTGGTCGTTTGCGTCTTGAAAGGGGCCTTTCTGTTTTTCGCCGATCTGGTACGAGCGATCTCTCTGCCGGTGAATGTCGATTTTGTGCGAGTGGCCAGTTACGGTCCTCATACCCAGACGACGGGACTCGTGGAGTTTCGTAAAGACCTGGAAATGTCTGTAACCGGTCGCCACGTTCTAATCATAGATGATATCTTGGATAGTGGCTTTACCTTGGAAGCTCTCTACCAGAAGCTCGCCGGTCGCAAACCGGAAAGCCTCAAGACCTGCGTGTTGCTTGATAAACGACAGGCACGGCAAACGGCCTTTGA
Organism: Syntrophotalea acetylenivorans; assembly: GCF_001887775.1. Lineage (NCBI taxonomy): Bacteria > Pseudomonadati > Thermodesulfobacteriota > Desulfuromonadia > Desulfuromonadales > Syntrophotaleaceae > Syntrophotalea > Syntrophotalea acetylenivorans. The sequence continues at coordinate 2,914,313 of NZ_CP015519.1, forward strand.
GGCCGATTATGTGGGTATTAGTTTTGATAGCGGGTTTGTCGTCGGCTATGGTCTCGATTATCAGGAATCCTTTCGAAGCCTTGCCGATATCTATTTGTTCGATCCGGCTCAGTCGGTATAGGGGGAAGCTTTTATGGTAATACAATGCCCCATTGCCAGGCTCGATTCAAGTTGCCGCAAAGCAAAATGAAGCCGGGCGGCACCAAAGTACGATGTACCAAGTGTAAGATTGTATTTATGGTCACCCCGCCTCAGGACGACGTCTCGCCAGAGGACACAAAATCTGGAAACACTACAGAGGATACTCGAGAAGAGAGCGATTCGGGGTTTGCTGAGGGATTCGGCAAGGATTTCGATAATGCCGATTTTTTTTCCGATGGTGATGAAGGGGATGATTTTCTCCTTGGCGAGGCGGCCTTTGATGACGATGGCAGTGACCCCTTTGCCCTGGATGAAGAGGAGGCCGGGGAACAAGCTGATTTAAACTGGACGGAAGACTCGGTTCCATCCTTTCTAAATTCCGACCCGGAGCCAGCAGAGGATTTGCCTGTAGCTGATGAAGTTTTTGGCGGAGAAGGTGAGGTCTCTGGGGCCTCAGGACAGGGGGGCCGGAGGAGCCGCCGGAGGTCGCCCTGACCCTTGCGGAGGACGACCCCCCGGAGGTTGGCGAATCGGTTTTGGGGCTGCCCGAAGAAGAGGTCTTTTTCGACGAAACTTCGTCCCGCACATCCTTGCCGGCACCACGACCACCGGCAGAGCGCCGTAAAAAATCCCGCAGGGGGTGGATGTGGTTGCTGTTGCTGGTGGCGTTAATGGCCGGCGGTGGTTATTTTTACTATGCTCGCCAGCAGCTGACGTCTTACTGGCAGGAACTGTTGGTCGAATGGCAACTGATTCCAGAGCCTCCCGCCGAGGGCAAGGGGCTTAAGCCGGTAGAGCTGACCGGTTATTTTATAAACAGCCAGAGGGAAGGTCAGTTGTTTGTTATTCAGGGGCAGGTTCTGAATGAAGGTATTGAGCCGCGGGCGGCTATCGTCGTGAAGGGTAGCATCTATGATGCGGCCGGAGCACGTTTGGCTCAGCAGAGTGCTTTCTGTGGCAATCCCATGGGCAAGGAACAGCTTCGTGTCTGGCCGATAATGCGTATCTCCGAGCGGATGCAGAACCAGTTTGGGGAAATGCTGACCAATCTCAACCTGGAACCGCAGCGGGCTATTCCGTTTACCCTGGTGTTCAAAAATTTACCGGGTGAGGTTGCGGAATTCGAGGTGATTGTCGAGACCAGCGAACCGGTAATCAAGTAGTTTCCGTTCGGCAACGGCTCTTTCCCGCCGTGGCGGCGTCAATCTTCGAACTTGCTTGTGCGGCGTACCGGTGTACGCCTCCGCGCAAGCTCTTGATTTTCTTGCCACGACGAAAAATCCCTCGTTTTCGATTCGGAAACCTGCGCAGGAAATGAAAAAGCCGCCTTAAGGGGCGGCTTTTTTTCATTGTCTTTGGCTAGCTATTTGGATTACCGGTCATGCTTTGGGTTCGTCGTCTTTTTTGTCTTTCGGGGTGACGTCAATTTCGTCTTTCCCCTGGAGACTTCTGCGAAAATTGGTGATGCCTTTGCCTAAGGCAGACCCAATTTCAGGCAGTTTCCGGCCGCCAAAAATTAATACGACAACGGCCAGGATCAGAATTAATTCAAAGGTTCCGGGAATCCCCATGCATTCCTCTTTAATGCATTCGCAAAACGTATAGGATGGCTAAGCAAAAACTCTGTTCTACAAGGCTTGGTGTTTTTTCAGAGATAAAGGCATACATTTAGTATGTCTAGGTCCTGAAAAAATGTCCTAACGCCGTAGGGTGGACTTTTTGCGACGCTATCTCTTTAAAAGAAAAGAGGAGCGCCTTTAGGGGCGCTCCTCTTCGCTATTTTGTCAGGGAGCTTTGATGCAGTCTACGGGACAGCAATCAACGCAAGCGCCACAATCGGTGCAAGCTTCGGCGTCGATGACGCGAACATCGCCCTGCTCAGCAATAGCGCCCAGAGGACAGGAGTCGTCGCAGGCACCACAGTTGATACATTCGTCAGTGATGGTGTAAGCCATGGAATTTACCTCTTTTTCGTTAGGATGTGATTCGCCTTGCTAATAATAACAAGTAAATAGGAAGAGCCTGGAGGCTTTCCCTTTACAGTTTGCTATTAGGGAGCTTTGATGGCGTCCACGGGGCAGCAGTCAACGCAAGCGCCGCAATCGGTGCAAGCATCGGCGTCGATGACGCGAACATCACCCTGCTCGGCGATAGCGCCCAGGGGGCACTCGTCGTCGCACATGCCACAGTTGATACATTCTTCGGTGATGGTGTAGGCCATGGGGTTTATCTCCTTTTGTTAAAACAGGATCGGTGCTGTTTATTGGTGGAGTATATTAGCAAAAATGCTATTAGGGAGCCTTGATGGCGTCCACGGGGCAGCAGTCAACGCAAGCGCCGCAATCGGTGCAAGCATCGGCGTCGATGACGCGAACATCACCCTGTTCTGCGATAGCGCCCAGGGGGCACTCGTCGTCGCACATGCCACAATTGATACATTCTTCAGTAATAGTATAGGCCAAGGAATTCACCTCCTTTGCTTTTAGATTATGAGCAATGGCTTCAATGCCATTGCGATTCTTTATACAACAGCTAGAGTTTCCTTGTCCACCCTAAAGCACTGTCCTTGCGGGAGCGGCTATAAAACCCCTTGCATTTACCCCGGCCGTGCTTTAGTATTTCGAAGTTTGTACCGGATACGGAAGCCGCTTGTTTTATAAAAAAGCGTTTTATTGTTCAAGAGTTAGGCGTCATTTTGTTGGTCTGCCTAACAAAAAAGCTAAGGAGAAAGTTCATGGATATTCTTGCTCTAAATTGTGGCAGCTCATCGGTAAAATACCAGCTTTATAACTGGGACAAAAAGGAAGTTATCGCCAAGGGTGTTGTTGAGCGGGTCGGCATCGGCAATTCGTTCATCGGCCACGAAGTTCCCGGCCGGGACGATTACAAGAAGGAGCAGGATTGCTCCGACCACACCGTTGCCATCGAGCTGATTATCAATACCCTGCTCGATAAGGAAGTCGGTGTAGTAGATAACATGGATCAGATTTCCGCCGTCGGCCATCGCGTGGTTCACGCGGGTGAAAAATTTGCCAGTTCGGTCCTGATCGACGATGCGGTGCTCGAGGCAGTCAAGGAATGCTCTCACCTTGCTCCCCTGCACAATCCGCCCAACATCATGGGCATCGAAGCGGCTCAAAAGGTGTTGCCCAACGTTCCTCATGTAGGCATCTTCGACACCGCTTTCCATCAGACCATGCCCGAAGAAGCCTACATGTACCCGCTGCCCTACGAGTGGTACGAAAAGCACGGCGTTCGCCGTTACGGTTTCCACGGCACCTCCCATCTCTATGTGTCCAAGCGGGCCGCTGTGCTGCTCGGCAAGGATTCCAAGGATTGCAACATCATCACCCTGCACATCGGTAACGGTGCCTCCCACGCGGCGATTCGCGGCGGTGTTTGCGTCGATACCAGCATGGGCATGACCCCTCTGGAAGGGGCGGTTATGGGTACCCGCTGCGGCGATATCGACCCTGCCATCCCGACCTTCATGATGGAGGCAGAGGGCTACACCGCCAAGGAGATGGACAGTATTCTGAACAAGAAGTCCGGTTTGCTCGGCATTACCGGTCAGTATACCGACCGTCGCGACATCGGTAATGGCATCGAGGCTGGCGACAAGCGCTGCAAGCTGGCCAATGATATCGAGTGTTATCGCATTAAGAAATACATCGGTGCCTACATGGCAGTTCTGGGCAAGGTCGATGCCATCGTCTTCACCGCCGGTGTCGGCGAGATGGGTTCCGAAATCCGTCAGCAGGCTCTCGAAGGTCTCGAGCCCCTTGGCGTCAAGGTCAATAAGGAGCTGAACCTCAAGACCCGTACCAAAAAAGCCGAAGTGGAAATCTCCACCCCCGATTCTCCGGTCAAGGTGTTTGTTATTCCCACCGACGAGGAGTTGGTTTTCACCGAAGACGTGGTCGGCATTCTGGAAAAAACTTATTGCGATCACATGGACTTTGACTATACCTTCAAGTCCAAAGATTACGAGCGCTAGTCAGTAAATTCAAATCGTTGCATAGAAAAAGGCCGGCTTGGGAAATTCCCTGCCGGCCTTTTTTGTTCATTTGTCCCGTCCTGAAATAAGTTTACAGCTAGGAGGCTTATTTATGGACACAGCAGAAAGTAAGCGGAAGAGACGTACTCAACGTGATTACACCATGGGCTTTAAATTGCAGGTGGTTGCTGCCGTAGAAAAAGGCGACATGACCTACAAGCAGGCTCAGAAGATTTATGGCATCCAGGGCCGCTCGACAGTGTTAAAATGGTTGCGAAAACACGGAAGGCTGGATTGGACCCAACCTGTGAGGATGACCATGCCCAAATCTCCCAAAGCCAAAGAAAGTCCCGCACAGAAAATCAAGCGACTCGAGCGCGAACTTGAGGATGAACGTCTTCGCAATCTGTTGTTGAATGAAGTGGTGGATATCCTGGATGCAGAGCACGGAACGGGACTGCGAAAAAAGTATATTGCCAAGGAGCGAGACGCCTTCAAAAACAAAAAGGGCTGAGTCTAAGCCGCGCTTGTAAGCTCCTTGGCATCACCCGGCAAGCCGTTTATCAAAGAGAAAAACGCAGTGAGCAGCGCAGCATAGAGTTGGCACCCGTCAAGTCAATGGTGATGGAGGTCAGACGGTTTATGCCGCGGCTTGGTACGCGCAAACTGTATTTTTTGTTGAAACCCATGTTTGTTGAGCAGGGAATAAAGTTGGGGCGTGACGCTTTTTTTGACTATTTGAGAGCGCATCAACTGCTGGTGACACCGATCAAGCGCTACACAAAAACGACGCACAGCAAACATTGGATGAAGAAATACCCGAATCGTTTAGGCAGTCAAGAGATCAGCTGTGCCGAACAAGCCTTTGTGAGCGATATTACCTACGTTGAAACGGATGAAGGTGTTCACTATCTATCATTGGTCACAGATGCCTATAGCCGCAAAATCATGGGTTATGAAGTCAGTGACAATATGCGTGCTGACAGGGTCGTAAAAGCTTTACGTCGGGCAGCTAAGCAACGACAGACAAGCCGAGCGTTAATACACCATTCAGACCGAGGTCTACAATATTGTTCAGCGATCTACCAGCAAGAGCTAAAGCGTCATGGTATGACGCCGTCAATGACAGATGGCTATGATTGTTATCAGAACGCTTTGGCCGAGAGGGTAAATGGTATTTTGAAGCAGGAGTTTCTGATCACCAAGTGCCGGACTTTGAGTGAGTTGAAGGGTTTGGTGCGGGAATCCGTCGATACCTACAATCGTCTGAGGCCACACCTCAGCTTAGACATGAAAACACCAGAAGAAGTACATAAGAAAGCCACCTCCGCAAGGGAGGTGGCTTGAAAAAACCGTCAATCTATTTTAGGACGTGACAGTTGCTTGCTTCCAGGTTTTGATCAGCCCTGAGCCTGAACAGCGGTAATAGCGGTGACGTTGATAATGTCGTCTACCGAGCAGCCGCGGGACAGATCGTTAACCGGCATGGCCAAGCCCTGAATGACGGGGCCGACAGCTTCGGCACCGGCCAGACGTTGTACAAGTTTGTAGCCGATGTTGCCGGCACCCAGATCAGGGAAGACCAGGGTGTTGGCTTTGCCTGCTACCGTAGAGCCAGGGGCTTTGCTGGCGCCGACCTTGGGTACCAGGGCGGCATCGGCCTGCAGTTCACCGTCGATCTGCAGCTCGGGAGCCATTTCCTTGGCGATGGCCAGGGCTTCGATGACCTTGTCGGCCTTTTCGTGCTTGGCGCTGCCCTTGGTGGAAAAGGAGAGCATGGCCACCCGCGCATCGACACCGAGGAAGCTTTTGCAGCTTTTGGCGGTCGATACGGCGATTTCGGCCAGGGCCCGTGCGTCCGGGTCGGGGTTGACGGCGCAGTCGGCAAACAACATGTAGCCGTTTTCACCGTATTCGGGGGTGTTGGTAACCATGATAAAGCAGGACGAAACGGTTTTCATACCCGGTGCGGGGCCGATGACCTGAAACGCTGCGCGCAACACGTTGCCGGTGGTGTTGTAGGCACCGGCGACACAGCCTCCAGCATCGCCTTTGCGTACCATCATGGCACCGAAAAACAGGTTATCGTCGGCGGTCAGCAACTTCAGGGCGTCTTCACGGGACAGGCCCTTCTTTTTACGGATCTCGACCAATTCGTCCGCGTAGGCGTCGAGTTGATCCGCGCTTTTGGGGTCGAGCAGGGTGACGCCCTCAAGGGAAACACCAAGCTCGGCAGCTTTTGCCTGCATGGCAGCGGGCTCGCCCAGCAGTACTACATTGGCGAGGTTGTCTTTTACGATCGGGCCGGCAGCCTGAATCATGCGGTCATCGTAACCTTCGGGCAGCACGACTGTCTGCACGCTCTGACGGGCTTTTGCCTTGATCTGATCTACTAAATGCATTGCTTCCTCCTTGGTGGCAGCAGGGAAAGGGTAAAGGTTAGCGGTCCCTTTTATACTTTATGGGATACTGAGGGTCAACTTATTTTGTCCCCTCCGATTCACTGTTAATTAAGGTCAGACGAATGATTGCTGGCATCCTGTAATGAGCTTGCTGTATAATGTCTTCATTACCAAAGACCACCGCTGGAGTCAGCTACCCTCGATGAACATTCATGGCCGGCATGATGCCATTCTCGCAGGATTTATTCTCTGTTCACTATTGTTGCATTTTCTGCTGCTGCACTTTCTTCCCGCCCGTCGTTTAAACGACTTGCGGCAGAAAGAGCCGGTCGTTGTCGAGGTGCGTCCGCCGCAGAACCGTGACCGGGAACTCGATCTGCCCCCTCAGCCGGATCAACCGGAGCCCCGTAAAAAACCGGCCAAACGGCTCGGTCCAGCTGATCTTACGGTGCCGAAGGAAGTGGCCCCCAAGGGTGATGCTCCCGAGGATCGATTGCCAGTTCCCAAGCCGCCCGCCCAGGCAAAGCCGCCTCAACCGTCATCGACTGCCAAGGCGTCGAAGGCAGCCTCCTTGCCTGATCCCGCCGCCATCGACCTTAACCTGTCACAGAATACCCGGACCCGTTATCAAGAGGAATGGCGACGTAAATATCGTCAGGATGTTGAAGCGGGAGATGCTGTCTGGCTCGACACCGAAAAAGATATTTTACTGTCTTTTTTTGATCGCTTCCGGCGCAATATCTACAATGTGTGGAATTATCCGCCGCCTGCGGCAAAGCGTGGAGAACAGGGGATTTGCCTGCTGGAAATCATCATCAATCGCGACGGCAGCGTTGAAGCCGTCAAACCTTTGGAAAGTTCCGGGTTCCCGACTCTCGATCGGGAAGCCGTGGCCGCGGTCTATCGCGGTGCACCTTATGGGCAGTTGCCCGGTGCCTACACGGATGATACGCTGAAAATCATGGCCTTTTTCCAATATCGTTTGTCTCTCAGCGGTCAGCGTGGCGGAGATATCTTCGGTGCCCGGTAAGTGGTGCGATTAAAAACCGTCGATAAAGTCCTGGTAATCGTCGCTTTCAAGCAGATCTTCCAGTTCTGCCGATACCTCAATTTTCATGCGCAGCAACCAGCCATCTTCATAGGGCGAATGATGCAGCCATTCCGGCGAGTCCTCCAGGGCGTCGTTGATCTCCAGAACTTCCCCGGTCAGCGGGGCATAAAAGTCAAACAATGTGTTTATCGACTCGGCTGTTGCCATGGGACTGCCGAGTTCCAACAGGTCGCCTGTTTGGGGAAGCTCGACGGAGGTTAATTCTTCCAGGTCCTCTTGCAGGTATTCTGATACGCCGATGGTCGCGGTATCTCCTTCCACCAGCAGCCAGAGATGTTCCTCCGTATAAAGCAATTCCTCGGGTATTTCCATTTATCTCCTCCAAACCTGATCTTAGGTAGAACTTTGACCGGCCTTGAATAACGCAAGGAATCTTGTTCTCTGCCGGCTTGAAAAAAACTATACGAGAAGGTTCGGGTCCTGTAAAGCGGGAAAAACGGACTTCAGGGGAGGGGATTGTGCGCGGTCTGTTCTAAAAATTGCAGCCGGGCGATACGTTCATTTTCCGGCAGTTTACTGATTTCTCTCGCCGCCTGGTAAAACTGCGCAAAATTATTGCCCTGTTGGACAAATAAGGCCAGAAAACTTGCGACCGTTTGGTGATAGGTATTAACGGAGGCCAGTTTTGCGTTGTTGAGTTGGTCTGATACCCACTCATCGTAACCACCGTCGCCGCCTGCTTCTCTTTTCCATTGATCGTAATCGGCGATAAATGATGCGAGTAGTTCGGCTTTGCCCTGCCGCATGCAATCAGGGCACAGAGGTTGGCGATAGAGGTCCGCCAATTGTTGGCGAAGGTTGACCAGCAATTGAATAAAGTCAACTTCCCCTTGAATTCGCTGGTGGTAAGCGGCTATGGCCCCAGGAGAAGCGTTATGATCCAGCCATTGATTAACCCCCAGTTGCTCAACGGCCGTGGCGAAGCCTTCGCTGAACTCCGGGTCATTGGGAAGAAAAAGCTGCTGGTGGGCCAGCTCGTGAAAGATAATGCCTGCCCAATCGACAGGCGATCCATTCAGAAAGGTTCTCAGTACCGGATCGTCGAACCAGCCAAGGGTCGAATAGGCGGCCACCCCATAAAGATAAGTGTCATAGCCCTGTTTTTTGAGTTCTGCGGCAAAGGTTTCCGCGCGTTGGCGGTCAAAAAAGCCTTGATAGGGAAGACATCCTGCAACGGGGAAACACCAGTGAAGCGGTTGCAGATCGAACTCTTTGGCGGCGACCACGTTCCAGGTCGCGAAAGGACGGTTTAAATCGCTATAGCTTCGATAGCTGCCGTTGACGGGAAGTTTCAGTTCGGTGCTGGCAAAATCGCGAATGCGGGAAATCTCTTGCAGTTGTGTGACGAGTTCTTCGGGGGTTGCAGGATCAGAGAGGAGCTTTGCGATGGGCGTTCTGCCTGCCAGCAGTGCCAGATGACCTTGAGTGCAATGGGCATAGTAGCCCAGTCGACTGCATCCGGCCATGATCACCAGACCGGTGATTAACAAAAAAGTGCCGATCGGTCTTTTAGGGCTCAGCTTGTGCTCCTGAAATAAGAGGGTAGATCAGGATCTTTCGGGCGAAAGCAAAAATCCCCGGCTGCAACCGGGGATTCTCGATGATTGTTATTCGTTGGCCGCTTTTGGACAGCCGCCGCAACCCTTGCCAGCTGCTGCAGAGGAGCAAGAAGGTTTGGCTGCAGGTTTTGAATAACCCTGCTGATACCACCCGCTGCCCTTGAGGGCAAAGGCGGTTTGGGAAATCAGTTTATTGACCGCACCGCCACAGGATTTGCATTCGGTCAACGGATCGTCGGAAAATTTCTGTCTGGCCTCAAAAACCAGACCACATTCTTCACATTGATACTCATACATCGGCATGGGGCTACCTCCAAGTTTTTTATCGTCGGTAATCTAATCACTTACCCCCTGTTTGTCAAGACCCGCCACCGTATATTCGTGGTCAATTAAAAATAGCTGCAGTTTTTTGTTGTCAAATATTAACTGAAACATGGTATAAGCATTGTTTAATTATGTTGCCTGATGATTTGGATATCATCAGTAAGCGAGTTTGAATCGAGCTTCCTATCTACCGACAGACTTTTTCTTAATCAGCTTGTCAGGGAGAGAGATGAGCTTTTCAGGTACGACTACTCGAGGGATTTTACGCCTCTGGCTGATCCTGGCGTGCTGTTGTCTGCTCGGTGGTTTTTTTGCCGGCAGTGAGGCTGTTGCGGGAGAGGTGTCATTGCTGCGTCTCGGAGGGGGCGTAGAACGTTACGAAGTCGGTCCCCACCTGGAAATACTGGAAGATGCCGCGGGGCAGTGGGGCATCGACGATATCACCAAGCCCGCTTTCAATGAAGTCTTCACTCCAATCCACTCTTTCTCCATTAACCGCGGCGTCAGCGCCTCCACCTATTGGGTCAGGTTTTCCCTCAGTCAGCAGAAGGGTGAGGACTCTGCCCGGTCCCGTAAGATTCCTTGGCTACTCGATATAGGCTGGCCCTTCTTCGAACAGGTCAATGGCTATATGGTGTCCGGTGCAACGTCTCATTCCCCGCCAACAATCGCGCCGGTTCCTTTTTACGATGTTTTTCGTCCTATCGGCGGTCCCCACTCTAAAGACCAAGGGCTGTTGGCCCGTCTGCCAAAACTCGTCAGTGCCGAACAGACTATTTATTTGCGATTAAGACCCAATGGAGTATTTTTCCTCCATCCGGTGCTTTGTACGGTTAAAAGCTATCTGGAAACATCAACGCTGCGGATGCTCTGTTTCGGGATTTATCTGGGGCTGTTGTTGGCATTATTACTCTATAATCTTTTTCTGTATTTCTGTCTGCGCGATCGCAGTTACCTCTGGTATGTAGCTTCCATTGCGGCGATCGGCATCTATTTTCTGGGGATCAACCGACTGACCTTTGAATTCCTTATTGATTATCCGCCGACCACCATTTTGCGCATCAATTTAGTGACTCTGTCCGCCAGCTTGATCGCTTTGGTGTTGTTTGCCCGGTCCTTTTTGCAAACACGAGAACGAGTGCCACGGATTGATCGTGCCATGCAGGGGCTGTTGATATTATTGCTGGCTGCTCTGTTGCAAGTTCCATTTATGCCCCTGTCTTATCTCAATCGCTGTTACCTTGTAGTCGGTGGTCTTGTTCCCTTTGGCCTTGTCATCTCCTCCGCGGTCTGTTGGAGACGTGGCTATCGTCCGGCTCGTTTTCTGGTTTTGTCCTGGGGGATTTACGGGGCCTGCGGTTTGGTCTACGCCCTGACTTTTATGGGCTTGCTGCCCTTTAACCAAGTTACTTTCCACAGCTTCCAGGCCGGTTCCGTCCTGGAAGCGATTCTGTTGTCTTTTGCCTTGGCCGATCGCATTAATTTGTTGCGTCAGGAACGGGAACAGTTGAGCCACAGTGAACGGCGCCACAAGGAATTGGCGGTAACCGATGGGCTGACTGGACTCTACAACCGGCGCTATTTTGAAACACAGATCGATCTCGAGATCGAAGGCTCAGATCGGCTCGGTCAAAAATTGACTCTGATGATGTTGGATGTGGATAACTTTAAGGTGTTCAATGATCGCTTCGGCCATCAGGCAGGCGACCACGTGTTGGCCACTTTGGGCGGGATTATGTTCTCTTGTGTGCGGGACAGAGATGTGGCCTGCCGCTATGGCGGCGAGGAATTCACCATTATTTTACCGGGCGGGCAGAATTCCACAGCCGTGGAAATCTATGAAAGGATTAACGGTGAACTGGAGGCCCATCGTTTCGGAACTGAAGGACAGAGCGCCGGCCGGATCACTATGAGCATCGGTGTGGCGGAACATCTGCCCGGCGAATCGGCAGAGAGTTTGTTGCGCCGGGCTGATCGGGCTTTGTACGAAGCTAAAGCGCGGGGCAGAAATCAGATCGTCATTGCCAGCCGGGAACCGGAAGCTGCATTTTTCTCCTGTTTCGATTCCTCTTCATCAAGCAACCAGCCCTACCTCTAGCTGTTCCCCCGGTTAATTCTCAGGTTTTCAGGTCCTGTTGTTCTTTGTCTGGCCTTGGTTGAGGTGGTTTCAGAGACTACCGCTGCCGAAGTGCCATATGCAGGGCCACCTGGATCGCCCCTTGTATCGCCTGTTCTTTCTTCTCAATTTCTACCTTCTCGCTGCGACTGCGATCTGCCAATACTGCACAGATGCAGGCGGCCGCAAAGCCATAAACCCCGGACATTTTGAATAAAGTTCCAGCTTCCATTTCATAGTTGAGGATGTTGAGTTGGCGGTATTCCTCGGTGATACCTTGGAGGCGTCGCAACAGGCGCGGGTTCGCTGACGATTGGGAACGCTCCTGTCCTTCGTAGAAGGTGTCGACAGAGGCGGTGATTCCGAGATGCCAAGGGATATCAAGGGTGCGAGCCGCTTCGACCAGGGCGACGGTGAGAAAGGGATCGGCTGCAGCCGGATATTCAAGGGGGGCGATGTCCTCGGCAGCCCCCTGACGGCAGAGGGCCGCTTGGCTGATTACCACACTGCCGGTCGTTATGTTGTCGGCGATGGCGCCGCAGGTGCCAACTCGAACCATCTGGCGAATGCCGACCTGATAGAGTTCATTGACCACGATGCTCAGTGAAGGACCACCCATGCCGCTGGTGGCAATCAGCAGAGGGCGGTCATTGGCCAGACGAACCAGGTAGCTGTTGAGGCCACGCTGAAGGGACAGGGTTTTAAGGAGTGTCACGCCCGGCGTCTCCTCGGCAATCTGACGACTGCGTTCAGGGTCGCCGCAGAGCAGGGCCATGCGTGGAGGCGATTCCCCTAAATCCTGCCGATTGAAACCGATATGGTAGAGAGCGAAGGGCTTCATGGTGTTTGATCCTGTCGTCGGTTCATCGAAAAGGCCATCGGCAACAAGGCAGCAAGAGAGCTCTCCAGGCGCTGGTCTCCCTGACACAAGGAAATAATCACAGCATCGGCGGCGAACTCCCTGAGCACTTGTCGACAGGCGCCACAGGGAGGGGTCGGAGTGGCCGTCGGGGTATAAATGGCCAAGGCGACGATCCGTTGATGCCCCTGGGATGCGGCGTTGAACAGGGCGACCCGTTCGGCGCAGCAGGACAAACCCTGCGAGGCGTTTTCCACGTTGCAGCCGGTTACGATCTGGCCGCTGCCGGTCAGCACGGCCGCCCCGACCGGAAAATTGCTATACGGGGCATAGGCATATCGACAGGCTTGGCGGGCTGCTTCTTCAAGGGCAGTTTTTTGAGTCGGGTTCAGGTTTTCCATTGCGGTGATGCCGCCTTCCTTTAACGCCGCTGCCAGCGCAACCAGAGACCAAGCAGCTTTTGCAATCTGGGGGTTAAGCGGCTGCGGTTATAGGCATCGGCGAGCTTCTTCATTATTTCGGCTTGGGTCGGATAGGGGTGCAGGGTGCGGCCGATGGCTGCCAGGCCGATGCCGTTGGTGACGGCAAGGGCCATCTCGCCAATCATTTCTCCGGCATGCTGGGCCACGATGGTCGCGCCCAGGATTTTGTCACTGCCCTTTTTTAGGTGGACGCGAGCAAAGCCTTCCGTCTCTCCATCAATCTGTGCCCGGTCGGTGTCTCCGAGCGGCACGGTCAGGGTGTTAACTTGATAACCCCGGTCGCGCGCTTCCTTTTCATACATTCCGACATGAGCGATTTCGGGCGATGTGTAGGTTGCCCAGGGAATGACCAGTCGCGAATTGCGTTGTCGTCCCATGAACAGCGCGTTGGCAATGATGATGCGCGCCTGAGCGTCGGCCGTATGGGTAAACTTGTACAGAGAGCAGACATCCCCGGCAGCAAAAATGCGGGGGTTGCTGGTTTGCAGTCGATCGTTGACCTTGACTCCCGCTTTGGGGTGAAAGTCGACATCGGCTGTTTCCAACCCGAGGTCTTCGATGTTGGGTGCTCGGCCGATGCCAACCAGAATCTGGTCGACGGCGAGTTGACTGGAGTGGCCGTTGTCTTCGTAGGTGATGATGCGTTCAGTCCCTTGCCTCTCGACCTGCTGGGTGCGGACGTTGAAACGAAGTTGAATACCTTCGGCGGCAAAAGTCTCTTGCACAATTGCGGCGGCGTCCTGATCCTCCCGGGGCAGCAGACGGGGGCCGTATTCCAGTATAGTCACTTCGCTGCCAAGGCGAGCAAAAGCCTGGGCCAGTTCGCAGCCGATGGGACCAGCACCGAACACCGCCAACCGTGGCGGTAACTCGCTGAGAGCAAAGACCGTTTCGTTGGTTAGAAAACCGGCTTCCTCCAATCCCGGAATGGGGGGCGCTGCAGCTCGAGCGCCGGTGCAGATGGCCGCCTTTTTAAAAGTCAGGATTTGCTCTCCGACCAGCAATCGGTCCGGTCCGGCGAAGCGGCCCTGGCCGAGAAAAACATCGACGCCAAGTTCTTCGCTGAATCTCCGTGCCGAATCGTGATCACTGAGCCCGGTCCGGACCTTTTGCAGGCGGGCCATGACTTCTGAAAAATCGGCCTGCAAGCCTGTTGTGCCAAGGACACCGAGTGGATTGGATTGGCGAGCGTTATGCAAGGCTCGGCCGGAACGGATCAGGCATTTAGAAGGTACGCAACCTAGGTTAAGACAGTCCCCACCTAACAGGGATCTTTCCACCAGGGCGACCTTGGCGCCAAGGCCGGCGGCTCCGGCTGCCGTAACCAGCCCGGCAGGACCTCCACCGATGACAACCAGGTTATAGCAGGGGGCCGCCTGCGGGTTTATCCAGTCGCGAGGATGAACATTATCGATCAGGGCCTGGTTGCTTTCGGTGGAGGGCAATATTAGGGGGTGGTGGTCCATTTGGTCGCTCCTGATGATACATGGCAGAGAATAGCATTGATGGCGGTACAAATAGCCCGTTTTACATCGTTACGACGCTTTTTAGGACGATATTCTTGCTTGGCCATCCTGTAAATTATGCAATTGTATCAGCATTAAAAGGACAAATTTTCGTAGAACCAGGTGCAAGCAAGTATAGCATGGAAAACCAGGGTAGCTTTGAACGGTTTTCTTATGGCTATCCGGAAAGAAAACCACTGATGTTGAGCCTCTACGGCCCATGGTAAACGTCCATCAGCGTTTTTTGCGCCGGAACAGATCGGTTTTCAGGCTAGACACCCGGTCGAGAAAGAGCAGGCCGTCGAGGTGGTCCATTTCGTGCTGAATGGCCACCGCTTCAAAACCGGTAGCGCGAATGACCTGAAGATCACCCTGACGATCGAGAAATTGCACCAGAATATCCTCCGCCCGGGTCACATTGCCGGTGTAGTCGGGAACACTCATGCATCCTTCACGCATGATCTTCTGTCCTGATTGCTCGAGGATTTCCGGGTTAATCATCACCAGTTGGCCGTGATTGTTCTCCCGGCCGAGTTTGCTGTTGGAAACATCGACGACAACGACCCGTCGTGAGACACCGATTTGGGGGGCCGCTACTCCGACGGAGTGGCCCGATTCAATCATGGTGTCCAGCAGGTCCTGAACCAGGGTGTCGCACGCTTGGTCCAGTTCGGCGACCGGCTTACAAACCATTTTCAGTATCGGGTCGGGATAACAGAGGATTTCGCGAACAGCCATGGGTTACAGCTCCACCGGCGTGATATCACGCACTGTGATATCGACCTGCAGCTTTCCTTTTAACTCGGCCATTACTTCATCAATTTGTTCAATGGGGATGTCGGGTGGCAAAATGGCTTCGATCAACATGACGTAGACCGGGTTTTCCGGCGAGCCGACCAGCTTGGTGTTGAGGTCGGTGATGTTGATTTGCCGGTCGCCCAGTTCCTTGACTACCGGATAGACGATTCCCGGTTTGTCGGAACCGTAGACCGAAATCAGGCAGAGCTCGCCCTGTAGATAGGGTGCCGCTTCACCGCCGGGTTTCAGGGTGCGGATAAAGACAGACAGGCCATCCTTCTCGATGGGGTCAAAGGCGGTGCCGAAGCTCTCTTTGCTGACGAATCGGGGGTGGGATATAATCAGAATCATGGCGAATTGGCCGCCAAGAATGGTGCAGCTCGAATCGGCAATATTGCAGCCCAGGTCAAAAAGAACTTTCGTCACGCGGGCAACAATCCCTGGATGGTCGCGGCCGATGATTGTCAGAGCAAAATGGTTCATAGCGGGCTCCTGCTTAGGTGGGTATGATAGGTTTAGCCTTTGCCTTGGTGATGTATTTCTTCTAACATGACTCGTATAAAAATACCATCTTTCTGCAGGAGATCGAACAGTGTTGAACCGTAAGGATTTGGACATCACTTTTTTCAGAGCATCCGGGCCTGGCGGCCAAAAAAAGAACAAGACCGAATCGGCGGTGCGGATTAAGCATCTACCCACCGGAATGATGGTTGTCGCCACGGAGGAGCGTTCCCAGCAACGTAATTTGGAACGAGCTCTTCAACGACTTGAGGAGAAATTACAGGCAAAGCGGCGCCGGCCGGCAAAGCGGATCGCCACTCGACCGGGTCGCGCTGCCCGTGAACGGCGGTTGCAGCAGAAGCGCCAGCGTTCGGAAGTCAAAAGAGGCCGCAAGAACTGGCAGGAATAGCTTGTGCTTATCCGAAAACTTCGGATTTCCTAACGCACAACGATCGAAGCGCCGCGATCAAAGGGGTTGGTTCGCAGAGTAAGGGAAAAGAGGAAAGGGTAGTTCTTTTGTAGATGCTGGACGTAGAGCAGCCATTGAAACACCAGTTGAGAGTAGGCGCGGCGTATGTCGCCGCATAAATGATCGTTGTCGCTTTCCGGGAGAACCTCAATACCCTTGCGGTGCTGCAACTCTTCCTTGAGATGCATGACGGCGATGAGCAGGTCGGTGAAGGACTCGTGCTCAAGCATGTAGGGGCTCTCTATCAAGCGTACCAGTAATTGAGATTGCTCACCGATAAATGCGCGCAGCTTATCGATATCGATCTTTTCGACCTCGACTTTATACAGATGTCGGTCGAGTTTTTTCAGGGCCGTCTGGTAGCTTCGGGCGTTCCAGTTATCATCCAGATTCAGAACCTGTTCCAACTCTTCGCGGTGGCAATCGGCTGCAACGAAGAAGCGCATCAGTTCGGTTCCCGCCTCACTGAAAAAGAGCCCGATGACCATCTGCAGCTTTTGCAGGCGAATCTGATTATCCCGCCGTTCGATAAAGATTTCGGTGGCGTTGGCCAGCAAACTGACGAAGGTGCCGACGCCGGCAAAGATCAAAAAAATGGCCAGCCCTTTGCCGGTCGCGGTGGCAGGAGAAATATCTCCGTAGCCGACGGTGGCGATAGTCACCATGGTAAAATAGGCGGCATCGATCAGGGACAGTTTTTCAATCAGGCTGAAGCCAAAGGTGCCGATCAGCATTACCAGAATGAAAATGGCCAGATAAATAAACAGGCGGGTTTTGTTTGTGCGGGACATCATGATGAGTATATATGTGCCGTGGTTGCAGGTTCGGGGAAATTATGGGGTAACGGTAGCGGATTCCTTTATCGGCCTTTGTAATGAACGCCAATGATTTATTGGCCCGACCCACACTGCCAGGCAAAGAAGCGCGGCCAGCCATTCAGGCAGCATGCCGAGTGCCGCCAGCAACAGGGTAGCCACCGACAAGGCAAAGGTCCAGAGAAAAATCAGGCCTGGCAAAGGGCCCGTGGGTTGCAGGGACAGATCCGGAAAGAGGCCGGCCTTTTGCAGGTCGGCCTGATGGCGCAGAGCAAAGAGCCAGAAGTGGGGTAGCTGCCAAAGTAACAGCAGTCCGCTGAGCACGAGCAGGCGAAAGTCGCTGAGTTGGCCACCGCCGGCCAGCCAGCCCAGTATAGGGGCCATGCTGCCGCAACAGGCGCCAGGCAACAAGGCCAGGGCCGTATGGCGCTTTAAGGGGGTGTAGAGACCGTTGTAGCAAAAGAGTGCGACAACACCGGCTAGAGCGCTGCTCTTGTCGCAAGCGGCCAGCAGTGTCAGGCCAAGGCTGCCGGCAACAGTCGCAGCGATGAGTACCGTGCGGGCCTGCAGACGGCCGGCCGCTAATGGCCGGTTGCGGGTGCGAATCATGCGAGCGTCGCTGTGTCTTTCCTGGACCTGGTTGAGCATCGTGCCGGCCATGGCCAGAAGTAAAGTGCCAAGGCTCAATGGCAAGACAGTTGCCCCCGAGGCTCCGGGGCAGAGCAGCCACCCGCCCAGGGCCGCCGCGGCTACCGCGGCGCAGAGACGAATCCTCAGCAGGCCGGCGATCATGGCTTTTCCGGTGCAATCGACAATACCTCGCTGCACAGGTAGTCGACCATGGACTGCAATTCATCCTCCGGAATTTGCTCCTGGTAAGAAGGCATCACCGGGGGATAACCGACGACCAGGTCGGCCTGAGCATCGAGGATGGAGCGCTGTATGTAATCGCGGTCGGCAATCAGTTTTTGCTCCTGCCCTTTACTAGTCACCTGTACCTGCCGACCGAACAGCCCCTGAAAAGTTGGTCCGACCCGTTGGCTTCCATCTAACGAATGGCAACCGCTGCAGCCGTGACGGGTCAGCAGGGCGGGACCTTCGTCCGGTGCCACTTTTGCCCCCTGTTTTAACCAGGCGTCGAACTGTTCTTGCGGCAGGACCTCGACGGTGGTGATCATGGAGGAATGGCTGACGCCGCAATATTCAGCGCAATACAGATCAAAAGAACCGACTTCCGGTGCCCGGAACCAGACGTAAGTGTTTAGCCCGGGCACCGCGTCTTTTTTGACGCGGAAGGCCGGGATGTACAGACTGTGCAGCACATCTTTCGAGATGATCTCCACCCGTACCGCCTGTCCCAGCGGCACGTAAAGGCGGTCGCTGCTGCGGCCGTTTTGGTAATTGAAACTCCATGACCACTTGCGGCCCTCAGCCTGTACTTTGAGGGCGTCGGGTGGCACATCGCTCAGCTTCAGATATCCTTCCCAGCTGTACCAGAACATGCTCAGTACGATCAGGGTCGGGATCAGGGTCCAGACCAGTTCCAGCCAGAGTTTGGAGCTGGGGCTTGGCTGCGGTTGCGGATGACGGCGACGGTGGTAGCGGATCACAAACACCACCATGGTCGCGGTTATGCCAAGCAACAGCAGCCCTGAAATACCGAAAATATAGAGAAATACGGCATCGACGGCTTCAATGGTTGTTAAAGGCAGATCGGTCACAATTACTCTCAACGGTAATGGCGTCGTAAAAAGTCCGCTCTACTGCGTTGCAGCAATTTTTCAGCGTTTAGACATGCTTGTGTATGCCTTCTCCCCTGAAAAATCACTACGCCTTGTGGATCGAAATTTTTGCTTAGCCATCTCATAGTTTATTGCAAAAGAATTAACGGTAGAGGACATCAAAAAAAGTCAGGCCGATAAAAGTGGCCAGGGTCAATAAAGCGACAAACAGGCAGAGCACCAGCATTCGGGGTTCGCTCTTGAGATGCATAAAATAGAATACGACCAGGCTCGCTTTCAAGGAGGCGATGCCAAGGGCGGCCCAGACATTGATGGCACCGAGATCATAACGGGCAACTCCGACAGTTATTCCGGTCAGGATTAACAGGAGAAACCAGACAGTGGTCAGACAACGAAAACTCAGGGGTTGATGGGCAGTTTGATTCATGTGTCCCTCGTTACAGCAGCAGATAGTATAGGGGGAAGATGAATATCCAAATCAGGTCGACCAGATGCCAGTAGAGGGCGCCGTTTTCCAGCATTACCGAATTTTCCGCGGTGACTTGGCCCCTGTGGGTCAGACCAAGAGTCCAAAGTAACAGGGCCGCACCGACCAGAACATGCAGGCCGTGCAGGCCGGTGGTCACGAAATAGAGACCGAAAAAAATCTGTTGGCCCACCGGCAGGGACTCAAGTTCGGTGCCGCCGGGGAAGATGCCGTGGGCGAATTTGGCTTGCCATTCGACCCCTTTGATGGTCAAAAAAAGTAGTGACGCAAATATTGTAGCGCAGAGCAGTATCTGGCAGAGCTGCCGTCGTCCCTGTTGCAAGGCACTCAAAGCCAGCGCTACGGTCAGGCTGCTGGTAATCAATAATAGCGTATTGCCGGTGCCGAGCAGGGCGTCCAGCTGCTGACCGCCGGCGGCAAAATCGGCGGGATAGCGGGCCAGATAAACGGCGTAGAGTAGAAATAAACCACCGAACAACAGCAGCTCTGAAAACAGGAACAGCCACATACCGATCCGGGCGCCGAGGGCATCAGGTTGCATGGTCATGGTTTACCTGCCTGTTCCAGGTCGTAGGGCCCGTGGGTTACCTGCGGCGGATGAGAAAAGTTTTCCTCGGGGGGCGGCGACGTCGGGACCCATTCGAGGGTGGCTGCTTGCCAAGG
The DNA here is from genome assembly GCF_001887775.1 of Syntrophotalea acetylenivorans. Lineage (NCBI taxonomy): Bacteria > Pseudomonadati > Thermodesulfobacteriota > Desulfuromonadia > Desulfuromonadales > Syntrophotaleaceae > Syntrophotalea > Syntrophotalea acetylenivorans. The sequence continues at coordinate 2,934,284 of NZ_CP015519.1, forward strand.
GTTATTGCCGGCGAATGCACCGCGCCGCATGCCGCGGTAGAGATTGATGAACATCAGCAACAGGCCGATGGCCAGCACCCAGGATCCGATGGTGGAAACCATATTAAGACCTTGAAAATGCGGCAGGTAATCGTAGTAGCGGCGGGGCATGCCGCGCAGACCGACCAACATCATCGGAAAATAAAGCAGGTTGAAACCGACGAAGATGATGGCCCAGGCGACGGTGGCGATCTTCATGTTGTACAAGCGACCGAAAATTTTCGGTAGCCAGTAATGCAGAGCGGCAAAGAAGGCGAAGCCGGTGCCGCCGAACATCACGTAGTGAAAGTGACCGACAACGAAGTGGGTGTCGTGGACATGCATGTCGGTGGATGCCGAGCCAAGGATCAGGCCGGTCAGGCCACCGATGGAAAAGAGGAAGACGAAAGCCAGGGCAAACAGCATCGGCGGCTCAAGGGAGATGGAGCCACGGTAGAGAGTGGCTACCCAGTTGAAGACTTTAACCGCCGATGGAATCGCCACCAGAAAGGTCAGCAGGGAGAAAATCAGGATGGCGGTGTCGCTCATGCCGCTGACGAACATATGATGCCCCCAAACCAGCGATCCGGCGGCGGCGATGGCCACGCTTGAAGCGGCGATGGCTTTGTAGCCGAAGGTCGGCTTGCGGGAAAAGACCGGAATGATCTCCGATATCACCCCCATGGCCGGTAGGACCATGATGTAGACCGCCGGGTGGGAGTAAATCCAGAACAGATGCTGGTAAAGGATCGGGTCGCCGCCCCGGGCCGGATCGAAGAGACCGAAACCGATGATTCGCTCGACCATCACCAGGACTACGGTGATGCCGAGAACCGGCGTGGCGAGTATCTGTACCCAGGCGGTAGCGTAGAGGGACCAGATGAACAAGGGCAGGCGCCCCCAGTGCATTCCCGGTGATCGCAAGCGATGGATCGTGGTGACAAAATTGACCCCGGTTAGAATTGAGGAAAAGCCGATGATGAACACCGCCAGCAGGGCCAGCGAGACGTTGGTCGGAGTCTCGGAGCTGAAGGGTACGTAAAATGTCCAGCCGGTATCCGGAGGGCCGCCGCCGCTGAATAAGGAGGTCAAAGCCATGAAGGCGCCAAGGATGTAGAGCCACCAGGAAAGCAGGTTTAGGCGTGGGAAAGCTACGTCTTGAGCGCCGATCTGCAAAGGCAGCATGATGTTGCCAAAGGCGCCGGGAATGCCGGGAATGATGAATAGAAAGATCATCACCACGCCGTGCAGGGTAAACAGGGCGTTGTACGTCTGAGCCGTGGCGATGGTCGGGCCGGGAGCGATGAGTTCCAGGCGGATCAGCAGACCCAGCAAAACGCCGGAAAGGAAAAAAGCACCGACTGAATAGAGATAGAGAAGGCCGATGCGTTTGTGGTCGACGGAGAAGATCCAGTCGAAGAGCAGCGGCTGTCGGTTGGAAGCCTGAAGAAAACCGCGGTCATTTTGCTTGGCCATAAGAGGAAGCTTTCCGTACTAGGTTGAAAGACTGCGTAGAGAATCGGTCATGGGCTTGCGGCAGCTGGGTTAGCGTTTACGACCAGAGATAAATAAAAACAGGAGAAAGCCACCGGCCGTTATCAAAATCACCGTGGCGGCAATACGCAGCAGGTTAAACACATAATGCTTTTGCTGCGAATCGTAGTTGAAACAGAAACGCACCACCTTGCGAATGGTACTGCCGAGGCGTCCCTCGCGAGCCTCGGTAAGGGCCAGAGTCAGGTCCATAGGCAGCATGCGGGTGCCGTGCAGATAGCGAACGATACGGCCTTCGCCGGTAACGACGAAGATTACCACCGGATGCAGAAAATCGTTGCCCTGGCGCAAGAAGCTGTAGCCAGCCGCTTTGGTCAGGGCTTTGCTGGCGGCGGCCTCACCGGTGAGGAAACGCCAGCCTTGCTCCGGGAAGGGTTGGCCCATGGCAGTCATATAGGTTTTGCGCGACGCCCGGGCTGCCATTGGAGTATCCTTTTCATCGAAACTGATCGACAATACCCGGTAGTCCTGGTCGGGTTGCAACTTGATCGCTGGCAGGTTCCGGGCCAGGTCGGCTTGCAGAAAAGCGCAGACGTTGGGGCAGCTGTAATAGATGGGAGCGATGATTGTTGGGCCGGTAATAAGGTCGCGTAAAATTACCGTCTGCCCGTTTTCGTCCTGAAAGGTCAAATCGAGAGGGATAAACGCGCCAAGCCTCTCCTCAATGCCCACCTGATTGTCCGTCATCGCTTGTGCTGAATGATCATGCTGGTGTTGCGGGACCTGTTGCTCGGCCGGCGGATCATGATGCTGCATGGAGGCCCTGTCGTTCATGTCTGCTTCGGCGGATGGATGTTCTGCTCCAGCCGGGATTGCCGGCAGGATGAGCAGTACTGCCAGGAGTATTAACGTCAGCAGGGAAAGGGTGCTTTGAGAAGAGGAGATTTGCCGTGCAAAGGAGATGATGCAATTCATCGGAGCCTCGATCGGTTAGACGGAAGGGCGCTAAACGGCTGAATCGACTCATGAGATTATACGCAAAACAATTCATTATGCAAAGCTTCCTTAGCGATGTGCTCTCTTTGTTGCCGGGACTTCGTGGTTCTGCTAGCATGCAGGTAGATTCGTGGCAAGGAGTCTGTTGCCATCAGTGCCTAACTGTACGACACTGCTAAAGGAAAAAAGTATGTCGCAAATTGAAGAACGCCTGACTGAACTTGAAATCCGGTTTACCCATCAGGCCCGCCTCATCGAGGAGCTGAACGAGGTGGTCACCGATTGCAACCAGAGCATTGCCCGGCTGGAAGCAGAAAATGGCCGCCTGCGTGAGATGTTGAAGTCCTTTGCTCCCGAACTGTCGGAATCGCCTGATGAGTAAGCAACTCAAAGTAAAAACGCTATGGCGCGATCTGCGGCGAGCGTTTCTCATTGCTCTGCTGGCCGCTGTGGTCGGTTTGGCGGTCAACAGCCAGTTGCTTTGGCGGGTTTTTTCCGGTCAGACTCTGAACACGGTACCGTCTGCCGTCGATGAATCGGTTGAAACGATTCTGCCTCTGCCGGTGGAACTGGCCGAGGTGCGGGAACTGCAAGCTTCGACGACCCTGTTCATCGATGCGCGTAGCCGGGAGGCTTTCGCCGAAGGTCATCTGCCCGGTGCCAGGTCTTTGCCTTGGGGGGAAGAGGTGGCCGGAGTGGGAGTTTTGCAGGCCGAGGTGCCCCTGGAAACGCCGCTCATCGTCTATTGCAGTGGCTATGACTGTACGGACTCTTTTGAACTGGCCGAGAGATTAATCGCCGCAGGCTACCATCAGGTACGGGTCTTTGAAGGCGGTTTCCCCGAATGGCGGGACGCCGGCCTGCCGGTCGAGGGGGCGCAACCATGAAAAACTGGCGCACTATACTCTATCACGGCAGTCGTTTGGTGCTGGGCGCTCTTTTCTGTTATGCCGGAGTGGTCAAGGCGCTGGACGTCGTGGCTTTTGCCGGTAGTGTGGCGAACTATCAGCTGCTGCCTTATCAGCTCAATTTTCTGGTCGCCGCCCTGTTGCCTTATGTCGAGCTGGCAGCCGGCCTGCTGCTGTTGCTCGGACGACAGGTGCGCCCGGCCGTGGTGCTGATTGCCGGGATGAACGGGGTGTTTATTGTCGCGCTGCTTTCCGTTATTCTGCGCGGCCTCGATATTGACTGCGGTTGTTTTCGGCCCGGTGGCGAAGGGCACACCAGTGCTCAAATGGCTCTGCTTCGGGACGTCGGTATCATGTTGTTAGCCCTTGTGACCTGGTTGGGAGTCGGTCGCCGCAATGACTGAATCCCTGTCCGTGTTGTTGTTGCAGCCGCCAGCAATCAAGCCGGCCGGCCCGCCCCTTGGTTTGGCTGTGCTCCTCGGATATTTACATCGTCAGGGTGTAGAATCTCAAGCTCTTGATGCCAATCTGGGCGCCTACCGTTATCTGTTGCAGCCTGAACGATTGGCTGCGATGGTTCAGCCGACGGCAACAACCTCTCTGCGTCGGGCGATAAAAAATACCGAACGGTCCTGGACTCTACTTACCTCCCCGGCGGCTAGCCGCTCTTTTGCTCGATACCAAACTGCCGTTCACCATCTGAATACGGCTTTGGGTGTTTATCGTGGCATGAATGGCGACGAGCGCCTGACCCTTGGTGACTATCGCCACGGGGGGCGCTCGGAATTCTCTTTGAACGATCTGCAACAGTTTGCCGATGCCGAAGCTTCAACCCTGTTTGGTTCCTATTTTGCGGAGGAACTGTTGCCGAAGGTTGTTGCCTGCAAACCAAGCCTCGTCGCTCTGTCTATTAATTATCGACACCAACTGCTTCCCGCTTTCGAGTTGGCCGGGATGCTCCGCCGAGCCTTGCCCGGCGTGAAACTGGTTGCGGGCGGTGGCATGCTGACTTCCTGGCGGGCAGAACTGGAAAAGTCAGGCGACGTCTTGCTTCCCTTCGATCACCTGGTGTTCGGCCCCGGCGAAGAGGCGTTGTTGCGTTTGGCCAGAGAAGGGGTCGATGATTTTTTTCTCGAAGGCAGCACCTGTCTCTCCTTTACTCCGAATTTTAGTGGTCTGGTCCCCGGCGATTATGCGAGCCCCGAACCGGTTTTGCCGGTAACCGCTTCGCGGGGCTGCTACTGGAAGGGGTGCCTCTTTTGTCCTGAAGCTGTTGCGCCGACGCATACTTATCGCAGTTGTGCGCCAGCCGAGGTGCCTGACCTGTTGCTGACACTGGCCCGGCAATGGCAAGTGCGGCATTTTCATTTCACCGACAACGCCCTGCCGATGCCGGTGTTGAATGCGTTAGCGGCCCGTCGAGACGATTTGGCCGGAATGTCCTGGTACGGCTTTGTTCGTTTTGAAGAAGCCTTGACCGATATCCAACTGGTCGATCAACTGGCCACTGCTGGGTGCCGAATGTTGCAGCTTGGCCTGGAAAGCGGATCCCAGACGGTTCTCGATAAGCTCGGCAAGGGCACTGCCGTCACGACGGCTGCGGCAGTTTTAAGCGCGCTGCATCGGGCCGGAATTGGGACTTATGTTTACGTCATGTTTGGCATTCCTGACGAAACGGAAGAGGATCGACGTGCGACCCTGCGCTTTTTAGAAACACATGCCAATGCCATCGGTTATCTGAATCTGGCCATCATGAATCTGCCTCATCAGTCGGAACTGGCGGCCGGGCGAGACGCGAGCGTTCAAGCAGAGGGGGAGCGAGGGCTTTATCTAACCGGCGCCGCAGAGCAGCAACGGCGCACCGATGCCCGTCGCTTCATCCAGCAGGAGTTGCTTGCTTCGCCCGCTATACGGGCCATCGTCAACCGCACTCCGCCGCTGTTTACCTCCGACCATGCGTTTTTCTTCGATCCGCAGGCCATGTAATGAACAAAATTCAACAAAATGGATAACCAAGGGCAATCGGTCCACGGAAAACACTGAAAGCACGGAATGGTTGGAGTCTTTTTCCGTGTCTTCCGTGGACAAAGAACAGATGTTCTACGTCATGGACTCGAAGCGGAGGCTGTGGTAAACCTCGACACTCTTTTTCCCTGGAGTAGCTCTGTTTATGGAAGTCTGGCAACATACCCTGCGGCAGGCCCTGGTCGATCCCGCCGAACTGGCGGAGCGATTCGATGTCGCTGTGGCGCCCCTGCAGGAAGTGGCGCAACGCTACCCCATGCGCATCAGCCGCTACTATTTCGACCTGATCGAGGCCCCCGGCGATGCCGTCTGGCGTCAGTGCGTACCCGATCTGCGTGAACTGACCGACCCGACCCTTTCGCCCGATCCTCTGGACGAGGGACGGCTATCACCTGTACCGGCGGTGGTGCATCGCTATCCCGATCGGGTGCTGTTGCTGGCAGGCAGCGATTGCGCCACCTACTGCCGCTTCTGCACTCGCAAGCGTAAGCTCGGTTGTTCATCTATGAAGGTCAGTGAGGCGGAGCTTCATGCAGGTATCGACTATGTTGCCGATCACTCGGAAGTGCGGGATGTGCTTTTGTCCGGGGGGGACCCTCTGCTTCTTGAAGATGACCAGTTGGAAGCAATTCTACTCCGCTTGAGTGCGATTCCCCATGTGGAGATGGTGCGTATCGGTAGCCGATTGCCCGTGACCCTGCCGGAACGCATAACCGACAATCTGTGCAAACTGCTACGCCGTTTCCCGCCCCTTTACCTGAATACTCACTTCAATCATCCCCGGGAATTGACTCCTCAGGCGGCCGCTGCCTGCAACAAACTGGTCGATGCCGGTGTCGTTCTCGGCAATCAGACCGTGTTGTTGCGCGGGGTCAACGACTCGGCGGTTACTCTGGCCAGGTTGTGGCGTGGTCTGTTGCGCCTGCGGGTTCGTCCCTATTATCTGCATCATATGGATCTGGTTCGCGGCACCGGTCATTTCCGTACCCGGATCGAGACCGGTCTAGGAATTCTGCAAGAGCTGCGTGGGCCTTTGTCCGGCATGGCCCTGCCTCATTATGTGATCGATAGCCCGGGCGGCAGGGGTAAGATTCCGCTGCTGCCTGAATCTATACTTCGGCTTGGCGAACAGGCGTTGCTGCGGGCCCCTGGTGGCGAGACGATTGAGTTTCCTAATCACTAATCCCCCCTTCACTAACGAACGCTCTTCGACCAACTGTCAGCCATTGTCAGACCAGATATGGGTTGGAAAGCTTCAGTTTTTCGCGCCGCCGTGTTCAAGATGCTGAAGAGGAAAGGGGAGGTCAGTGGCGATCTGATAACTAAGATCCTGCGCTGGCGGCACACCTCGGGCGTTAGCACTCATAACGGTTAACTTTTTGGCGTCGGCGTCGTCGACCTCGATAAAGTAACGTCCTATTACCTGCTTACCCCTGCCCCTCAAAAAAGTGCACTGGGCCAGCGATTCCTTGACCAGTCTGACAATGGAGTGGTAATTTCCATCGACAATTCACCCTGAAAACAGTTTCAAATCAACGAGCAACACTTACGCTAGTCATCTTGAGGCGATTCATTATGCGAGTTTTAATTGCTGTCGTGTTTTTTTTGATCCCAGCCTTCTGCGTTGCAGCCTCATCAAATATAACGGTATACGCCCCCGGCCAATACGTCTATAAAACCACGATGCATGATTCAAGGCGTTCATACGATCCGTGGTTTGATGTGCAGATAGTCTGCAATCACGGCAAGAAAAATTACATAGTCTCCAATCAAAGAACGAAAGAACAATTTTATCTTGACGCGAATCAGGCCGTTTATTTTTTTACCAGTCCCGGGCTTGAATCGATACGTGATTATAAATGCATCAAAGATTACGGGAGTAACTAGTTGAGAGAGCACTTGAAAAAGCCACCCTTGAGCGAAGGTTTTAGTCAACGTCGATCGCCGGTTTAATTGAAAAGAAAGGGCCCGCACAATCAGTGCGAGCCTTTTTTTGAGCGGCAGAAATAGGCCCAATCCTATTTGTCGGGGAAAATAGGTAATTGCGAAAAACGGTCTTGTTCGCGAGAACCGAAGCCAAGAACTAGAAGTTGACCTTGCCCCCCGATCGCTCCACCGCCAGCTGCCAGAAGGCCTGCACGGCCGGGCGTTGCAGGTTGCGTTTGCTGGAACAGAGACCGACCACATAGGGGTCGAGGGCTGGGCCGTTTTCAAGAATACGTACTTCTTCACGAAAGGGACTGCGGGCCAGAACCAGTTCCGGGACAATGCCGATGCCACAGCCGAGTCGTACCATGGCGATGAGCGCTTCGTTGCCGGAGACTTCGGATGTAATATTGGGAGTGATGCGCCGCTCTTTCAGCCATTGATCGAGGCGCCGCCGCGACAGGCCGCGCTGTGGTACGACCAGCGGTACTCGGGACAGGTCGATGATACCGTTCTTTAGCGGCAATTCGGTGGTGCTCTGCAGAGGTTCGATAAACAGCAGCGGCGTGTTGATAATGGGCAAGAACTGCAATTGGGCTCGATAACGATCGGGCAGGGCGGCTACCGCCAGATCGATGTCGCCGCTCTGCACCAGAGCCACAGCCTGCTCAGCCACCCCGGTGCGCAGTTCCAGCTGTACCTCCCGATGGGCACTGCGAAAGGCCTCCAGCAGATGTGGCAACAGGCTGTAGACCGCGGTTACCGAGGCATAGATAGAGAGGCTGCCGGAGAGACCGCCCTCTCTTTGCAGACTGCTGCGCATGGCGTGCCATTCCTGCACCGTTCTTCGGGCGTAGGTTCGGAATTCTTCGCCGGCTGCCGAAAGGGCCACTTGCCGTTTGTCGCGAATGAATAAGGGCTGGCCCAGTTCTTCTTCAAGGCGTTGGATGGTTCGGGTCAATGCCGACGGACTTAGATTGCAGGCCTGACTGGTGCGACCGAAATGACGCAGCTCCGCCAGAGTCAGAAAAATCTCCAGATGACGAATGTCCATGAAATACTCCGTATTGCGTTTTTTGCAATATAGTATTCATAATAAATCAATTTACGCAATAGTGGTTTTCGCGTATGGTGCTCTAGGAGTCTGTTGGACTTGACGGGCCGAAACGAAAAATTGGCTGTGAGAGGCCAGATTTTTGAGAATTTGAGAGCGAATAGCAGGGCTATTTGACGAAAATTGTCGAAAATATGGGCCGATCAGGCGATTTTGCAGTCGGCTCATGGTAAGCCCGACAGCCTCCTGACCTATAAAATTTCCAATTCACCCACATAAGGAGAACAATCATGGGACAGAATTATTTTAATTCTCTGCCGCTGCGTCGCCAGCTTCAGGAACTCGGGACTTGCCGCTTTATGGACGCGTCGGAATTTGCCAACGGCTGTGAATATGCCAAAGGCAAGAAGATCGTCATCGTCGGTTGTGGCGCACAGGGCCTCAACCAGGGCCTCAACATGCGCGACAGCGGCCTCGACGTTGCCTACACCCTGCGTAAAGGTGCTATCGAAGAGAAGCGCCAGTCCTATCTCAACGCCACCGAAAACGGCTTTGCCGTCGGCACCTACGAAGAGATGCTGCCCACCGCCGACATCGTTATGAACCTCGCTCCCGACAAGCAGCACACCGACGTGGTTAACACCGTGGTGCCGTTGATGAAAGAAGGCGCGACCTTCTCCTATGCTCATGGCTTTAATATTGTTGAAGAAGGTACTGTGATCCGCGCAGACCTGACGGTCATCATGGTCGCGCCCAAGTGCCCCGGTTCCGAGGTGCGTGAAGAGTACAAGCGCGGCTTTGGCGTTCCGACTCTGATCGCCGTACACGGCGAAAACGATCCCAACGGCGACGGCCTGGAGATCGCCAAGGCCCTCTGTTCCGCTCAGGGTGGCGACCGCGCCGGGGTTCTTGAATCGTCCTTCGTCGCCGAAGTCAAATCCGACCTGATGGGCGAGCAAACCATCCTCTGCGGCATGCTGCAGGCCGGTGCGCTGCTCTGCTTCGACAAGATGACCCAGAACGGCATCGATGCCCCTTATGCCGTCAAGCTGATTCAGTTTGGTTGGGAGACTATCACTGAGGCACTCAAGCACGGTGGTATCACCAACATGATGGATCGTCTCTCCAATCCCGCCAAGCTGGTTGCTTTCGAATTGGCGGCTGAGCTCAAGCAGATTATGCGTCCCCTGTTCGAAAAGCATATGGACGACATCATCTCCGGCGAGTTTTCTCGCACCATGATGGAAGACTGGGCCAACGATGACATCAACTTGCTTACCTGGCGCGAGGCGACGGGCAAGACTGCTTTTGAGCAGACCGAAGGTGCGGGCGAGATTTCCGAGCAGGAGTATTTCGACAAGGCCATTCTGATGGTAGCCATGGTCAAAGCCGGCGTCGAATTGGCTTTCGAATCCATGGTTTCTTCCGGAATCGAGCCCGAGTCAGCTTACTACGAGTCCCTGCACGAAACCCCGCTGATCGCTAATACCATTGCTCGTAAGAAACTCTATGAGATGAACCGGGTGATCTCCGATACCGCCGAGTACGGTTGCTACCTTTTCGCCCACGCCTGCGTTCCTTTGCTGGAAGATTTCATGAGCAAGGTCGGTACCGATGTCATCGGCAAGGGCCTCGATGTGACCGACAACAGTGTCGACAACAGCACCCTAGTCGCAGTCAACGCCGAGATTCGCTACCACCTCATCGAAGAGGTCGGCCAGGAACTGCGTGCGGCCATGCAGGGCATGAAAGCTATCGTCTAAACGACGAATAATTTATATCGCCAACAAAAAGGGGGGCAGACTGCATCAGGCAGTCTGCCCCCCTTTTTTTAGTTTGAAGATGATGGCGTCGCAAAAACGGTGTTGAATGGCTAAGCGAAATAAAAGAGAAGTCACGCGCTCATTTTATCCACTCCGCATTTTGCTCGTGTCGCTACTGTTTTTTTGTATGGATCGGGGCCGTTGATTGACAACGATAATTAATCAAATATACTTAGGCATCGCTAATTGTTTGGAGAGGTTAAATCGACAAGGATTTCGAAAAGTTTAGCAAGGTCAAATCACCTGTAAATACGGAGGCCGTAATGATTTATTACTGTCCACTTGCGTTTTCTAGAGACTGCAACAAGGAGAAATGTTCCTTCCACGGTACGTCTAGTTGTATCGACGGTCAGTTGCGGGTCAGTGTCAGCAACCGAACAAGTGGCCGGGGCGTTCCCTGTCCCCGTGCCCATGGTCCCAATTGCAATGAAAAAGATTGTTCCCTGTGGGGGTCGCCGAGTTGCAATGGGGGAGAAGTTAACATCTATATACAACTCTGATCTGGTTGGCGGGTGCATGGACCATCGATTCCAAACCGGATTGTAATAGAATTGATGTCGAGATTAGGGCATGGCAAGGTCTGAGATGATCATGCTGTTGTAAAGACTCGCTGCATCAATCTTGGTTTTTACAGTAATTCGGGGGTGAAGGTTACCACTTCATCGATGGTGGTGGCGTCAGTGAGCAGCATCACCAGGCGATCGAGACCGAGGGCGATGCCGGCTGCTTCGGGCATGGCGGCTAGCTCGGTAAGGAATTTATCCGGGACAGGATAGGGGGGCTTGCCGGCTGCTCGGCGCTCGGCTTCATCAGCGTCGAACCGTCGGCGTTGTTCTGTGGGATCGGTCAATTCGGAAAAGGCGTTAGCTAACTCAATGCCTGCCACATAGAGTTCAAAACGTTCGGCTACTTGAGGGCGCTCGGGATGGCAACGGGCAAGAGCTGCAAGTTCAGAGGGGTATTCGATAAGAAATGTCGGCCGATCTCGGCCCAGGAGCGGTTCGACCTCCAGGGTTAGCAATTCGTCAAAGCGATTCGTCTCCAGGGCCGTGGCCAGTCCTAAGCTGGCATAGCGATCAAAAGCTTCTGCTACGGTGAGCCGTTCAAAGGGGCCACTCAGGTCAATGGTCTCACCTTGATAGACAATATTATCCTGCGGTGCCAACGCTCGAAGCAGTATCTCGCATTCGTCCATCAAGCGGCGGTAGTCGCAGTCGATGGCATACCATTCGAGCATGGTGAATTCGGGCAGGTGGCGCTTGCCCCGTTCTCCATCCCGCCAGCAGTGGCAGATCTGAAACAGTTTCTCATAGCCCGCTGCCAGCAGCCGTTTCATGCACAGCTCAGGGCTGGTATGCAAGAACCAGTCAGCACTGGTCATTGCATCGATATGGGCTTCAGGGGCGTTGCCCGGTAATCGCTGAGGGGTCTCGACTTCCAGATATTCCCGGGCATTAAAAAAGGCCCGGATCATCTGTACGATCCGGGCCCTTTGTTCCAGCCGCGGACGCTTTCTGGTCAGCGCCCAATTGCCATCCATGATCGACTATTCCTTGACCCGGGTAACGTACTCGCCGGTGCGGGTGTCGATCTGAATCAGGGTGCCTTCCTCAACGAAGGACGGCACTTGCAAGGTATAGCCGCTCTCTACGGTGGCCGGCTTGTTGTTGCCGGCGGCGGTGTCGCCCTTGACCCAGGGTTCGGATTGGGTGACCCGCAGATTGACGAAGTTGGGCAGAGTGATGCCGATGCCGCGCTCGCCGAACATCAGGATCTTGACCTCCATGTTGTCGACCAGGAAGTATTTTTGGTCGCCGAGGGCTTCTTCCGGCAGGGTGGTCTGCTCGTAGGTTTTCTGGTCCATGAAGACATATCCGGACTCATCCTGATAGAGGTACTGCATGTCGGATTCATGCAGAGCCGCAGGCTCAAAGCTTTCGCCAGAGCGGTAGGTGCGGTCGAACAGAGCACCGGTAATCATGTTACGCAGTTTGCATTTATATAGGGCTTGGCCTTTGCCAGGTTTAGAAAAATCGAACTGGGCGATGACGTGCGGTTCGCCGTCGATCATCAGCTTGGTACCTTTACGCAGGTCGGACGTGCTCAGCATGGTAATTGCTCCTCTATCTGTAATTGCCCCGGGGCTCAAAAGTGTCGAGAGTTTTAACATCACATTTAACCATAGGAATAACGTTCTTGTCATGAAAAAAGTCCCTTTTCTACGGCTTGCTCATAACGGCAGGTCATGCTATCAATGAAGCGGGATGAAACGGGGCCGTTTATTAGCATAGGAGCAATCGATGATCGAATTTGTGGTGGATAATAAGAAGTGCACCCGTTGCGGTGAGTGTGTTAAGGATTGCCCTGTCGGTATTATTACCCTTGAAGAAAGCGGCCCGGAACTCATTGCCGACAAAGTTAAACTGTGCCTTAAATGCCAGCATTGCCTGGCTATCTGCCCGACGGCGGCGATCAGCGTATTGGGCAGAAATCCTGCTGACAGTCAGCCTCTGGCAGGGCACCTGCCATCAGCTGAAGAGGTTGAGACACTCATTCGTGGTCGCCGTTCCGTGCGGCGTTTTGCTCCCGAACCGGTTGACAGCGAGACCATCGGTCGGCTGCTGAGGACTGCCGCCCATGCCCCCACCGGCCGGAATAACCTCGGTGTGCAGTTCACGGTGGTCGAAGACCAGGCCACCATGAAACAGTTGCGCGAAGAGACTCTGGCCGGAATCCGCCAGGCGGCGGAGGCCGAACGCCTGCCCAAGGGGCTGGAGTTTTTTGCCGGGATCGTCAAGGCCTGGGATCGCGGTACCGATATTATCTTTCGTGACGCACCTCATTTGTTGATCGTATCGGCACCGAAGGCGGGTCCGACCCCTGCGGCTGATGGTTATATTGCTCTCTGTACTTTCGAGTTGATGGCCAGCAGTCTGGGGCTCGGCACTATGTGGAACGGCTTTGCCACCTGGGCCCTGGTCGATATTGCGCCTCAAGTGGGTGCCAAGCTCGGTATCCCCGAGTCCCATGAACTGGTCTATACCATGTTGTTCGGTGAACCGGCGGTGCAGTACCATCGCACCGTGCAGCGGGACCAGGACGCCAATATCCATCAGTTGGTTTGGTAGAGGGCGGTTGCTTGCATCGACGGGGTCGCCGCTCACCATATCGGTTATACGAAGGAAACAACCATGTCTGCATGCCGTCGCAAAGGCCCTGATCTGTGGAGCCGCTCGCTGCGTTATCTCGCCCTGACCGGCTGGCTCTTGTTGGTCTGCGCCTTTTTTGTCCTGGACTACGCCAAGCCGAAGGTTGAGACGTTCTTTGAACGGGTCTACGATATTCGTCTGCACCAGCAATGGGATATGGATCTGGCCCAGTACATCTTATGGCTGATGGTTCTGGGTCTGGTTCTCAGCATTGTCGGACTGGTTATTAATGCGAAACGGAATCGGCGTCGTACCGATCAATGGCGCCTTTCACTGATTTTTCTCGGGATCATTTCCTTAGCTGGGATGGTTCTCTATTTTGTGAATTTTAGCTGAAGCGGGAACTTGCTTTCTTCTTTAAAGGTAGTCCCCGGCAACTTTTAACACCTCCCCAGAGCTTAATCCCTGGACCCTTTCTTCTGTACAATTTCAAACAGGGTGATTTCCGGAGGCGAGAGGATACGCATGGGAGGCCCCCAGCTGCCGGTGCCGCGGCTGGTGTAGAGCCAACCGCCTTCCGGTAGATCGTAGAGCCCGTTTTGTCGGGGATATTCAAGGGCCGTCAACAGATTGAAAGGGAATATCTGGCCGCGATGGGCGTGTCCAGAAAGCTGCAGGTCGAAGAGACCGGCAGCTTTTTTGTCTATGAGGGGCCGGTGTTTGAGCAGTACGGTGAAATAGCCTTGGCGGTGTCGTTCTAACAGGTGCGCCTCTTGGTTGTTCTGTCCTCCCGTTGGATCGTCCACCCCGACCAGAGTGATAGTCTGGTTCACAGTGACCCCCTTATTACGCAACATGGTAAAGTCACTGCGTTTTAAAAAGTTAAGCGATTGGTCGAGGCCGGCGTAATATTCGTGGTTGCCGGTAACCGCGTATTTTCCCAGGGGCGGGTTGATCTGTTGCCAGAGTTTGCTCAAGGGGGCGAGATGATCCATTTGCGCATCGACGATGTCACCGGTGGCAATCAACAAATCCGGTTGCAACTGTTGCAGCTCGGTCAGCACCGGAGCCAGGGTTTCTCCGCGGTGAAGCAACCCGAGATGCAGATCCGATATCTGGGCAATGCGTAGTCGCTCACGGCCGAGGGGCAGTTTTTCCGAGTAAAGCCGTATCTCTTCGATGCGCAGGTCGTTCGCTTCGTAAACTCCATACAGTCCCGAAACAAGTGTAATCAACAACATCAGCGCGGAACCGGCTGGCCTGTGTAGAGTCAGCAGGGGCAGATCGGGTAACAGCTGTTTTGTCAGCAGGGCCAGCAGATGCCAGCCCGCCATGGCGGCAAACAGGCAGAAGGCGATAAACAGCAGTCCCATCCAACAATAGCCGACCCACGCCAGGCCCCGTGCCGTTGCAACATACCCGCTGTGATCCAGAAGCCGGACTGCCACCGGGGAAACGATCATCAATCCCATCCAACCCCAGACCAGGCTCGGAAGGGCAGGGTGGCTGACCAGCAGGGGATGCATGCCCCAGAAAACCAGGGCGTGCATCAGGCCGTAGATTGTCAGAAAGACCAACACAAACAGGAGCATGGACATCCTTTCTTTGACTGCATGAAGCAATGCCGCCTGTCAGGCTTTGATGCAATAGCCGTTGCGGCTGCTCATGGCGGTGGCCGGTTTACGCTGCTTATTGCGCAGGGGGTAGTTTGGTGCGGCATAGCCGATGGTAACCAGCAGGCCGATTCGGCGCCGGAGGGGGATGTTCAGCAATCGTTTAATTTTTCCCTCGTCAAACCAACCTAGCATGCAGCTGCCGAGTCCGAGTTCTGCGGCCTGGAGGCAGAGCTGCGCAGCTGCGATACCGATGTCGATCAGGGGAAGTTGCCGCCTTTTGATCAGCGTCCCAAGCCGAACCGTCATCGGGGGCGGTTCTATAACCAACACTGCTATCAATGGTGCCTGTACGGCAAACTGGTTAAAGGAAAGAACTTTGCCGAAAGAGGCCTTGGCCACCTCTGTACGCAGAGTCGGTTCGTCAACCAGCAGCAGGGACCAGGGCTGAGCGTTGCAGGCTGAAGGGGCCAGGCGCACCGCCTCGATAAGCCGATCCTGCTTTTCGGATTCTACCGGACGGTCGCTGTAACGGCGAACGCTCTGGCGACGGCTGATAAGCTGGGTAAAGTCCATGACATTCCCTGTGCGGTTTTGATGAATTTTTCTTGGAGAGTTATCCTTACCTTAGCTTATGCCGGCCATAGCGCAACTGGTGAAGGAAACCACAAGGGTAAACATGGTAAAATAGTTGAAAGATTTCTTTTTGTGCAGTCTTCGTGGTCGGCTGGCTTGGGGGAGGTTCATGGGGCGTCTCTACAACTGCCCGGCACCTATCTGCCCCTCAAGCACGATTTCAATCGGTGAGTTTTCGTGTGGCAGCTTCCTGTACAAATGCACAGTTGAAAAATAGGCATTTGGTCGTCCATTTTTACGGAAAGTCACGTGGCGGAACCATTATCAAAGCGCTATAGTTTAATCACGAAACACAAATACCTCCATCTTTTGGCGCGTTGCCTCGGTCTCCTGGACAACGCGCCTATTTTTTTGCGTAGCCATCTTATGAGTTCTCGCAGGAGCATCAACCTTTTCTGCGAATCCCATTGTCGGCCAATTCGATCTGCCGATTCTTGTACAGACCTCCGACAGCCTTTTTGAACAACTTTTTACTCATGCCCAGAAGCTGCTTGATCTCCAGTGGCGAGCTTTTGTCATGCAAAGGCAGAAAACCGTCCTTGTCCAGAGCTTCGAGAATGGTCTGCTGGGCTTCCTTCACTTCCTCAATACCTCCACGGCGTAAAGAAACATCGATCTTCTGATCTTCGCGAAGGCGTTTGATATAACCCTTAAATTGTTCGCCGCGCCGTTGGCCTGGCATCAATTCGTTTTTGTAAAGAAGACCACCGTAGCGATGGTTGATGATCACTTTGGCGCCGAGATCAGTATATTCCCATAGCAGCAGGTCCACTTCCTGGCCTTCGCACAGATCGATCTTTTCTTTTTCTTTTTCCAGACAGTGGTCGATACGCGCAGTGGCGACGGTCCGTCCCTGATCATCGAGATAGACTCTGACGATGTAGTTTCGGCCGACTCGCATCCGCTCCGGTTGCTCGCTATAGGGAACCAACAGGTCCTTTTCCAATCCCCAGTCCAGAAAAGCTCCGTGGCGGGTCACGGCGCTGACCTTGAGCAGAGCGAATTCACCGACTTGAGCCTTGGGTCGTTTTAGAGTCGCAGCGAGATCACCGCTAGTGTTTTGATAGAGAAAGACCTCTAACCGGTCGCCGTCTTTCATCGAAGTATTCACCTCGGTGGCAGGCAGCAAAACACGATGGGGACCAGCCTTTAGCCAGGCTCCGTCTTCGTCGATGTGATGAATCTGCAAAGTGTTGACGCGACCGATGTTAACCATGATGAGCTCCAATGGGTATGGGCGGAAGGAAATGGAAACGCGATGAAAAGCCAGGTGTCTTTTTCAACTAAAGGCTACGGGACCGGACTTATTAGCACAACCGCGGAATCCCTGCAAAGAAAATAGGACCTTTGCGTCAGAAATTGGGAGTGATTCAAATTATTGCAGATGCAGCCATTGCCGTCAAAGAGTCCAAATGGCGAGGGGATGTTTCACTGCAGGCAATGTGAGTACGTCAGTGTCCCATGGTGGCGGGTTGTCTATTGGGCCATATAATATTGTAGTGAAAAAGCTCCGACAGGAATCTGCCGGAGCTTTTTTATGACGGTCCTTGCACAGGGAGCAGTATCAATCAGAGTCAGCTTTTTACATGTGCTGAAAGCTCACCTCGACATCTTCGCGGTGGGCGGCATCGATTTGCCACAGGGTGCGGGCGGCAAAGTTGAACAGCCGGGCGATGATGACGTCGGGGAATTGCTCGATGCGGATGTTGTAGATGGTCACCGCGTCGTTGTAGTACTCGCGGCGGTCAGCGATCATGTCCTCCAGTTCGGAGATTCGCTGACTCAAGCTCTGAAAGGCGGTGTCGGCTTTCAGATCGGGATAGCGCTCCACCACCATGAAAAGTGAACGCAGGGTGTCGGTGAGCATGTTCTGGGCTTGCAGGCTATCTTTGCCGCCACGGGCATTTTGCACCATGGAACGGGCTTTGATCACCGCTTCCAGGGTCTTTTGTTCGTGCTGCATGTAGCCTTCGCAGACCTTGATCAGCTTGGGCAGTTCATCGAAGCGCTGCTTGAGCAGCACATCGATGTTGCTCCAGGCTTTGTCGATATTGTTTTTCAGGCTTACCAGGCCGTTATAGATGGTGACTACATAGATAGTCAGTACTGCCAGTATCAGCAGCAGCACAGCGAGTACGATCAAGCCGATCATGGGTTCCTCCATAAAAGATAGATTGCTATAAGTTTATGCACGTGTATCTCAGGTAGGTCGCAGATACTCTACCAGCATCACTACCGTCCAGACAACCGTCAAAACTGCGCCACCGAAAAGGGGTAAGGTATAGAGGCTGTAACTACGGACAAGATGGGCCTCTGACGCTGTTTCAGCAATGATAAAAGGCAACGAGCGTTGCTGCGGTCGAGTGATAATTACCCGGTCCTGTTGCGGCAAGCTGCGGCCTTTTTCCTGCAGGCTCTGATGCAATAACTGCTCTTCGACCAGACGGCGGGCTTCACTCCATTCCTGCTCGCAGATTTGGCCATCTCCGTTACGATCGTAACGCTTCAGCGCGGCTGGATCTTTTTTCAGTTCCCGCAGGGATTCGATAACCCGCTGCCGCAAGGGAGGGCGCCGTTGAGTATTTTCCTTCGCCTGACCGAGAATATAGAGGCGGGTTCCTTCGGCGATGGTTTCTTCAATCCACTTCTCGTCACGGTCGATATGGCTTGGCTTGTCCATCAGCAGGCTCTGCTGGCCGCCGAAACCCTGCTGGCGGGAACGGGGGCGCACCGTGGCCCGCTGCGGGTCGATGATTACCCGCCCGGTGTCGTCCTCCAGGTAGAAGGGCACGTGGTCGCTTTCCTTGCAGCTGGTCAATTTCCAGCGGTTATTGCGATCTTTGCGGTATTTGCGTAGGCGATAGTAGGCGCAGGGCAGTTGGCTCATGGGTGACACCAGAGCATATTTGCGGCGTGTCTGGCCGTGTATCTCGACCAGTCCCATGGCCAGCGACCGAGTTTTGCTGGTGGGGGTGTTTTCCACCCGTCGTTTGAGTCTTAAAAAATGGAAACCACCCCATAGAAATGCGGCGGAAAGGGCCGCAGGAAGCAGGCCGGGGCGAATGCCGTAATGTAGCACGGCCTGGGCAAAAGCGTTGTTATCGAGAGCGAGGAAGATGGCTGTGCCTGCCGCCGTACCACAGATCGACAGCAACTGCGGCTTTGACAGCCCGCCCTTTCGTGGACGCGGGGGCGGTGCCGGAAGCGGAGCGGCGGTGGCGGCCGGAGGGGCCGGCTCTGCCAAGGGGGGCATTTCTTCGCGGATTTCATCAAGCAGTTCACCGACGTAGGCCACATTGCCCAGACCCGGTACGACGGTTGGGTTTTCCATAGAGTTTGGAATAGGCCGGATTGAACCGGCGACGGCCAGGCCGGTCACCAACCAGCCGTAACGGCTCAGGCTGGCCAGGTTCTGTTGCTCCCACGGACCGCCATCGGTGGCTTTTTCTACTCGACAGCCGGGGAGGTTTGCCAGGCCGAAATCGAGAGCCAGGGTGCAGGTAGAGGCATACTCCTGCACCCGCTCGAGAATACGCTGCAGGTTGATGGTGGCGCTCAGGCTCATGCTTTCGCCCAACCCCTTGGGGTCGAAACGGCCCGGCAGAACCCGTACGGCACTCGAAACGCTGCCGTCCTTCAACAGGTAGAGATCAAGTACCGGTTTGGCCCTGAGAATAGCTTGCTGTAGATCTTCGTCGCTGATTGGCTGGGCCTTGTCGATGCCGTTGTAGACCTTTTGCGCCATGAGATGCTTGAGATGTTTGCCGACAATGCTGCCTGACAGGTCGGCCAGCACCGCTACCACCGCCATGCCCCGTTCAAGAACGATTTCATCGCCAGCGGTAAAAAACGTCAGCATATCGGGTTCGATATTCAGGCTGCGAAGGCGGGTTGGCACCAAGCGGGGGAGGGCGTTCGGCAGCACCCAGCAACGCCAGCCCCGGCGGGTGAGGATGTTGGCGCTTTCTGCCAGTTCTGCCTGGCTGCCTTCGGCCAGCAGGTTCGGTCCGCGACCGATAAGGCGCTGGCGGGCCAGGTAGAGGTCGATGCCAGGTTGACCGTCCAGTTCGGTCAACAGACTGTCTAATTCGTTGCTGCCAGTAGCGACGCTGTCGACCACCAGCAGGTGAGGAAGGGAAGTTTCAGCCATGGGAAACACAATCTCCGGTGCGTTTAGGGCGGCTATCTGCTAAGGGTTGACCCTCAGGGTTCGCAAAGAGGTTTTTTTATCAGACGATCCTTGATGTGTTTTACCCCCCACCAGACCGTCACCAATACCAGTGGCACCAGGCAGGCCAGGACCACCTTCTTTTTCAGATTAAGCGTAGCAAGAGGCAGCCCGCTCAAAATATAGCTGATCAGGCCGATCATATAGTAGCTGATGGCCGCCACGGAAAGTCCTTCGACCGTTTCCTGCAGCCGGAATTGCAAGTCGCTGCGACGGTTCATAGCCGCCAGCAGATCTTTGTTCTGCTCCTGCAGGGTCAGGTTGACCCTGGTTCGTAGAAGATCTCCGGACCGTTCGATACGTTTGGAGAGGTCTTCCAGCCAGTTCTGTATCGACTCGCAGGTGCGCAGGCCCGGGTTGAAGCGGCGGGACATGAATTCGGCCATGGTCATATGGCCTTCTACTTTGTCTTCTCGAATGTTCTGCAGGCGGCTCAGGACCAGGTCCCGGTAGGCCCAGCTTGCGGAAAACAGGGTGTTGGTTTCGGCTCGCCAACTTTCCAGTCGCGTTGATAAGCGGGATAGCTCTTCCAGTAGTTTGCGCTCTCCGTCGCCCGTATCTGCGGCAGGGATGCGAGCCAGCACTTCGGCCAGTTTTCGGTCCATTTCATGCAGTTCCGGTGCCAGTTTCTTGGCGATGGGCATGGCCAGCTGGGCGAAGAGCCGGTAGGTTTCCATCTCGTACAGGCGTTGCACCAAACGCCCCATACGACATTCGTCCATCCCGCGGTTCTGAACCAGGATACGGCCGAAACCGTCGCCGTGCACCCGAAAGGCCGAACAGATCTGGGCCTTACCGGCTTTGGGTTGACTGAGGATCAGTTGTTGCCCTTCAAAGGCTTCCGCCAAGGCGGGCGGGCTGATATCTGTCTCTTCATCCACCACTTCCAAGTGAAAGGCTGCCACCGCCTGGCCCGGCAGGGAAGTCAGCCAGTCTCCGGGTACCTGATCGAGAACCCGTTGCTTGAACAGGGCTCCGCGGCCTTTGCGTGCCAGCGTCAGGGCATAGAACTCCATGTGCCGGTCCCAGCGGAAGGTAAAGGGGCCGCAGTCCTGCCAGAAGGAAACCATGGCGGCATCGGGGGGGCTACGGCAAAACGCTGGCAGAGTTGACAGACCAGGTCAAAGGCCCGTTCCAACTCCTGAGGGGTTGCCTTAAAGGCCAAGTGGCTTATTTGTTGCGGGGTGGCCACGGCACGAAACGGCCGCGCATGCAGTTCATCGTAAAGCTGTTCGCGCAGAGGATGACTGGAAAAGGGCAGGCAGTAAAAATCGGCCATGGACGGCTCCTGTCTTGAAGTGTGCAGATTATGGCACGGTCCGCTGATATGAGCAACATTCACGAAAAATGGTTGAAAAGTTGTTGCCGAGACGGCGATGCTAAACGATTTAATGCGGTGTGAGATTGTTTTTTTAGCTACTTTTGTGTTAGATTTCCCCGGTTTGGCAATTTAAGAAACTATAGGAGAACAATATGCCCACTACCGCCGATCTGAAACGCGGTCTGGTGATCCAGATCGACCAGGCGCCCTGCCTGGTGCTCGACGTTACCTCTCAGTCTCCTTCCGCCCGGGGCGGCAGCACCCTTTTTAAGACCAAGTATCGTAATTTGCTTACAGGCCAGGTACTGGAAAAGGCTTTTAAGGGCGGAGAACGCATCGATGAAGCGGACTTCGAGCGGCGCAAGGGGCAATTCCTCTATCCCGATGCCGAGGGCGGGGTTTTCATGGACCTGGAAAACTACGAGCAGTACGAGTTGGCTGGCGAGCTCTTTGATGGTGCAAAGGATTACCTTCTCGAAGGAATGGAGGTACAACTCGGTGTTTTTGAGGCTCAGGTCGTGAGTATCGATCTGCCGCTGACAGTGGAATTGGTTGTCACCGAAACCGCACCGGCCATTAAAAAAGCTACGGCTACCGCACAAACCAAGGAAGCACTTTTGGAGACGGGGCTGCGACTGCAGGTTCCCGGTTACCTCGAAGCCGGTGAGAAAATCAAGGTCGATACCCGTGAAGGGCGTTTTATTTCCCGGGCTTGAACCGTAGCTACCGCTGATTTATAGATTCATAGAAAACAGATAAGGAGGGACACATGCCGTCCGGTACTGGAAAAATTATTAGGGAAATTCGAGATTTCATTGCTAAACACGGTGATGACTACGGTAACTGGTACATTGGCATTACCACCGATCCCATCAGCCGACTGCTCGACGATCACAAGGTCGATATCAATGTCGACCTGTGGTTGTGCAGCGAGGCTTTCTCCAATGAAGAGGCGCGTAAGGTTGAAGAGCGGCTCATCTCTGAGTGTGGTGTGAAGGGTGATTGTCAGGACGGCGAGACCGGGCAGTTCATATATGCTTATCGCATGAGTGATAATACCCAGCCCTAGGTCGAGTATTTCCGATTAAAGGAGTTGACGCCTTGTAGTAGGTGTCGTGGCCACTCAAATAAAATGGCTCCGCCAATCATTTGGCTGGGCCATTTGTTTTTGAGGCGGAGGTGACTTTTGTTGCCTGTAATTCCTTTCATTCTTGCATGTTTTCGAAAGAACTATGAATAAACAAGCCTTGCTTTCCCAGATCATTGTTCGCCTGGAGTCCGACTACGCCTTGCTGCTGCAGGCCGCAAAAACATCTCATGCGGCTGCGACCCATGAAGAGAATATTCCCGATAATAAATACGCCACTCTTGGCCTTGAAGCATCCTACCTGGCACAAGGCCAAGCCAATCGTGCCCAGGACATCCTTGGTGCCCTGAAGGCCTTCCGGCAAATGGTTTTGCAGGAGTTTTCACTGGATTCCAAAATTCGTCTGACAGCGCTGGTGGAATTAGAGGACGATGAGGGGCGCAACCGGTTGGTTTTTCTCGGCCCTGCTGCGGGAGGCTTGCGTTTAGATTTCGAACAGGAAGAGATCATGGTGATCACCCCGGAGTCCCCCTTGGGACGGGGGCTGCTTGGAAAACAGGCTGGTGATCAGATCATCGTTAAAACCGGTGCCTTGCGAGAATACGAGATTGTTTCGGTCTGTTGAGCCAAGCGATGTTCAATTGTTGCTTCCATGCGGCCAGGCTTATGTTGACAGCCTTAAACCTAGATCCAGCATTTGTCTGCTAGCTCCCCATCCCCCATTGACGGCGGCTTGCGCCAGATATAGCGAATCACTTCCAGGGCGGCTTTCACCCGGGGAGCCTCACGATTGTTTGCCAGCCATCCCAGGCACAGCGGAATCTCTCCCCAGCCTTTATTCCAGATCTTTACCTGGCCACTCTCTACCAGCGGTCGAGCCTCATCCTCACGCATGATCGCCACCCCTTGTCCCGCCAACACCAGTTCCCGCACGATCTGTTCATCAATCGCGGTCACCGCCTTGTTCGGCAGGGTGCGATAATCCCCGAGGCTTTGTTGCAGGACAGCAAAGAAGGGTAGGTTTTCGACCCATATCCAGGGCAGGGCAGAAACTTCTGACCAGCTCATGATTGGGTCGTCGGATAACAGTTGGGTCGGGATGACGACGCAGGTTCGTACTTGGCTGATCACCGTCTGTTCAATATCCGGTTCACGATTGTCGCCGTAGAAGAAGCCAAGGTCGATCTGGCCGTGACGAAGACGCTGGGTCGTATCTATGGATTGACAGAGATGAAAGATGACGTTGGTGTTGCCATGGAGCTGGCTGTAGCGTTGGTTGATGGCGCTGACCCGCAGGAAGTTCGGGTCTGTGTTGAGGCCTATGGTGACCGAAACCGTATTGCCTCGGGCCAGGACGTTGGCTTGTTGCTGCAGTTTATCGGCAGCTTCTAACACATCTTGGGCCCGGGCAAGCAGTTGCCGTCCCTGCTCGGTCAAGAGCATTCCCCGGGAAGTTCGCTTGAACAGACGAAGCCCCAGCTCCTCTTCGAGTAGTTTGATCTGGGTGGAGAGGGCCGATTGACTGATATGCAAGACTGCGGCAGCACGGGTCAGGTTCTGTTCACAGGCCACGGTCAGAAAGGATTTTAGTTGATAGTGCTCCATACCTCCTCCGGCGTTCGATAAAATCGAACGCTAAGCACAGAAAGTTCAATTGGACTCCAAGCGTAGAGCATTGTAAAAACAGCGTCCAGCACTTTTTCTTGCAGATTTGCCTACAACAAAGCGTTCTTAATAGACAAAGGAGGCACAGATGTTCGGATTGGAAGGTTTCGGAGTCATCATGGGGTTTGTTCTGACCCTGCTCAGTACTCTGATTTGCATAATCTATGGCGCCAAAAACTGGAACCATGGCCATCTTGATGAAAATGAGGTGGACAGGAAGCAGGCCTGGCTCGAAGAAGAACAAGAACTTGAGGAGCAGTTGTAGCAAGAGGAGATAAACCGTGAGCATTCCATTGTTAACGACTGTGGTTCTGATCTACCTGGCCATTGTCGCCTACCTGACCCTTAAGGCTTACCGGCATACCAACAGTGCCGCCGACTATATGCTCGCCGGCCGGGAAATCCATCCCTTTGTTATGGCGATGTCCTATGGTGCGACCTTTGTTAGCACCTCAGCGATTATCGGCTTCGGCGGGGCTGCTGCGATCTTTGGTATGAGCGTGTTGTGGTTAACCTTCCTCGCTATTCTGGTCGGTATCTTTATCGCTTTCGTTTTCTTCGGTCGGCGCACCCGCCTGATGGGATTGAACCTAAACGCCCACACCTTCCCCGAACTGTTAGGCCGCCGTTTCAATTCGCTGGGCTTGCAAGGCTTGACCGCTCTGCTGATTTTTGCAGCGATGCCCCTCTATGCCAGCGTTGTGCTGATGGGAGGCGGTAAGTTCATCGCTCAGGTATTGGCCGTGGACTACAATGTCGCCCTGTTTTTTCTCACCGTGATCATTGCGATATACGTGATCATGGGAGGGCTCAAGGCCGTCATGTACACCGATGCTTTTCAGGGCAGCATCATGTTCAGCGGTCTGTTAATTCTGCTGGGAGTAACCTATTACAAGCTCGGCGGAATAACCCAGGCCCACCAGCGTCTCAGCAACATGAAAGAAATAGCCGTCAACATGTTTGGCGCCAAAGGACACATGGGGTGGACGGCGTTTCCGCAGCTTGGTTCGGAATACTGGCTGATAGTGGTAACCACCATCATTCTTGGCGTCGGCATCGGGGTACTGGCCCAGCCGCAGCTGATCGTGCGCTTTATGACGGTGAAGAGTAGCCGTGAGTTGAACCGGGCCGTATTGATCGGGGGGTGTTTATCCTGGTGGCGGTTGGCGTACCGTTCGTTGTCGGGCCGTTAACCAACGTCTTTTTCTACTATGAGCATGCTGAAACTGCGGGACAAGTTGCCTTGCTTGCTGCTAATAAGAACGTGGCCCAGATCCTTCCAATGTATATCAGCAAGGCCATGCCCCAGTGGTTTACAGCGCTGTTTATGGTCACTCTGCTTTCAGCGGCGATGAGCACCCTGAGTTCACAGTTTCATGCTATGGGAACCTCCCTTGGTCGCGACATCTACGCCAAGGCCCTTGGGCGCAGCGGCAACTCTGTACTCCTTACCCGGGTCGGAATCCTGTTTGCCATCCTGCTCAGTTATTTCCTCGCATGGGGTCTGCCCCACTTCTTTGAAAACGGCACCGCAATCATCGCCCGTGGCACGGCGATCTTCTTTGGAATTTGCGCAGCGGCATTTCTGCCCATCTATTTCGGGGCTATTTATTTTAAGCGTATGACCAAACTGGCTGCCTACGCCGGATTCTTCAGTGGAACGTTGGTCAGTTTTTTCTGGTTGTTCTTCATCCATTTAAAAGAATCCAAGCCGTTGTTGTTGTGCAAAACACTCTTTGGCGTCGACTCCCTTGCTATGGGCACCAAGTGGGCACTGGTAGACCCGTTGGTGATTGCACTGCCTGCTGCGATTTTAACCACCCTGTTGTTTAATTGCTTTGGGAGACAATTGGACGAACAGCACGTGCGGAAATGTTTCCACGCCGTTGAAAAGTGAAGTACCTCAACTGCTAAGATGTTCTATTTGAGGTCCGAGTTTGTCAATGCTCCAGAGACTAGAAGCCCCCGGTGTCCCCCTGTGTCAGCATAGTTGTCGCCTCTAACTGAACTCAACAAGATTGGGGGCAGTCAGGAGGCGCATGTATTCCAAAGCATTCAGAGCCCTGATGATTCAGAAGATGACCGACCCTGAGGGGCCGAGTCCGGTATCCTTGGCTGATGAAATTGGCGTATCACGTAGCTCCCTCTACCGATGGGTGAGTGAAGCTGATACGCTTGATATTGCTGTCAATACAGAGCCGCCATCCTTTACTGAATCCATGCAGAGGCTGTCCAATATGAAACGACCACAAGACTGGAGTGCCGAAGAGAAGCTGGCGGCCGTTCTGGAAGCGGCATCGCTTTCCGAAGAAGAGTTGGGCGCTTTTTTACGCAGCCGGGGATTACATGACGCCCAACTGCAGCAGTGGCGTGACCAGATGCTTATTGGTCTTGAGCCAAAGCCAGCAAAGCGCGCCGAGACCAAGCGCATCCGCGATTTGGAGAAGGAACTCAGGCGCAAGGACAAGGCGCTGGCTGAAACCGCGGCTTTGCTGGTTCTCAAAAAAAAAGCCCAAGAGATTTGGGGGGACGAGGACGACGACACCGACCGTTAGAGCGCCAGAAGGCCTTGGAGCTGGTCGATGAGGCCATGTGCCGGGGCGCCAGATTGAAACCGGCCGCCCAGATGCTGGGACTGACTGCCCGCACCATTCAGCGCTGGGCCCGCCAGGAGAATGACGAGGATCGGCGTCATGGCCCAGTAACCGCACCGGCCAACAAGCTGACGCCCGTTGAGCGGCAGGAGGTCCTGTCGGTTGCCAATTCACCAACATATCGGGAACTATCACCCAAGCAGATCGTCCCCCGCCTGGCCGATGAAGGTCGATATGTGGCGTCGGAATCGACCTTTTACCGGATTCTGCGGCAGGAGAATCAACTGGCCCACCGGGAACGCTGTCGGCCGGCCACGCATCGCCGTCCACGGGAGAAAGTGGCCACAGGGCCATGCCAGGTGTGGTCTTGGGATATTACCTATTTGAGGTCCACGATCACCGGCCAGTTCTTTTATCTCTACATGATCCTGGATGTCTGGAGTCGTAAAATCATGGCTGCTACTGTCTTCTCCAAAGAATGCAGCCAGAACAGTGCGTTGCTGTGCGTGGAAGCCTTTCACCGCCACAAGGTTGATCCCAAGGGCTTGGTGCTGCATTCCGACAACGGTAGCCCGATGAAAGGCTCGACTATGCTGGCCACGTTACAGCGCCTGGGCGTCGTTCCCTCCTTCAATCGACCAGGCGTGAGCAATGACAACCCGTTCTCGGAGTCACTGTTTCGTACTTTGAAGTATCGGCCGGAGTATCCGTCTCGCCCTTTTGCTTCTGAGTTTGAGGCTCAACGGTGGGTCGATGCATTCGTCCACTGGTACAACACAGCGCATCAGCATAGTGAGATCCGCTTTATATCGCCGGATGATCGGCATTATGGGCGTGAAGTCGCGAAGCTAAAAAAACGGAAAGAGGTTTACGAGCAGGCACGACAGAAGAATCCCAACCGTTGGACCAGGAAAACACGGAACTGGGAACCCGTCGGCATAGTTCGACTGAACCCAGAACGAAAAAGGTCCCCCGAAGAGGACCTAAGTAGCGAAGCAGCATAACGAGACTGAGGCGACAACTATATTGACACCCGCCGGAACATCAAACAGCCCAATCTGTTTTTCATAGGTTGGGCTGTCCTGTATTTTGTCCAAAATTGATTGTCAGATTATCTAAGATTTATGAGGCATTAGAAAGGGGCCGAGAGGTTTGAGTATCGTAAATACTAAATATATGTCCCTGTTCTGAAATAAGTTTACACCTGGGAGAATTATTTCAGGACGGGACAGTAAAATAAGAAAAGGCTCCTCGGACATTGAGGAGCCTTTTTGTCGTATATGGGAAATTGGTGGCTCAGGCCTGTTTCTGCCAAACCGAATCGGCGGGGAACAGGTGGCTGCCGGTGGAGATATCGAGGGGAGCGGCCAGCCAGTCCTTGGTAGTATCGAGCCAGGTTTGGAAGTGCGGGGTTTCTTTATGCACGTCGAAAGCCTGCTCGCTGGTATAGACCTCATAGAGGTGTAATTTGTTCGGATCGGTGTGGTCTTCGACGATATTGAACAACAGGCAGTCTGGTTCGTTGTTTACCGAGCCGCGACCATCGGCCAGCATGGCTTCGATAAATTCTTCGCGATGTTCCGGTTTGATCTGTACCTTGACGATGACGGCAAACATACGCTCCTCCTGTGGTGAATAGAAAAATGATCAGTGGTTTTTGGCCGTTCCGGCCAAGATCTGTTAATGAAAATCATTAAAACAGGGGTGGTAGGGATGTCAAGGTATTTATCGGTTTCTGGGTGGGAATTTAGGGCGCCAGCGTCTCGACATAACCGCAGGCGTCGTGCAGAAAATATCTGAAGTCGGTCTCGAGTTGTGGGTAGTGACGCTTTATCTCGATCAGGCCACTGTTGAGGTTGTTGCTGCGGCTCAGACGTCCCGCCAGACGTTGCAAGACCTTGTCTACGGTCTTCAGCTGGCGAGCGGCTACCAGCCAGTCAGCAGCCACCATGCGCGGCGCAGCCTGTTGCAGGTCGGGCGGCAGCAGGGCGTGATTTTCCGTAAGCAAATGGTAGATGTTAGCGGCGAATCGTTCCAGGGGGGAGTCTGAGAAGTCTGACCAGTGCACAGCCAGAAAATGATCGTAGGCCACATCGACCAAGATGCCCCGGCAATGGCGCAGGGTTGGGTCCAGGCGCCGCTTGCTGCGTTGGAAATGGGGGTTGGTCTCCGCAAAGCGGTCAACCTTGCGGTGTAGTTGCAGGCCCCAGCGAATCTCCGTTGGGTAATGGTCGTCAAGACGGCCCTTGACGTAGTCACCCATCAAGGCACCGAGGAGGCAACCGTCAGTGGGATCGGACAGATACAGGTGGACCAGATGGTTCAATAAAAGAGGCCTGTCAGTTGCTGGCGGTTTCGTTATGTTCCGATTGCTTGGCGGCAGCAATTTGGGTTGCCGCGGGAATCCCCTCGCCAAGTTGAGCCACAAGAGGGGCGATAGCGGTCTTGAATGCGGCCATGTTGGCTTTGGAAACCGGCGCGGTGGGGGTGGATTTAAGCCGGGCCGGATTAATCGGGCGACCGTTTTTGTACATACGGAAGCAGAGGTGAGGGCCTGTTGCCAGGCCGGTCATGCCGACATAACCGATGGTTTGACCTTGGGCAACTCGTTTCCCCATGCGCATTTTTCTGGCAAAGCCGTTCATGTGTAGATAAAGGCTTTGCATGCCGTTGCTGTGGCGCAATTTGATAAAGTTGCCGTTGTGTTTGGTACGGCCGATTCTACTGATGACACCATCGCCGATAGCCTTGATGGGAGTACCGGTTGGAGCCGCGTAATCGATAGCTGGATGGGACTTCCAGGTTTTGGTGATGGGATGGAAACGGCGCAAGGAAAAGCCGGAAGAAATACGGCTGAAGGACAGCGGGGCTTTCAGGAAGGCTTTGCGCAGGCTCTTGCCCTGCTCGTCGTAATAAGCTGCGCGCTGATTGCCGTCCTTAAACAGGTAGGCCTGAAAGGTTTCTCCCCGGTTCGCAAAGGTCGCTGCCAGAATGCGACCGTAGCCTGCCTGCTTACCTTCGCGGAAACGCTTTTCGACCAGGACCTGGAAACTGTCGCCGTTTTGAATATCGCGAATAAAGTCAATATCCCAGGCAAAGATGTCGGCCAGGTTGATGGCCAGGGTTTCACTTTCGCCGCTTTTAAGCACTGCGTTAAACAGACTGCTGGTTATGGTGCCATTGATGAGTTGTTGTTCAACGGTATAAGGAATAGCGGTTCGGGAGATGTCGAACCCCTCCTCGTTTTGCAAAATAATCAGTTGCTCTTCGTTGTCGATGTCGTATTCAAAGCGTTCAAAAGCACCGTCCCGCAAAGCCAGACGATAGTCCTGCCCTGCGCAGAGCTTGGACAGGGGGAACACTTCTTTGCACTGCTTATTGAGGTTGTGAATCTGCTGCGGAGTAAAAATATGGCCGAGCAGGGAGGTAATGGTTTCGCCGGGTTGAATGGCGCCGCGAACCAGTTCCCGCTTTACTTCTGGTACTGCTGAAATCTCCGGTATTGTATTGCCTCCGTCTTGGGCAATTAAGTCGGCCTGCTGGCGGTTGGATAATAACAACAGGCTTCCGAGTCCCAGCAACACCAGGAGCGGAAGCAGAAAGCGACGATTGATAAAGCGACTATTGGAGCGAGTCCGTTGCACCATAGAGGTGCGCGGTGGATTGAAATCGTTATTCATGGTAACCGTTCCTGAATTAATGCTATGGATAGCAGAAGCCCGAAAGCTTGCTTGTTATTTTATCGACCTTAACCTTGCAGATGCTAGCAATTTTTCCCATCCTTTGTCCAGTGTCTGACTTTAGCGACATAAGTCTTTTTTGATATTACGCTTTATCCTTTCCATCAGGACCGCGCATTGCCAAACCCCGGTAAATAATCTATCTTGGTTACATTCGGCAACGATGCTTTATCCAGTCAGAATCATATCACCACGAAGCACACGAAGATCACGAAAAAAACCGTAAAGAGTTTTGGCTTTCTCTGTGTTCTTCGCGGCCTTCGCGGTGGCAAATTTTTGACTTTACGAAATTTATTCAATCTTTTTATAGACAGGAATACAGAAATGGTTAATCAACAACGTATCGCCGCGGAATTCAGCCGTCTGGCCGGTATATCCAGCCCGGCTTTTGGCGAAGGAGAAATTTCGCGGTATCTGATCAAGCGTCTGCAGGAACTCGGTGCAACGGTGGTAATGGACGATGCCGGTGAGAAGATCGGTAGCGAGAGCGGCAACTTGGTCGCGACCTTTCCTGCTAACGGAAAAGATAGCGAACCGCTATTGGTTTCAGTCCATATGGATACTGTCGGACCCGCCGAAGGGGTGCAGCCGGTGCTGAATGATGGGGTCTTTACCAGCGCCGGGGAAACAATCCTTGGCGCTGATGACAAGGCCGGCATCACTGAAATAATCGAGGCGCTGGAGGTGGTGCGGGAACAGAACATCCCCCATGGCCCCGTGGAGCTGGTCGTCGCCGTATGCGAGGAAGTGGGACTTCTCGGGGTTAAGCACCTCGATTGCAGCCTGGTAAAATCCCGCCGCGGTGTAGCCCTTGATACCTCCGGGACCGATTGGCTGATTAATACCGCACCGGGAGCCAACAAGATGCGTTTCGAAATCGTCGGTCGCGAATCCCATGCCGGTATCGCCCCGGAACAGGGCATTTCTGCCATTGCCGTGGCAGCAAAAGGTGTAGCCGCCATGCGCCTGGGTCGCATCGATCACGAGACAACTGCCAATATCGGTACTTTTAACGGCGGCGAGGCGACCAATATTATTCCCCGCAAGGTTGTGCTGGAAGGGGAGGCGCGCAGCCACGACGAAACCAAGTTGGCCGCGCAGACCGAACATATGATCGCCTGTCTGGAAGACGCAGCCCGGGAAGCTTCTTGTGTTATCGACGGCGAGCAGGTTGATGTGACTGTCAGTCGGGAGGTAACAGCCGATTATCCGCGCATGGCGGTGGCCACCGATGCGTCCATCGTGCAGTTGGCGCAGCAAGCTGCTGCCGGACTTGACCGCACTCTGGAGGTAAGGGACGGCGGGGGCGGCAGCGATGCCAATATTCTTAACAGCTACGGCATCGAGACCGTAATCCTTGGTACCGGCATGTGCAAGGTTCATTCTGTAGACGAATCGGTCAGCGTGGCGGACATGGCCCGGGTGGCGGAGCTGCTGGTGGAGATTATTCGGTTGGCTTAGAGCTTGGTTTGGGATGGAGATTAAACCATAAAATAAACTTCACCGGACTTCTGTCGCCAAGAGGTGTTGCCGCTTATATCCATTGTTAGTATCTGAACATAGGCGGCTCTCCGACGGAAGCTCTCTGAACCTGAATCTGCTTGCAGGCTCGTTTCAGTGATGCGCAATGGTGCTACTCAGCATCTGCGCTATTGGGTTTTAAAACCCAGCAAAACATAGACCTCAAGTTCGCAAAACTTATGAACCAATGGAGTTAGCAGCGGCCTATCGTAAAAGAGGGCGCTGCAATGAAACCGCCGTCGCCATGGCATTTTTTAGTAGAAGTTATATTTTCCCTGACTAACAACCTGCTGCTCCACGCAGTGGAGCCATTTTTTGCCTACTTTTTGTTGGCTCGGACAAAAAGTAGGGCGTCTGGCGGGACGCGACCCGCCGGTTTCAGTTTTGAGTTGCTTCCCGCGACAATGCAGGATTCCTGAATATAATGAAATTCCCCATCTCCCCCCACATGCAGCAGATACCCTTCCCACCCATATCCGAGGTGCAGCGCTGGCTGGCGGACGGTCTCTATACCGGAGAAGAACCACTCATCGACCTCTGCCAGGCGGTTCCCGACTACGGCCCGCCACCGGAGTTGACCGAATATCTGGCCACCCTGCTGAACGATCCCCAAACCGCTCGCTACAGCCTCGATGAAGGTTTGCTGGAGGTGCGCGAAGAGCTGTGTCGTCATTACCGGTCCCGGTACGGCGCCGTCATTGATCCCCGCCAGCTCTGTTTAACCATCGGCGCTAGTCAGGCCTTCTGGCTGGCTATGGTCGCTCTCTGCCAAGCCGGTGATGAGGTGCTGGTCGCCACACCTTATTATTTCGATCATGTCATGGGTTTGCAGGCCCTTGGCATTCGACCGGTGCTGCTGCCCTTTGATGAACAGAGTGGCGGGGTGCCTGATCGGACAGCCATTTCTGCACGCATCGGACCCCGTACCAAAGCTCTTTTGCTGGTGACACCCGGTAACCCAGCGGGTACCATTATTCCATCTGCTGAATTGGCCGAACTGTCGGCACTGGTGCGCCAGCACAACATCGCCCTGATACTGGACGAAACTTACCATGCCTTCATTCCCGGCATGCAAAGGCCTCATGATTTGTTTAGCAATCCGGATTGGGGCGATCATTTCATTCATCTCACATCCTTCGGTAAGACCTTTGCCCTGACCGGTTATCGGGCCGGCATGCTGGCCGCTTCAGCCGCATTTATAGAACAGGCCCTTAAGGTGCAGGATTCCATGGCTGTCTGTGCACCGCGCATTACTCAACAGGCCATCGCCTTCGGTGCCCTTCACCTCGGAGATTGGGTGGAGGGCAACTGTCGCATGATGCAGGGCCGTCACGATCTATTCTGTAATGAACTGAGTCACTCGGCCAACCCCTTTACCCGCATCGCCAGCGGTGCTTTTTTTGCCTGGTTGCGTCATCCCTTTACCGACCGCAGTGGCCGTCAGGTTTCCAGGCATCTGTTGCAGAAGGCTGGTTTGTTGACTCTGGGGGGTGAGGTTTTCGGCCCAGGTTTGGAGGGCTATCTGCGGATCGCTTTTGGCAATTTGAGCGAAGAACAGATACCCGAAGCGGTAAGG
Organism: Syntrophotalea acetylenivorans; assembly: GCF_001887775.1. NCBI lineage: Bacteria > Pseudomonadati > Thermodesulfobacteriota > Desulfuromonadia > Desulfuromonadales > Syntrophotaleaceae > Syntrophotalea > Syntrophotalea acetylenivorans. Next base: position 2,967,658 of record NZ_CP015519.1, read on the forward strand.
CGCCTGCGGGAGTTGCCCTTTGACTGATTGTTCTTCAGCGAGAATGCCCCTTCCTATCGACGAGTTGCTGCCCGATTTACGCCGCGCCCTGAAGGAGAACGATTGTGCGGTGTTACAGGCTGAACCGGGGGCGGGTAAGACCACCCGGGTACCTCTCGCTCTGCTCGACGAGCCGTGGCTGTCCGAACGCCGCATTCTGATGCTTGAGCCCCGTCGGCTGGCGGCCAGTAACGCGGCCCGCTATATGGCGGGTTGCCTCGGAGAACAGGTGGGTGGCACCGTCGGCTACACCATTCGTTTCGAGCGCCGGGTGTCGCGCCAAACCCGTATCGAGGTGGTGACCGAAGGGGTCCTTTCCCGCCGGCTGCAAAGCGACCCCTATCTGGAGGGGTCGGGCTGGTGATTTTCGATGAATTTCACGAGCGGAATCTTCATTCGGACCTGGCTCTGGCTTTGTGCCGCGATGTACAGCTCGGCCTGCGCGACGACCTCAAGCTGCTGGTCATGTCAGCGACTCTCGATGGCGAGCCCATCGCTCGTTTGCTTGGTGATGCGCCGCTTTTGAGCAGCAGCGGCCGTAGCTTTCCCGTTGCAATTCGCTATCTGGATAAGCCTCCAGTGGGCCGCCCGGCTGAATATGCTGCTGCAGCAGTGATTCGGGCCTGGCCGGCGACGGAAGGCGATCTGCTGGTGTTTCTCCCCGGGGTGGGCGATATTCAGCGTTGCCGGGAGCTGCTGGCCGGCCATCCGGTCATGAGCGAAGCCTTGCTCTGTCCCCTCTACGCCGATTTGTCTTTTGTCGACCAGGAACGGGCTTTGACTCCTGCCGCCCAACGCAAAGTGGTGCTGGCCACAAATATTGCAGAGACCAGTTTGACCATCGAAGGGGTGCGAGTGGTGATCGACAGCGGCTACATGCGTCAGCCCCGCTTCGATGCCGGCTCTGGTCTTCAGCATTTGCAGACGGTACGCATTTCTGCTGCTAATGCCGTACAGCGAGCCGGACGAGCCGGGCGCCTCGGTCCCGGGGAGTGCTGGCGCTTATGGACCGAAGGCGAACAGGGCGGATTGCTGCCTTTTGCGCCGCCGGAAATTCGCTCCGCCGACCTGGCCCCTCTGGCTTTGGAGCTGGCTCGTTGGGGAATAACAAATGTCGAACAGTTGGCCTGGCTCGATCCGCCGCCAGCAACCGCCATGGCACAGGGGCAGGCGTTGTTGAGACTGCTCGGTGCCCTCGATGAAACGGAGCGTATCACTCCCTATGGTGAAGGGATGGCGGCTTTACCGGCCCATCCCCGTCTTGCCGCCTTGCTGCTCACTGCCAAAGCGAGGGAACAATTGCCCCTGGCTTGTGACTTGGTGGCCCTGCTGTCGGAACGGGATCCCTTGCGCCATCCGCGGCGGGCGTCTCACCGCAGCAAGTGTGATCTTCTGGAGCGGTTGGAAGTCGTTTCTGCTTGGCGCGCCCGGCGTAAGGTGAACAACCACTTCGATGCCGGTGCTTGTCGGGCCATCGATCGTACAGCCCGTTACTGGCGAAAACACTTTGGTTTGACGGATGAACCGACAACGGTTGCACCGACAGTGGAAGAACTCGGTCCGTTGGTTGCGGCGGCCTATCCTGACCGTATCGGCCGTCTGCGTGAGAGCGGCGATAGCCGCTATCTGCTTAGTGGTGGTCAGGGCGGAAAACTGTCGCCCCGCTGTGGGGTCGGTGAGGTCGAATTTCTAGTTGCGGTGAATATGAGCGGTGGCCGGAAGGGGGACGGCCAGATTCACTCGGCTTGTACCATTCAGGGTGAGGTTTTGGAGGCCCTGTTTTCTGATCGCCTGGCTTGGCGACGGCAGGTTTGCTGGGACCGGGAGCGGCAGCGGGTGGTGGCCGGCGAAGTGCGCTTGCTGGGGGCTCTGCCCCTGGCGGAACGGCCAGTGACGGTTAATGCAGAAGAGATGCTTCCGGCGCTTTTTGAGGGCCTTCGCCTGCTTGGATTGGATATCCTTGGCTGGAGCCGGGCCTCCCGTGCCTTGCAACAGCGGGTACAATGTGTTGCTGCAGTCTTTCCCGAGCAGGAGTGGCCCGATTTTTCCGACCAGGCTCTGCTGGCCTCCCTCGAATCCTGGCTGGCTCCTTTTGCTTCCGGGTTACGAAGCCGCGACGACTTGTCCCGTTTCGACCCTTTGCAAGCGTTGAACGCCTGTCTGAGCTGGCCGCAGAGTCGCCTGCTCGATGAGATGGCTCCGACCCATCTGCTGGTGCCGAGCGGTCGCAAGGTGGCCCTCGAATATCAAGCTGAAGGGCCGCCGGTGTTGGCGGTCAAGCTGCAGGAACTTTTCGGTCTGGCCGATACCCCCGGTATTGCCGCAGGCCGGATACCGGTTTTGATTCACCTGCTCTCGCCAGCAAGAAGGCCATTGGCCGTGACTCAGGATCTGGCCAGCTTCTGGAATAGCGTCTATCCTGACGTTAAGAAGGAGATGGCCGGCCGCTATCCCAAGCATCCCTGGCCCGATGATCCCTGGCAGGCAGCTGCGACACGTTCGGTGAAAGGCAAGAAGAGGGGCTATAAACCAGAGAAAAGGTAGACCATCGCTCACGCGGAGCCGCGGGAAGCGCGGAGAAGGGCCTACGGGTGAAGTCGTAATACGTGATGCGTAATGAGGTAATGTCTTTTTCCACCTACGACCTACGATTCACGTTTTACGTTTTACTGATTACGGATTACGGATTACGGATTACTGATTACTGATTACTGATTACTGATTACTGATTACTGATTACTGATTACTGATTACTGATTACTGATTACTGATTACTGATTACTGATTACTGATTGCTGATTGCTGATTGCTGATTGCTGATTGCTGATTGCTGATTGCTGATTGCTGATTGCTGATTGCTGATTGCTGATTGCTGATTGCTGATTGCTTTTCCGCAAAAAAGCCCTGAGAAAGGCGGGCCTTTCCCAGGGCTTGTCGGTTGCAAATAATGATATTGTTGGAGCTAGGTTCAGACCGCCGGTTTGTCTGCCGGTGCCGGAATCATATGAACGTCGCTTTGCGGGTAAGGGATGGAGATGCCTTCTTCGTCAAAGCGTAGTTTGATCGTCTCGAGAGTGTCGAAATAGGTCGGCCAGTAATCGCTGCCGTTGACCCAGGGGCGGAAGGCGAAGTTGACGCTGCTGTCGGCCAGTTCAAGTACTGCGACCACCGGAGCAGGATCTTTAAGAAATCGTTCGTCTTTGGAGATGATGTCGAGCAGCACTTCCTTGACCTTGCGGATGTCGTCGTCGTAGCCGACGCCGATTACCAGGTCTAGGCGCCGGGTGCCCTTGGTGCTGTAATTGACGATATTGCCTCCGAGCAGGGCGCCGTTGGGTACGATAACGGTCTTGTTGTCGCCGGTCTTGAGTTGGGTGCTGAAAATCAGGACCTGCTCGACAACGCCTGCCGTACCGCCGCCCTCGATGAAATCGCCGGCCTTAAAGGGTTTGAAGATGATCATCATGACCCCGGCGGCAAAGTTGGACAGGGAACTCTGCAAAGCCAGACCGACGGCCAGGCCGGCGGCACCGATCACCGCGATCAGCGAGGTGGTTTGGAAGCCGACTTGGTTGAGAGCCGCGATGATCACGAAGACCAGGAGGGCCGAGTAGACCACGTTGCCAGTGAAGCCAATCAAGGTCGGATCGACACTGCGCTTTTTGAGAACCTTGCGCAGTAGCTTGGTCAGTAGCTTACTGAACCAGATACCGAGTACCAGAATAACAACGGCACCGAGGATGCGAATGCCGTAGACGGTCAACCAGGCATTGACAGAATCCATGTTCATGTTTCCTCCTTGGGGAATAAGTGGGTTGCCTGCAGAGTTCAGTCTAGCAAGTTTTAATTACTATAATCGAAATTGTCTTATTGGAAGTATTAAACAATAGGTGTTTGCTTAAACGCAAGGGGTTATAAAGGGGTTTGATGCGAAAGTCATTAATATGTATATCAGATACACCTCGTCTCTACAGCCCTTCCTTTATTGCTATGGCGCTGGCTAATTTTGCAGCTGCGGCCAGCTTCGGGGTGTTTTTCCTGTTTCCCCTGGTGATTAAAGCTTACGGCGGCAGCGAGGCGGATATCGGTCTGATCATGGGCGTTTTTGCCCTGGCCGCTACCCTGTGCCGGCCTTGGGTGGCCGAACTCATCGACCGGTTGGGGCGAAAACATAGCTACACGATCGGTTCTTCGCTGATGACCCTGCTGCCCTTTGTCTATCTGGCTCTGGGCAACGACTTGTCCGATATCTATCTGTTGTTGCTGTTGCTGCGTGTGGTCCATGGCATTGGCTTGGCCCTCTGTTTTACCGCTTGCTTTACCTACGTCGCCGACATTGTGCCTCCGGCTCGTCTCAATGAAGGTATCGGCATGTTCGGCATTTCCGGCCTGGTCGGGTTAGCGGTGGGTCCCAGTCTGGCGGAACTGGCCCTCGATCGCTGGGGGGAACCGGCTCTTTTCTTTACCGCCAGCGGTCTGGCCGCGGTCGGCCTGGTCTGTCATTTGCCGCTTGCCGAAACCCTGACTCGCGGCATCGTGGCCAGCAGAGTTTCCTTCTTCGCCGTGTTGCGGCGTCCCAAAATGGTGCTGGTGTCGATACTGGCGGTGTTGTTCGGTTTCGGCCTGGCCGCTGCCGGTAATTTTGTCGCCCCGCTGGCCGCGGAGCGACGTATTGTCTTCGTCTCCCTCTATTTTCTCTGTTATTCGGCGGCGGCGGTTCTGGTGCGACTGGTGGGGGGAAGACTGGCCGACCGTTTCGGAGAGCGTCGCATCGTACCCTATGCGTTAAGTATCACCGGCTGTGGCTTGTTGGCTTTGGCCCTGGTGCATGGGCAACTTGCTTTGGCCGCTGCGGGGCTGGCTGCCGGTTGCGGTCACGGCTTGCTCTATCCGGCCCTCAATTCCTGGGCGATTCGCGGCGAGCCGGTGGCCGTTCGCGGTAAGGTGACCGGTATCTATACTGGCGCTCTTGATGCCGGAAATTTCAGTGGTTCGGTGATGCTCGGTTTGATCGGCGAATGGTTCGGGTTGCCTGTTTTATTTCTGGTCGCCGGGGGGGCTTTGCTGATGGGGTTACTGGTTCTGTGGCGAAGTGGCGATAACGTCTGTGTCAAATAAATAACTGGTTTTTTCGGGTGCTTGCCGCCAAGTAGCAGCTCTGAGAAGTTGTCAAATCTGGCGGAGTATTTGCTGTAGATGCTGCTCCAGTTTGAGGTCGCTTAGCAGACCATGGTCACTTTTTCTGCCATGAGGCCTTGCCGGCGCCGGAAGAGTTCTGTGTTGCTTTGGCATAAGAGGGGTGGCCGGATTATCCTCGGCTGTTTTATGAGGTTTTCTCCGTAATCAAGAGGACTCCAGTAGGAGCCCCTTGGTCTTTGTGGCAGAATCTGCTATGTAAAAGGGGCTAGATCTTCCAGCACAGGGATTGTAAATCCATTATAGCCTAGTCGCTCCGAGCGGCGGCAACGGCGATCTTTACTTAGCGGAATGATTGCGAATCTTATGAAGACCTATTATCTGGAATTTCGTGCCCGGGAAGAGTTGGACGGGCCTGTCGACAGTCTGACCGAAGAAAAACTGGTTCGCTTTTGGGTCGTTGACCGTAGCCCAGATGGCGCCTTGCGTCGAGCTCACCATTACCTGGTGCAGAACGGTTGGCAACCAGACGGCCTGGAACGATCGCCGGAGGAAGTGCTGTTGCCGCAGACGGATATGGACGATCAAGACATGGAGTGCTACGAACAGGCGCAGCGTTACGGTATTTCAATGGCGGTGACTGACTGAGCAAATTCAACTTTTCGAAGGATTTAACTCCCTGTCCCTATGAATCGCAGGGAGTTTTGCTGTTTAAGTCAGACAGTTTGCGGTTGAATCGGGCTGGCATCCGGTTTAGTCTAGGGCCCGATAAGAATCTTCCCCGGCGGGTCTGGTCCGAAGACCTCGGCCGATACAGTTTATAGTTTTACAGCGGTAGAAAAGGAGTTTTCATGGCAGCGGAATTGCTGGAAGGAAAAGTGGTCGCCGAAGCGGTGCTGGAGGATGTTGCCAGCCGTGTTGCGGTGATGAAAGAACGCGGTGTTACCCCCGGCCTAGGGACCATTCTGGTGGGTGATGACGGTCCCAGTGTCAGTTATGTGAATAAAAAGCGCGAAACCTGCAAATCGGTAGGGATCGCATCGTTCCATATTGAAATCCCTGCCAGTGCCGGTCAGGCCGATCTGCTGGCGGCGGTCAAGGACTTTAACGAAAGCCCTGATGTCGACGCCTATATCATTCAGTATCCCCTGCCCGGCGGTTTTGATTTCAACGAAGCTCTTTTGCTGATGGATCCCGATAAGGATGCCGACGGTTTGCATCCTGTCAATCTCGGCCGCCTGGTATTGCAGGAGCCGGGGCCGGTACCCTGTACCCCGGCGGGCATCCGCGAGATGCTTAAACATTACCAGATTGCCGTGGAAGGCAAGGAGGTGGTGATCATCGGTCGCGGACCGACCCTGGGGCGCCCTCTGTCCCTGCTCATGACCCTTAAGCAACCCTTTGCCAATGCCGCGGTAACCGTAGTTCATTCGGGTATCGCCGATCTGGGATCCTATACCCGGCGGGCCGATATCATCATCGCTGCAGCCGGTTGCCCTGGTATCGTTCAGCCGGATATGGTGCGGCCGGGGGCGGTAGTGATCAGTGGCGGCATCAGCTGGGAAGGACGTAAGTTGTTGCCCGACGTGGCTGAAGAGGTCGGTGAGGTAGCCGGCTGGATCACCCCGCGTCTCGGCGGAGTCGGCCCGACCACGGTGGCTATGTTGCTGCGCAATACGATGCTGGCCGCGGAACGGCGCTTAAGTTGATGGCGCGATGTTGAACGGTTTCGTAATTGTTTTATGGTAAAATGACCCGTAAGCACCCGCACTCACCAGTAGCGCGGGTGCTTTTACTTATCCCTGTTAAGAAGCATTCGTAAAAACTTAATGGGATGGCTAAGACATCTTTTAATTCAGTAGAAAAATATTGTCGGCTCTGGCGCCGGGAGATTGATGCGCTATAGTATGCCGCTGTAGTGGCTTGAAAAGTTTGTTTGTCTGGCTTGACTGGTGGAATATTCATGTGGATTAAAAAATATTTTCTGCTGATTTTGCTGCTTGCTCTGACGGTATTTGGAGTGTTCCGTTCTGATTCCGTTTGGTCCGGTGAGCAGTCTCCCTCTGTCCTTATCGTACATTCCTATCATCCCGAGCTGGGATGGACAGGAAACATCAATAGTGTGTTACTCGGTGAGCTTAAGAAAGTCCACCCGGATATTGATGTTCAGATAGAATATCTGGATGCCAAGCGGTATGTCGAATCGTTCTATTACGAACAGACCCTCAGGGACCTCTACCGTTACAAACTCAAGGGCCGACGTTTCAGCGCCGTTCTGGTTTCGGACAACCGGGCACTCGATTTTGTACTGGGGATTCGCCAGGAGTTGCTGCCGGATGTTCCGGTAGTCTTTTGCGGGATCAATAATTTTGATAAAAGCATGCTCCGTGGCCAGCGGGGGATTACCGGCGTTGCAGAGCAACCGGCCTATCTCGAGACCCTGCAGACGGCGCTTCAGCTGCACCCCACTGCCAGGAAGGTGGTGGTTGTCGGCAACCAGCGGACAACCACCGGTCGCTTGATTCTACAGCGATTGCAGGAACTGCCCGGACGCGTATCGCCGGGGGTGGAGTTCTCTTTCTGGAACGACGTGCCGTTGGAAGAGCTGCAAACCCGGCTGAAGGGATTGGGGGCCGATAGCCTGGTGCTGTTGAGCGTCGTGGTCCGGAATGCCGCCGGCCAGCCCCTGTCCTTTGCCAAAAGCAGCGAGGCGCTGCGAGCCGCCTGCCCGGTTCCCATCTACGGATTTTGGGATTTTTTCCTTGGACACGGCATTGTCGGCGGCAAATTAATCTCTGCCGCAGAACAAGGTCGCCTGGCCGCCGGATTGCTGTTGCGTATTTTGGACGGTATGCCGGTCGATAATCTGCCGGTGATCACCTCCGGTGCCAATCAATACATGTTCGACCATCGTGAATTGGTCCGTTTTGGCTTAACCGTGCAGGACTTGCCGCCCAGAAGTCAGGTAATTAACAGCCCGTCCAGTCGCTATGCCATAGAGAAGAGCTATCTGTGGCTCGGGGGCGTGGCGCTGGTTCTACTCACGATTATTACTCTTTTGCTGGTCTGGAATATCCATGGTCGGCAACGGGTCAAGAGGGAGTTGGAGCAAGCCCTTGTCGAGGCGGAACAGACCAGGGACAGCGTCGACCTCATTCTAAAGTCGATGACTGAAGGTCTGATCGTTGCCGACATGAATCAGCGCATTATCCGGATGAACGGTGCCGCTGAAAAGTTGCTGGGGGTAACCTTTGAGCAAGCGCAGGGGCAGGCGGTGCGTTCGGTGTTGCCGCAGAAAGGATTGCCGGGAACCCGCTTGCAGCCGGGCTGCAGGCCTCGCCGACAGATCGAATGGGAGATTGTTGATCCAATTACCCGCAAACCGGTTTTGATCCAGGCCCATACCGGGTATGTGGAGAACGCCACCGGGCAACGTTCGGGAACTATTTCGATTTTGCGGGATGTTACCCGTGAACGGGAGATTGATCGTTTCAAAAACGAATTTATCGCCACCGCCGCCCACGAGCTGCGCACACCGCTGACAGCAGTCATGGGTTTTGCGGAAATCCTTTTGCGGCAGGATCGGCTCGGTGGTTTTGATGCCGAGCAGCAACGTCACTACTTGGAGATCATTTTTCAAAAGAGCGACGCCTTGAGGCGGATCATCGGCGATCTGCTCGATATCAGCCGGGCGCAACTTGGCCAGGGGGTGGCCCTGGAAAAACGTCCCTGCGATCTTTGCGATCTGGTGCGGCGGGCAGTGACCCCTTTCCGGCAGGTACAGAACAGGCATTGTTTTGAGCTCGAGTTGCCAAAAGAATCGGTGGAAATGGACATCGACGAAGGGAAGGTGCTGCAGGTGCTGGACAACGTGCTCAGCAATGCTGTGAAATTTTCACCCGATGGCGGTCGAATTTCGGTAAAGTGCCGCAAACTGGGTCCCGAATTTCGGGTTTCAGTGGAGGATCAGGGGGTTGGCATGTCGCCGGAACAGCTGGAGAAGATTTTCGATAAGTTTTTTCGGGTCGATGCATCCAACTCCGCCGCTGGCGGCTTGGGTCTCGGCATGACTATCGCCAAGAACATCGTCGAAGCCCACGGCGGTCAGATCATGGTAGAGAGCTCCCTCGGCCAGGGGACCAAGGTGACCTTTAGTCTGGTGGAGGAAAACGCCATGTCGGCCTTGTTGTAGATCGGTGCCGGCGGAGAGAAATGGGATGAGAATTCATTGTTTGCAACATGTGCCTTTTGAGGGGCCTGCCGCCATTGCGAACTGGGCCTCCGCCAGGGGCCATCAAATGACCCTGACCAGATTGTATGCAGGGGAAAGGCTTCCTGGGGTCGAGGATTTTGATTGGTTACTGATCATGGGTGGGCCGATGAACATCTACCAGGAAAAGCAATATCCCTGGTTGAAGACGGAAAAAGCTTATATCGACCAGGCTCTGATTGCCGGGAAGACTCTTCTTGGTATCTGTCTTGGCGCTCAGTTGCTGGCTGACCGGCTAGGCTCTCAAGTCTATGCCGGGGCCGAGAGGGAAATCGGTTGGTGGCCGCTGAGCTTGACCGAGGCAGGGCGTCAATCGGAGCTTTTCGGCGAATTGGACGAACCTCTGCAAGCCTATCACTGGCACGGAGATACCTTTGATCTGCCCGCCGGTTCGGTCTCCCTGGCCAGCAGTACCGCCTGTGCCCAGCAGGCTTTTCTCTATAACCATCGGGTGCTCGGTTTGCAATTCCATTTTGAGGTCACCCCGGAGAGTATGGAGCGGCTTATCGAGCAGTGTGGCGAGGAGATTCTTCCCGGTAGCTATGTACAGAGTGTCGAGCAGATGCTGGCGACCCCGCAGGCGACCTTTGATCGTCTGCATGAAAGCCTCTATCGTTTACTCGACGGTCTGTCGGCTGTTGACGGGTCTGTTTAGCCGTTTTGATGTTTGTTGTCCCGGGCAAAAGCGTCTGCCGCAACTATGCGGTGGGCGTTTTTTTATGCTTCGAGGGCGGTTTTCTGTGATGCTATCAATAGCTGCGGCAAGAGCAAGAATGTAGCGCTCCGGTGCGGATTGTGTCTGATTGAAACGCTTGTTCCAAATAGGTGGCCGCCATGATCTTTTAACTCCGGTTTTATAAGTATCTGTAATGGTTGAAGTTGTTCAGGAATTTTTGTGCGGACAGAATTTGTGGCAACAGCTTTGCAGAAAAACGTCTATGCGTTTTTTTTTGTCGATCAAGACCCGGTCCGGGTATGATTTGTTTGCCATAGTTTCTTGGAGAGTCGTGTTATGGGTAAATCCGTTGAAAATCCTAAAAAGTTTATTGTCTCCTGTCGTATCAACGACCGTGAAATGGAGAAACTGCAGAAGCTGGCCAAGCAGTCGGGAACTAATATTTCCAATCTGTTGCGTAGAAGTCTGCTGGGATTGACGGAGGTCGAAGGTTGATGGTGTCGCAAAAAGCCCGCCCTACGGCGTTACGGTGTTTTTTCAGGCCTTCGACATACTAGATGTATGCCTTCACTCCTGAAAAAACACCAGGCCTTGTAGGACGAATTTTTTGATTAGCCATCTCATGTCTTTTTGTGAAAGCGTCAAGATTGATGGCATCGCAAAAAGTCCCCCCCCCCATGGTGTTTTGGAAAATAATCAAGTTTAAACCTTGTTTTTAGCGTTGTCACCGACGCCCTGTACCTGAATTCAGGCCTCCTTTTGGAGGCCTTTTTTCTTGTACTTATGCGGCTGTTTTGCTAACTTGTTTGACTTGATTTTCACCCATGAAAGTGACGCGGGAGCAGCGATATGGATTATAAAACGACCCTCAATCTGCCGGTAACTGACTTTCCCATGCGGGGCAATCTGCCCAAACGGGAACCGCAGATGCTCGAGAAGTGGCAGGCCGACGGGCTTTATCAGAAGCTTGAAGAGACAGGGAAAACCCTGCCTAACTTCACCTTGCACGACGGCCCTCCCTATGCCAACGGCCACATCCATATCGGACATGCGCTGAACAAGATTCTTAAGGACGTAGTGCTGAAAAGCCGCCGTATGCAGGGTTTCTATGCCCCTTATGTGCCGGGCTGGGACTGCCATGGTTTGCCCATCGAGCTGATGGTCGACAAAAAACTCGGCAAGAAGAAGCGGGAAATGAGCAAGACCGAGATTCGCAAGGCTTGCCGTGAATATGCCGCCGAATGGGTCAAGATTCAAAGCGAGGAATTCGAGCGTCTCGGTGTGTTCGGCGAATGGGACCGTCCCTACCTGACCATGACCGAGCACTACGAGGCCTCCACCGCCCGCGAGCTAGCTCATTTCGCCGAGCGTGGCGGGCTGTTCAAGGGCAAGAAGCCCATCCACTGGTGTTCTTCCTGTGTCACCGCCCTGGCCGAGGCCGAAGTCGAATACGCCGATCACACTTCACCATCGATTTTCGTTAAGTTTCCCTTTGCCGATGAGCTGCCGGAAGAGCTGACGGAACTGGCTGGGCGGCGCTTGTCCTTTGTTATCTGGACCACCACCCCCTGGACCATTCCGGCCAACCTGGCGGTCTGCCTCAACCCGGAATTGCCTTATGCCGTCGTTGAAACCGGGGATGAGCTGCTGGTCCTTGCCGAAGGGTTGGTCGCCAGCGTCATGAGCGCGTTGGCCATCGACGATTACAAGGTGGTAACCACTTTCGATGCCAAGCTGTTCGAGCGCAAGGCCTGCCGCCATCCCTTTTATCAGCGGGATTCGTTGCTGATTCTCGGCGATCATGTCACCCTCGAAGCGGGTACCGGTTGTGTACATACCGCACCCGGTCATGGTCAGGACGACTATGTGGTCGGCCTCGCTTACGGCTTGGAGATTCTCAACCCGGTTAATGACTACGGCAAATATGTTAAGGATCTCGAGTTCTTCGGCGGCATGAAGCTGGCCGATGCCAACGAGGCGGTCAACGCCAAGCTGGAGGAGGTCGGCGCTCTGCTGCAGCAGAGCAAGGTGTCCCACAGCTACCCTCACTGCTGGCGCTGCAAAAAGCCGGTTATCTTCCGCGCCACCGAGCAGTGGTTCGTCTCCATGGCGGCCAACGATCTTCGCGACAAGGCTCTGCAACATATCAATGATGTGCAGTGGATTCCCCGCTGGGGCCAGGAACGCATCTACGGTATGATTGAAAAACGCCCCGACTGGTGCATCAGCCGCCAGCGCAGCTGGGGGGTGCCGATCACTATCTTCTATTGTGCCAGCTGCCGTGAGGCCATGACGGACGGCAAGCTGATGCATCATGTGGCGGATATCTTCGAAGAAACGGGCAGCGACGTGTGGTTCGAGAAGGAGGCCGCCGAGCTGGTTCCGGCCGGTACCGTTTGTCCCTCTTGCGGCGGTAGCGAATTCGTCAAAGAGACCGACATCCTCGACGTTTGGTTCGATTCCGGAGTTTCCCACGCTGCTGTTCTCGAAAACCGCGACTATCTCAATACGCCGGCGGAACTCTACCTGGAAGGCAGCGACCAGCATCGCGGCTGGTTCCATTCCAGCCTGCTCGCTTCTGTCGGTACCCGCGGTGTGGCTCCCTACAAGGCGGTACTGACTCACGGTTTCGTGGTCGACGGCCAGGGTAAGAAGATGTCCAAATCGACGGGTAACGTGGTTGCTCCGGAGGAGGTCATCAAGAAATTCGGCGCCGAGATTTTGCGCCTGTGGGTAGCGGCTCAAGACTATCGGGACGATATCCGCATCAGCCAGGAGATCCTGCAGCGTATCTCTGACGCCTACCGGCGTATCCGTAACACCGCCCGCTATATTCTCGGCAATGTTCACGACTTCGATCCGGCGACGGACAGTGTCGCCGACGGTGAACTGCTGGAGATCGATCGCTGGGCCCTCGGTCAACTTGAGGGTTTGGTTGCCCGCGTGGAAAAATCTTACGACGATTACGAGTTTCATGTCATTTACCATGCGGTGCATAACTTCTGCAGCGTTGAGATGAGCTCCTTTTATCTCGACGTGCTCAAGGACCGGCTCTACGTGTCGCCGGCCAAGAGCGTGGCGCGACGCAGCGCCCAAACCGCCATGTATCGCATTCTCGATGCCTTGACTCGGCTGGTGGCTCCGGTTCTGTCCTTTACTGCCGAGGAAATCTGGCAGGAATTGCCTGGTGAACGGGAGCAGAGTGTGCATCTGGCCCGTTTCCCCCGTTTTGAAAGCAGCCTGATTGATACCGATCTTAACGAGCGTTATCAGCAATTGCTGGCGGTTCGTTCCGATGTGAGCAAAGCTCTGGAATTGGCCCGCAACGACAAAATGGTCGGTCATTCCCTCGATGCCCGGGTCCTGCTCGAGGCGCCGGCAGGGCCGGTGGCCGAACTGCTGGAAGAGTATCGGCAGGAACTGGCTACACTGTTTATTGTTTCCCAGGCGGAACTCTCCACGAACCTGGAAACCTCCCAGGTCGGCGAGGCGGTGCCCGGCCTTAAAATCCGTATTGAGAAGGCTCAGGGCGACAAATGCGAGCGTTGCTGGAACTATTCGGTTACCGTCGGTGCCGATGAGACCCATCCCGGTGCCTGCCAGCGTTGCCGGGAAGCCCTGGCGGCCTCATGATGATAAACCGTTTGCGCCTGGCCCTGCCCATTGCCGGATTGGTGGTCTTTTTCGACCAACTCAGCAAGATCTTCATCGATCGGCGCTTCGCTATCTATGAGTCCGTGGAGGTGGTGGAGAACTTTTTCCATATCACCTATGTGCGCAACAAGGGGGCGGCTTTTGGCCTGTTCGCCGACAGCGCCTTTCGAGTACCGTTCTTTATCTGCGTGGCCCTGTTGGCGGTGGTCGGTATCTTCTGGTATCTGGCCCAGGTCGAGGACTCTCAGAGGGGGCAGCAGGTCGGTTTAAGTCTGGTTCTCGGGGGCGCCCTTGGCAACCTGGTGGATCGGATTCGACTTGGCGAGGTAATCGATTTCCTCGATGTGCACTGGTATCGACACCACTGGCCGGCCTTCAACGTGGCCGATATCGCCATTTGTGTCGGGGTAGGTCTGCTGTTACTCGGCCTATGGCAAGCAGAACGACAGGCGAAGCGGGACTGATCTCCGCAACGGTTTAGCCGTTGTGTAGTTGGGTTTTAAAACCCAGCAAAAGATGGGCACCAAGGTGGCAGAAGATATGAGCCAATGGTGTTAGCATCGACCTTTCGCAATAGAAGAGCGTGGCAAAGAATCTACCGTAGGCAGGATACGTTTTAACGGTAGTTGGTGTTTCCCTTACCGACACTCTGCTGCCCCACGCAGTGGCAGGCATTTTTTGCTTCCTTTTTGTTGCCGCCTGGGCAAAAAGGAAGGCGTCTGGCGGGACGCGACCCGCCGGTTTGGAAGGTTTTTGATCGTCAGATTTCGGCCCCGTATTCAGTAAAGCTCAAACATATAAACCGCCCCGCGCAAGGACAGCGGGGCGGTTTTTCATTGGATATGATATTTTCTTGTTACTGATTACTGATAACTGATTACTGATAACGGATTACTGATAACGGATTACGGATTACTGACTGAACGCCATCAGCCAGGCGCCGACCACCAGCGCCGCGCTTCCTAACCCGACCAGTCGGTTGCTCAGGCCATTGACTGTCGGCCCTGAAGGCCAGAGCAGACTGCTCAGCCAGCCCAGTCCTAGGCCGGCGACGAAGCCCCACAAATGGGCACCGATATCGGTTCTTTGCCCACCGCTGCCGAGCAGGCCGAGCAGAGCCAGCGCCGCGGCCAGGGGCAGGGGCCAGCGTCGCCGCAGGCTGCGGCGATGGTGATAGACGCTGCGCACCGCTAGAATGGCCACCGTGCCGAAGACGGCCGTCGACAGGCCGACGGCGCGATGGTTGCTCGGTTGTATGAAGGCGTTGATCAAATTACCCAGCGTCCCGGACATCAGCACCAGGGACCAGCCTCGACCGATTCCGAGTTCGCGGTTCAGGCGATCGATAAAGAAGCCGCCGATCAATAGATTGCCGAGCAGGTGCAGGCCGTCGGCATGCAGGGTCAGGGCGGTGACGGCCCGCCACCATTGGCCGGCACGGATCGCTCCGGCATCGGCGTTGCCGAGTTGCAGCAAATCGATGTTCAGGCTGTGAATCCCGGGAAGGTGCAAAACAACCAGATTGTGAAAGATGCCGAGCAGCGCCAGTAAGGACAGGGTGACTAGGCTGTTGTTTTGCAGAGGCATCGGTGGCGTCAGGGGGGGCGGCCAGTGGCTGTTTTCCGTTTCGTAGCGGCGCAATTCATCGAGAGCCCGGGGCTGTTCTTTCTCCGGCACCCGCAGTAACCAGAGTCTCCCCTGCTGTTCGAGGCTGTAGGGCAGCCCCCGGGCTTCGAGAACCAAGGCCCATAGCCGGGCCCGTTTGCGGGCAAGGGGGACCTTCAAATGTTCGTCCACCTCCCGCGGGTCGATGGTCACCCAGGTGGCCTCTGGGGTAGGTTTACATCCCTTGGTGAATCCGTGGGTGATTTGTCGCTGGGAAAATTCTGCACAGGAGTATCCATTGCTAAAGAGCTACTATCGTTTGCCCCGTCGGCAGATCGGCTATTTGCGATTTATTCTTGAAAGTTACGACGGGCTGGCTTTCGTGCGTACCTTGGATAACCGCCAGGCACTGGTCGAGATTGCCTATCCCGCTTCCCGCCGTGAGGACGCACAAGGCCTGCTGGCGGCGTTGGCCGAAGAATGCAGTATGACTGCGGTGGCCCCGCCGTCGGCCTCAGAATACCCACCTCTGTAAATCCCCCCGTTGGTCATGGTCAGCATCCTGTTTTCTGGTAGATTTTAAGGTGTGAGGCAGGGTTCACTTGCTCCTTATATCCATCAATCTAACGGAGGTGGGGTGATGACGCAAGCCAACATGATCCGCTGGTTTCAGAATATTCGTTTGACCGACCTGCCGCTGGTTGGTGGCAAGAACGCCTCCCTCGGTGAGATGATCACCGCTCTTGGCGATGGGGGATTTCCGTGCCCGGCGGTTTTGCAATTACCGCCGAGGGGTATCGCCTTTTTCTGAGCGAGACCGGCCTCGACCGACAGATCGAAGCATTGCTCGGAGAACTCGACAAAGACCAACTGGCCAGCCTGAATTATGTCGGCAGTCGCATCCGCCGGGCCATTCGCCATGCGGAGCTTCCCGCAGGACTGTGCCAGGAGATTCGTGCGGCCTACGCTCAACTCGAAGAGCAATACGGTTCTGACTGCGACGTAGCAGTCCGCTCCAGTGCCACCGCCGAAGATCTGCCCGACGCCTCCTTTGCCGGTCAGCAGGAAACCTTTCTGCATGTCCGGGGGGCCGATGACTTGTTGCTGGCCTGTCGCAATTGTTTCGCCTCCCTGTTTACCGACCGGGCGATCAGTTACCGGGAGGACAAGGGATTTGATCAGCAGGAGGTAGCCTTGTCCATCGGGGTGCAGAAAATGGTCCGGTCCGATCTTGCTTGCGCGGGGGTCATGTTCACCATCGCCACCGAGTCGGGTTTTCCCCATGTGGTGTTGATCAACGCGGCCTGGGGCCTGGGAGAGAACGTGGTGCGCGGCGCGGTCAATCCCGACGAGTTTTATGTCTTTAAGACGACCTTGCGCGAAGGCTACCAGCCGATTTTATCCCGACGGTTGGGCAGCAAGGAAAAGAAGATCGTTTATGCCCCGGACGGGGGAATTAAAGGCACCCGAGAGATTCAGGTGCCTGTCGAGGATAGGCGGCGTTTTTGCCTGAGCGATGACGAAGTGCTGGAGTTGGCGCGTATGGCCTGTACCATCGAGGCTCACTACGGCCGGCCGATGGACATCGAATGGGCCAAGGACGGCCAAACCGGGGAGCTGTTTATTCTGCAGGCGCGGCCGGAAACCGTTCAGTCGGCTGCTGCCACCAACGTCATGGAAACCTATCGCCTCAAGGAAACGGGCCGGCGCTTGACCGAGGGGCGGGCGGTAGGCAGCAAGGTCGGGTGTGGTCCGGCGATGGTTATTCGAAACGCCGAAGAGATTAGGCGCTTTACCGAGGGCAGCGTGCTTGTTACCGATATGACCGATCCCGACTGGGAGCCGATCATGAAGCGGGCGGCGGCCATCGTCACCAATCGGGGTGGGCGCACTTGCCATGCGGCCATCGTCAGCCGCGAACTCGGCATCCCCTGTGTGATCGGCACCGGTGATGCCACCAGCGCTGTTGCCGAAGGGCTGCGGGTCACCGTCGCCTGCTGCGAAGGAGAGACCGGTGTCGTCTATGAAGGTGAACTGGCCTATGATATCCAGCGAACCGATCTGCAGGAACTTCAGCGGCCACGGACCAAGATCATGCTCAACCTCGGTGACCCCAGTCAAGCATACAGTCTGGCCTGCATCCCCAACGACGGGGTCGGTCTGGCCCGTCTCGAATTTATCATCAATAACGCCATTCAGGCCCATCCCATGGCCCTGCTTTATCCCGAACGGGTGACGGACAGCGAGGAACGGCAGCGTATCGAAGCACTGACCGCCGGCTATAGCGATGGCGCGGCGTTCTTTGTCGATCAACTCGCCCAGGGGGTGGCCACCATCGCAGCGGCCTTCTATCCCAACGACGTCATCGTGCGCATGAGCGATTTCAAGAGTAACGAATATGCCAATCTGCTCGGCGGGCAGGATTTCGAACCGGAGGAATCCAATCCCATGATCGGATTTCGCGGCGCCTCCCGTTACTACGATGAACGCTACCGGGAGGGCTTTCTCCTCGAATGCCAAGCCATGCAACGGGCGCGGCAGGAGATGGGGCTGAAGAACATCAAGCTGATGGTGCCCTTCTGTCGCACGGTGAATGAAGGACGGCGGGTGATCGAGGTCATGGCCCAGGCCGGACTGAAGCAGGGCGAGGAGGGCCTGGAGCTGTACGTGATGTGTGAAATACCCGCTAACGTGATTCTAGCTGAGGAATTCGCTGAGCTGTTCGACGGCTTTTCCATCGGCTCCAACGACCTGACCCAGCTAATCCTTGGTCTCGACCGCGACTCGGAGATCGTCGCCCATCTCTATGATGAACGTAACGCCGCGGTGACCCGCTCCATCGCCGACGTAATCGCCCGGGTGAAAAAGGCCGGTCGCAAGATCGGTATCTGCGGTCAGGCGCCCAGTGACTACCCCGAGTTTGCGGAATTTCTCGTCAAGTGTGGCATCGACAGTCTGTCTCTTACCGCCGACACGGTGCTTTCCACCACCCTGCGGGTGTTGGAACTGGAAAAAAGATTGGAGGGGTAGGGGGCGGATTGTAAATGTTTTTGGCATTGCTTGATCTGCGAATGCGCAGCATCCGGTTTTATCTGCGTCCGAATCAGGGGACAAAGGCTTTACGGGCCGCAGATGAACGCAGATAAGGTCAAAGACTGGAAACCGGGTCATTTCACTTGGGCCTGTTGATCCCCGTGGAATCAAGAGCATTTACCACAGAGCTCACGGAGGACACGGAGAAAGTCCACATTCTTCCCCCTCAACAAACAGGATTATCAGGAGCCATCGGTCCACGGAAGTCACGGAAAGCACGGAATGGTTGGAGAGCTTTTCAGTGTGTTCCGTGTATTCCGTGGACAAGGAAGGATATGCGCAGCATCGGATTTTATCAGCGTCCAGATCGAGGGTCAAAACATGTCGGGACGCAGATGAACGCTGATAGTTTCAAAATCCGTCCCTGGTTATTTACTTAGAACCTGGCAAGGTCAAATGTTTGCACCGCAGAGGGCACAGAGAAATTCAGTTAAAGCAACAGATTTTCTCTGTGATCTCTAGTGAACGAAGTGAACGGGTGGTAAAACTGGTTTTTTGGTCAGCCACCGCTGCTGCAGGCAAATGCATAACCAGATTCAAGTGTCTTCTCAGTGTTCCACCATTGGCAGGGTTTCTTCCTCGTCGGCACCGCGCAGGTAGACGGTGCGGCTGGGAAAGGCGATCTCCAGGCCGTGGGCCTCGAGAAGGTCCATGATCTTCAGGCAGACGTCCTCGCGGGCGTCGAGATACTCACCCCAGACCGTGGTTTTTGTGAAGCAGTAGACCAGAATATCGAGAGACGAGGCGTTGAAATCAGTGAAGTTGACCAGAAAGAAATCCTGGTCGATTGCGGGATGTTCGCGCAATAATTTACGAATCCCTTCGACGGCCAGACGCATCTGTTCCGGGCTGGTTTCGTAGGTTACTCCTACGGTTATTTTGATGCGCCGTTTGGGCATGCGGCTGATGTTGTCCACCGACAGGTTGGCAATAATGTTATTCGGAACCGTGATCAGGGTTTTGGCGAAGGTGCGGATCTTGGTAGAACGAAAGCCAATTTCTTCGATGGTGCCCTCCATGTCGCCGGCCTTGATCCAATCGCCGATATGAAAAGGGCGGTCGAGAATGATCATTATCGAGCCGAAGATGTTGGACAGGGTGTCTTTGGCAGCCAGGGCTACCGCCAAACCACCGATACCGAGAGAAGCGAGAAGGCCGGAGATGGAATAACCGAGATTCTGAATGGTCATGATCAGGGCCAAAAAGACGATGAAGGCGCGCGCGCTTTTGCGAATAAAGGGCAGCAGGTGGTCGTCGAGGGTCGATTCGGTTTTACTCACCCAACCGGAGAGGAAGGCTTCGAGAATAGACACCAAATTGAAAAGGGCCCAGGCGATATCGAAGGTGACCAGTCCCTTGAGCAAACCGTAGGCACCTCGGCGCAGATCGGCGGGTTCGGTAGGTAATTGCAGAATCTGCAGAGCGACGAACAAGCCGATGATCACCAGCAGGAATTCCGCCGGTTTGCGAATACTCTGCAAAAACAGGTCGTCATAGCGGCTCTTGGTGCGCGTCGCCAGGGGGAAAATCACTTTAACGAACAGGTGAGCGAAGACCCTTTTCAATACGAGGGCACCGATCAGTACCAGAAAAGCGCCGGCAAAGCGGCTCAGGCTGATGCCAAGAAAGGTTTCCCGCAGAATAGCTTCCAACGTGGCGAAGAATTCGCTCATCTTAATTGCTCCATTGACTGATACCTGGGTGAGTAATTGAGTCATGATTAGAGCAAGACAAACACTTGCACTCTTTTCTCGCCCCTGATTTACAGAACCGGGTTATAATAAGCCGCTTTTTACTTAACAGAAGGGGGCCGGGATTGCAAGCAACCCTTGATCTTTCCCGTCTTTTTATCGTATTGCCACCGTGGATTATCGCTTGATAAGGGAGTTTTCATGGCTCACAATCTGACCGAAAAGATTCTCGCTGTCCATCTAGTGGAAGGGGCTCTTGAGCCCGGCACAGAGATTGCCATTCGTATCGACCATACCCTGCTGCAGGACGCTACGGGCACCATGGCTCTCCTCGAATTCGAAGCCCTTGGTCTCGAAACGGTGCTCGTCGATCTGGCCGCCCAGTATGTTGATCATAACCTGTTGCAGACTGATTTTCGCAATGCCGACGACCATCGCTATCTGCAGAGCGCCTGCGCTCGCTACGGTATCCATTTCAGCCGCCCCGGCAACGGGATCTCCCACCAGGTGCATCTGGAAAACTTCGGTCGGCCCGGCTTGACCCTGCTCGGCGCCGACAGCCATACCCCGGCCGCTGCGGGCTTGTCGATGCTGGCCATGGGGGCCGGCGGCCTCGACGTGGCTCTGGCCATGGCTGGCCGCCCCTATTATCTGCCCTGTCCGAAGGTGCTGGGGGTGAAACTGACGGGAAAATTGTCCGACTGGGTGAGCGCCAAGGATGTGATCCTGGAGATGCTTCGCCGTTATGACGTCAAAGGCTGCCTGGGCAAGGTGGTGGAATACTACGGCCCCGGAGTTGCCACCCTGTCCGTCGAGGATAGGGCGGCGATCGGCAACATGGGCACCGAGCTCGGTGCTACCAGTTCGCTGTTTCCTTCCGATGAACAGACCCGTGCCTACCTGGCCGCTCAAGGCCGGGAAGAAGCCTGGCAGCCTTTGTCCGCCGATGAAGGTGCCCGTTACGATGAATACGACGAGATCGACCTTGCTACCGTTGAACCTCTTATCGCTTGCCCGTCTTCTCCGGGCAAGGTGGTGAGGGTGGCCGAGGTCGCCGGCACAAAAGTCGATCAGGTCATCGTCGGGTCCAGTGCTAACAGCGGCTATAAGGATCTGTTGCGGGTAGTGCGCATCCTCGAAGGGCGCCACAGCGCCCCGGAGACCGATTTGCACATCAATCCCGGTAGCCGTCAAGTGTTGGAGAACATTGCCGAGGCTGACGGTATTCTGCCGCTGATGATGGCGGGGGCTAAGATTCATCAGTCCGGTTGCCTCGGTTGCATAGGCATGGGCCAGGCCCCCGGCACCGGCCAGGTCAGCTTGCGTACTTTTCCTCGTAATTTTCCTGGTCGCTCCGGCACCAAGGGCGATCAGGTCTACCTCTGTTCCCCCGAAACAGCGGTAGCCGCTGCGTTGACCGGAATGATCACCGATCCCCGGGACCTTGGCCGGAAGATGACATACCCGTTCGTCGAAGAGCCGAAAAAGCGGGTCATCGACCGCTCGTCGGTGGTCTATCCCGGCGAGGAGTTATACCAGACCGAGGTGGTGCGCGGCCCCAACATCAAACCTTTTCCCGAATTTGAGCCCCTTCCCGAGAGTTTGCGGCTGACTGTAGCCATTAAGGTTGGCGACAACATCTCCACCGATGGCATCATGCCCGCCGGCAACAAGGTTCTGCCGCTGCGATCCAATATCGAGGCAATCAGCGAATTCGTTTTCTATCAGCTTGATCCCGATTTCCACACTCGATGCCAATCCCTGAACCAGGCGGCGGTGGTGGGTGGCGATAACTACGGTCAGGGTTCCAGTCGCGAGCATGCCGCTTTGGCTCCGCGTTATCTTGGCGTGCGTCTTAAACTGGCCAAGAGCTTTGCCCGTATTCATCAGGCCAACCTGTGTAATTTCGGTGTGCTACCGCTGACTTTTCAAAATCCAGATGACTATCATCGTTTAGAAGAGGGGATGGAACTGACCATTGAGAATGTACGGCAGCTCATCGAAGATGGCGAAACGGAAATTCCCGTACATTTGAATGGTGAAAGAATCATCACCCTGCTGAATGTGTCGCAACGTCAGCGGTTGAGCTTGCTGGCAGGAGGAACCTTGAATCGCGTACGGCAGGAATTGGTGGAATAAAAGAGGGCCAAGAAACACACCTGTAGCCGTCTCTTGATTTGACAGAGATGCAAGGGCTGGTGTAAGTAACACGGGTTGTTTTGATGTGACTTTTCCCATAGGAAATATCTGTCACCCGTGTGCAGATTTTTTTGCCGGTGACATGGCGAATGCCGTATATTCGAACCGAAAACTATTACTGACAGGCTTTTTCTGTTTTGAACGAATCCCTTAAACGCCGTTATTGTTTACCCCTCGCCATAGGCGATGTCATCACCAGCATGCTCTCGCCCTTTACCTGGGGCCGTCGGAGTCATAAATATCAGGACTCCCTGCGAATTCCCGATGATTTTTTCGGTATAAATATCGCCTCCTCCGAAGACGAGCGTTGCGATGATTATGTTTTGGAACGTCTTAGAGAACTTGGCATTGATAATGTGCGGTTGGGATTCAGTTACTGTAGTTTTGACGGCCCGGCGGCCAGGTTTCTTGAGAAACTTCTTTCTGAGAAATTTGAGGTAACCCTGGTCGTTTTACCGCCCTTGGAGATGGCCAGAGAAATGCTTGCGGATAAGGGCGTGCAGGAACAATGGCGGTCCTTTGTTGCCGAGGTGTTTAGCCGCTACGCCCAGCGTGTTGCGGTTTTCGAGATTGGAAGCACCCCCAACCGCAAGAAATGGTCCGGTTTTCATCCTCGCAGCTATCTGCAGGCCTGGGAGATCGCCTGCGAAGCGGCAAAAGACCATGCCGTCATTCTGGCCGGGCCAAATATCCAGGATTTTGAGCCGTTTTACAACGCCGCCATTTTGTCCGCCATGGGGCGTCTTTCACGAGCCCCCGATATTCATACCAACAACTTGTTTGTCGAGCGGGTGGTTGAACCCGAGGCCTATGACCATCGTGTCCTTGGGCGCTGGGCGACCAACCTGCTAAAATTCAATCTGGCCAAAAAAGCGCGTATCTTAAAGTCTTTGGGAAAGAGGGTCGGTTGCCGGCAGTTTTTTTCGACCTGCAAGTTCTGGTCGACCAAACGGCTGCGGCGCTGGTCTCTCTATCCGCAGGATAAGAAGGTCGATTACCTGGCCCGCTACTTGGTGCTGGCTGCTACCAGCGGTTCTCTGGGCCGGGTTTACTGGGGGCCGATGATCTGCGGGCGCGATGGGCTGATTGATGACCTGGCCGAAGACTATCCCACCATCGACCATTCAAGCTTTTATAAACGGGTTCGCGGAGATATCGAGGACTTTACCGTGACCCCGGCATTTTTTGCCCTCGGCCATGTTGCCCAGCGCCTGCGCAATGCTTACTGCGACCATGCTTTTAGCGACGCCAACGGGATCAGTCATTTTGCCTTTACCGGTGCTGAAAACGAAGTGTTTCATATCTGCTGGTGCCGGGACGGTCAGGCCTATCGCCTGGATGAACTGTACAGCGCGGAGCAGTTGGCCGACGCTGTTTTCACCAATGCCTGTGGCAAAATCGTCGATTTGCCTGTGACGATCAATGAACGACCGCTGTTCATCGATTTCCCGCGGTTGACCGGCCAGCAGCTGCCTGAGCACCGATCCGCGATGGCAGGGAAAAAAGCAGATGTCTTCTATGTTGCCCAGCCCAAGGTGCAGGCCTTTCCCTGGAAAAATCGTCACTGGCGCGGAGCTTTTACCAGTATCGCCGAGTTACCGTCCCCGGCGCTTGGCGACCTGTTGGCTCCGGACGAAGTGGTGCAAAGAGCCGAACTGACAGTATTGCGGGATCGGCGCAACCGGCTGTGGAATATCGCTCATCCCCTTGATGAGAAGCAACAGCTGACGGTTAAATTCAATCGCCCGCGGGGCAGTAAGCGGCTGCTTTACCTCTTCAAGCCAAGCAAGGGACTGCGCCACTGGAATACCGCCTCCAGGATGCTGCACAAGGGCATCAGCACACCTTTGCCCGTAGCCTTTTATGAACGTCACCGCTTCAGCGGGGTCAGGGACAGTTATTATATCTGTCAATATATCCCCGGAGCGTTTTCCTCGCGCCAGGTCTGCAACGCCTTTCGACAAGGACAAAAAGAGTACCGGGGGCTTGATAAACAGCAGTGGTTTGACTTGCTGACCGGCTTTATTTGCAATATGCACAATGCCGGCATCCTGCATCGGGACCTTTCCGTGGGCAACCTTATGCTCACCCAGGATGATGACGGTAAAATCACCCCTTATCTGATCGATATCGGTCGGGCCAAAGTGGTAAAAAATACCCTTGGTGGCCGCCAGCGCATTCTGGATCTGATGCGAATCTGTTATAAACTCGATTGGCCGGATCGCGAACTGTTAATCCAATGTTATAGCCAGCATTGGGGAAGATCATTCTCTTCGTATTGGCGGTTGGCGGTTAAATATTATGACATAAAGCAAGGCGGCAAAAAGAAGCTAAAAGGGAAGCTTAAGAAAAAACGCTGAAAGATTTATGCTCCGATGTATTGGCAGGTTCAGGTGCAAGGTCTTATTTAATGACCTGGGTTGAATTAACGCAGATCATGTCCTGTTCAGTAGAGAGAATTAAATGAGACATATGACCCTGAAAACAAAGCTGATATTGTCCGTCAGTATTCTGCTGGTGTTTGGTTTTGTGCTGACCAACGTCAATCACTACCGTGTCTCTACCCGCTCGATCCGTAAAAACATCGTTGAACATTCTCTGCCGCTGACCCGCGACAATATCTATTCGGAAATTCAGGCCGACCTGATGCGCCCCATCTTTATTTCGTCGCTGATGGCCAACGACACCTTCCTCAAGGACTGGGCTATTGGCGGCGAACAGGATAAGGGCAAAGTCCTGCGCTATCTGCAGGAAATCAAGGATCAATACGGTTTTTTCTCAACCTTTTTCGTCTCGGAGCAAACCGGGCTTTATTACCATTTCAAAGGAGTGCAGAAAAAGCTCAGCCGGGAAAATGACCACGATGTCTGGTATTACGACTTCAAGTCCCTGAATAAACCCTATGATCTGGTTGTCGATACCAATGAGGCCGAAGAAAACAGCCTGACTATTTTCATCAATCATCGCCTTAACGACTACCAGGGCAAACTGCTTGGGGTGACCGGTGTCGGATTGAATATGGAAATGGTCGCTGATCTGCTCAAGTCTTATCGTCAACGTTATGACCGGGATATCTACCTGGTCGATCGCGATGGATTGATCAAGGTGCACAACGACCAGAGTCTGGTAGACCGGGTCAACATTGCCGACCAAGAAGGATTAGGCGAGGTGGCTTCGCAGGCGGTGAAGATTAAGCCCGGAAGTGATGCTCTGGATTTCTGGCGAAATGGTCGACATATCCTTCTGGCTTCGCGATATATCCCCGAGTTTGAATGGTTCCTGTTTGTCGAGCAGGACGAAACAACGGCGATCGCTGAAATCCGCAAGAGCTTTTATAAAAACCTGCTTTTTGATCTCGCCATTATTCTGGCGATCCTTGCCGTCACTGCTTATACCGTCAATCGGTTTCAAAGCCGATTGGAGGAGATGGCCACCACCGATAAGTTGACCGGTGTTTGCAACCGGCGGGAGTTCGATCGCTTTTTTGATGCGGCTGTCTACCTCCACAAAAGGCAGGATGCGTCCTTTTCTGTCATTTTGTTGGATGTCGACGGTTTTAAGACGATCAATGATCAGCTCGGACATATGGCGGGAGACCATGTGTTGAAGGTGATTGCCAGACTAGCCGGCGAAAATATTCGGCAAAACGACCTGGTAGTGCGTTGGGGTGGGGATGAGTTTGTTCTTCTGGTGCATAACGACTTGAATCATGCCTGGCAGGTGGCGGAACGCTTGCGGAAGCAGATTCGCAGTCAGAATATGTTGGCTGTGTTTACCAACAATGGCGCCGATGAGTCGGTCACCATCAGTTGCGGTGTGGTGAGTTATGAGGCCGGAGAGACCCAGGATCAACTTATGATGAGGGTCGATGGGGCTCTCTATGAGTCCAAAAAGGAGGGCAGGGACCGGAGTGTAGCTTTCCCGACCATTGTCTCGTAGTCGATAGAGGCCGATTGAATCAATTGCGGTCAGTAGCTGGGCCGGTGCAGTTCGTTGAGGCAGAGTTATCCACAGAGTTTGTGGAAAATCTCCCCTATGCTCTGAAAGAGGCCTTTGTTATCCCGTGATTTTACAAAAGAATCATCCGTTTGCCTAAAAAATAATCAGATACAAAAGTCATCTTTCCCGTCGATAAATGTAAAGGCCCGTCTTCGCAATCGCGAGACGGGCCTTTAAGCACTGGTCACTGTTATCCGAGCCTATTTGTTGAGGCGTTCTTCGCCCCACTCCCTATCGAGGAATCGGTCTCTACCCGAGTTATAACGGTAAAACTTGTAGCGCAGCGGATTTTTTTTGTAGTAATCCTGGTGATACTCTTCGGCAGGATAAAAGGTTGAGGCCGGTACGATTTCGGTGACGATGGGCTTGTCGAAACGTCCCGATTTTTCCAAAGCTTGTTTCGATTCCTCGGCCAGCAACCGTTGCTCTTCATTCAAATAAAAAATCCCCGAACGGTACTGGTTGCCCCGATCGACAAACTGGCCTTGTCCATCGGTCGGATCGATGTTCATCCACAGGATCTCAAGTAGCTGTGGATAACTTATTTGTGACGGGTCGAAGACAATTTCAATGGCCTCGGTATGACCGGTTCCGCCGGCGGAGACCTCATTATAGGTTGGGTTGAGCTTCTGTCCGCCGGTATAGCCGGAGGTCACGGAAAGCACTCCCGTCAGTTTTTCGAAAGGAGGCTCCATGCACCAGAAGCAGCCTCCGGCAAAGATCGCCAGTTCTGTGTTGGCCGCCACGGCGGCCGTTCGTTCATTTTGCATCATCTCCCTGTCCTTTTTGTCTGCGGCCACCACCGTAAACAGTCCGGCGGCAAGCAGGGTGAGTACCAGAAATACAAGTCGTTTCATAGTCGCCTCCTTGTCTGTTTCACGACCCAACTTTATGCAAACCCGGACTATTTATACGTTACGAAATTGAGAGCAGCGGAATTCATGCAGTAGCGCTTGCCGGTGGGCGCCGGACCATCATCAAATACATGGCCCAGATGACCGCCGCAGCGGGGGCAAAGCACTTCGGTGCGTACTATGAAAAATTTACGATCCGTTTTCAATTCCACGTTTTCTTTAGCGATCGGTTCATAGAAGCTTGGCCACCCGGTTCCCGAGTCGTACTTGGTCTCGGAGCGGAACAGCTCAAGTCCGCAACCGGCGCAGGTGTAGATGCCCGCCTCGTGGTGATCGTTATATTTGCCGCTGAAGGCGCGCTCTGTCCCTTCTTCGCGGAGCACATGGTACTGCATGGGTTCCAGTTGCGCTTTCCACTCCGCATCGCTCTTAATGACCTTTTCGCTCATAACGTATTCCTCTTGCTCGGTTGAAAAGACACGAATCGATTCCGCCTTTGCAATACCGTCACCCAAAGGTACGGATAGCAGCAGAGCGGAGAAAAAGAACAACTGAAAGATGCTTCGATAGGCCATTGTTAAACCTCCTTGCTTTCATTTATGGTTATTTGCACCTTAACGCAAGCCGGTAAAGGAGCGGGCAAGGATTGGTAAAGATTGTGTAAAGCTATCCGATTATTTTACCCCGGGGCGAGATCGGAGCGATAGGTAGGGGGAGGGCGTAACTGCTCTTACCCAGCACAGATTACTCGTCACGGCCCTTGCCCGGTAACCAGAACCAGATACGCGTCCGGTCGGCATCGCTTTCTGCGCCGACTTTGCCGCCGTGGGCTTCGATAATCTGTTTGACGATGGCCAGACCCAGGCCGGCGCCGCCGGCTTCGCGGGAGCGGGAAGCATCGGTGCGGTAGAACCGCTCAAAGATCAGGGGCAGATCCTTTGCGGCGATAGGGGCGCCGTTGTTGGTGAAAGCCACTGTGACTCCCCCTTTGGTCTCCTCGGTTTCGACTGTCAGGTTTCCTTCGGCGGGAGTGTATTTCCAGGCGTTTTCAAGTAGATTGCGGACCGCTTGCAGTAGCTTATCGCGGTCGCCGCTGATGCGGTTTGCCTGTGGCTTGATGGTGCGAGAAACCACGATGCTCTTTTCTTCGAAATTAGGCTGGTAGAGGGCCAGCATTTCAGCGATCAAATCGCCCAAGTCCAGCTCTTGTCTGTTGAGGTAGGCATCGGCTGCGTCGGCCTTAGCCAGCTGCTGTAGATCCTCGACCAGATGCACCAGGCGCAGGTTCTCCTCTTGCAGCATGGCGAAGGTTTGCTTCTCCGGCGGCAAAACCCCGTCGCTAAGACCTTCCAGGTAGCCGCGCAGGTTGGTTAAAGGGGTCCGCAGTTCGTGGGCCACATCAGCGACCATCGTCTTGCGTAGCTTTTCTACCCGTTCCAGGCTGTCGGCCATGGAGTTAAAGGCACTGCCCAGCTCTCCGACTTCATCGTTAACCTTGACCTCGACACGGGTGGTGAAGTTGCCGGCGGCCACTTCGCGGGTCGCCGTCACCATCTGCGACAGGGGGCGCAGCACTCGGCGAGTAAGCAGATAGCTGAGCAGCAGCGCAAGCAGCAGGCCGGCCAAGCTGGCCCAGAGCAGATAGTAGTTGATGGCGGTGAGAAAGGCGCGATGGGTCTCCACCGGTTCGATCATGTAGTCATCCATCAGTACCATGAAATAGTTCGCCGCCAGGCGGTCGATGGCCAGCCAGATAGTTAGTACTATTACGGCAATCACCGGCACCACATTGACCAGTAGCAGTTTCCAGAGCAGGCGCTGTTTGATCGGCTCTTTCATGGACTCACCCTTCCTCGTCGGCGAACCGGTAGCCGAAACCACGCACCGTGTGAATGTAGCGGGGCGCATTGGGATCGTCCGCTATCTTCTGGCGCAACTTGCCGATGTGCACATCCACCACCCGGTCGATCACCGCCTCGCCGTGATCATAGAGTCGGTTCAGCAGTTCCTCCCGGCTCAATACCCGGCCCGGCGAACGCATCAGAGCGTAGAGAAGCTTGTATTCAACGGCCGTCAGGGTCACCGGTTGATCATCCACGGTCACCCGATGCTTTTCCAGGTCGAGGGTCAAACCATCGTGTATAAGAACATTGGGAACATCGGTTTTAGGTGGTGCGGCGGGCCTCATTCGACGCAGGATGGCTTTGACTCGCTCCACCAGCTCCCGGGGGCTGAAAGGTTTAACTACGTAGTCGTCTGCCCCCAGGGATAGACCCAGCACCCGGTCGATTTCCTCCTCACGAGCGGTCAGCATCAATATCGGTACGTCTGATACCTTGCGCAATTCCCGGCAAATCTCCCAACCGTCCATCCCCGGCAGCATTACATCCAGGATTACGAAGCCGGGTTTTTCCTTCTGTGCCGTTTCCAGAGCTTGCGCACCGTCATGCACCTTCAGAGTGGTGAATCCTTCTCTTTCCAGGTAGGTTGTCACCAACGCCGCTGTGTTGCGGTCGTCTTCGACGATCAGGATCGGACCGGGCAGGTCGGCAGGGTTCATGGGTGGGCTCCGATATGGATTATTTGTGGCGGGTGAAAAGTTGCTGTCATTATAACAACTTTCCGTTGCAGGGTGGAAGGGGCGGAGTTGGTTTTTAGGTTGACAACCGGAAGGTGGCGCAAGAGAATGTTTTTTGCTTCATTGGGTATGGCTTATTTATGCGAGAGGTAAGCACTTAGAAAAAATAAGGACAGGCCTCTGTTTCTTAACGTTAGTTCGAAGTTCCTGGGAGAATTTCTTTAATTTTCAGAAATTCAGTATACTGTATCAAGAATTCAAAAGTTTCTGATTCCTGTCACCTGTGTGCTCGATAACTACAATGGCCGCGTTCGTATCGTGCGGCGCTAAGAGAGAGGCTTGTCGATGAGTGAGGAACTTCGTATTCCCATCAGCGCCAGTGTACGCCATATTCACCTCTGTCGCGAAGATGTCGAGGCGCTCTTCGGCGCCGGCCATCAGCTTGCCCCCGCCAAGGCGTTAAGCCAGCCCGGGCAGTTTGCCTGTGAAGAGACTGTCTCCGTCTGCGGACCCAAAGGTCGTATTGAGCGCGTGCGGGTGCTCGGCCCCGAGCGCGAAGAGACGCAGCTTGAAATATCCCGCACCGACGAGTTCAAACTCGGCGTTGATGCACCGGTCCGCGCCTCGGGTAAGCTCGAGGGCACGCCTGGTATCCGCCTCGAGGGCCCTCACGGTGCCGTGGAGCTCGAACAAGGCGTGATTCAGGCGGCGCGACATATCCATATGACACCGGCCGACGCCAAGCGCTTAGGTGTTGAGGATGGGCAAATGGTGATGGTGCGCGTGGGCGGCGAGCGCGGGATCATATACGATGATGTGCTGGTGCGGGTCAAAAAGAGCTACGCCCTCGATATGCATATCGACACCGATGAAGCCAATGCGGCGAATTTAGGCTCCGATGCGTGGGGCGTACTGATCAAAGGCCCCACCGAGGTTGCCCCTGACCCCAACGATTGAACGGCAAGAGCGAGACAAGGGGCACGGCCGGAAACGAAAGTACTGCCGAAAATCCAAATGCAAATAACGGTGGGAGAAGACTTGACAAATAGAGCTGTTGGTCTGTCTCTAATACGTATTCCTTGGTCCGGGGCAAGCGATTTTAAGGCCGTGTTTGCGGTGTTTAAATCAGCCGCGAAAAAATCCTTTCTGAGCGCCATATAACCTTGCGTCTTCTTCATAAAGTGGTGTTTTATAGTAGAGTATTGACTGAGGCGATGATTGCACGGGAGTCGGGGGAGTGATGGCATTGGACAAAAAAACAGTGGTACTCGCGGTGTTGATCGGCGTTGTTGCCGGAACCGGAGCCTATACCTTTAAATATGCCAAGGGCCTTTCCTACCTCAGCGCCGAACCCAAGGCCTGTGTCAACTGCCACATTATGACGCCTCAATACGATTCGTGGCAGAAGTCCAGCCATCATGCGGCCGCCACTTGTGTCGACTGCCATCTCCCACACGATTTTATTGGGAAGTACATCGCCAAGGCGGAAAACGGCTGGCACCACTCAAAGGGCTTCACTTTGCAGGATTTTCAAGAGCCCATCATGATCAAGGGAAAGAACCGCCAAATTCTTCAGCGCAATTGTGTCAAGTGCCATGAAGATATGGTTCATGAAATGTTCCGGCAGGATATAACCAATCCCGATGCAGTCAGCTGCGTCCATTGCCATGCTTCAGTAGGTCACGGTGAATTGCCGACAAGCATCGGCGGAGCGGATCGGGGAGAAGAAAGGGAGAGGATAGGCCATGAGTGACCTGAGCAAAAAACGCCGCGGTCTCGGAATTTTCATTGGGCTGATAGTGGTCGTCGCAATTGCTGCTGTGGCGGTAACCGCATTGCTGACCAATGTTTTCGAGCGCAAGAGCGAAGGCAGATCGCCGTATTTGCGGTTGGTCGAAGTAAACGAGGATACGACCGATCCAGCAATATGGGGAAAAAACTGGCCGAAGCAGTACGATGGTTATAAACGCACTGCAATTGCCACCCGCACACGTTTCGGAGGCCACGGCGGCAGCGAAGCGCTGCCCGAAGAAAAGATAGAGCGTGATCCGTGGCTTAAGCGCATGTTCCTCGGCTACGCCTTCTCCATCGATTATCGCGACCGCCGCGGCCACGCATTCATGCTTTCCGACCAGGAACAGACCGAGCGACAAACCAAACCGCAGTCGGGCTCCTGCATGCACTGCCACGCCTCGATCATGCCCGTGTACCGTGAACTCGGCGATGGTGATGCTCTGGCGGGTATGAACAAAACCCACGCCATGTCGTATCAGGAACTCAATAAAATGGTCCATGAGATGGGGCATGCACACCCGGTCTCTTGTGTCGACTGTCATGACCCCGATACGATGCAGGTCCGGGTAACCCGCCCGGCCTTTATTGTCGGAGTGCAGCGTCTTGCGGAATCCGATGCACCGGTTCCGGCCATCCCTTCTATAGATATCTGGCGAAAGGGTTCGCGTTCCAAGCCCTATGACCCGAATGTCGATGCTACTCGCAACGAATTGCGCTCCTTTGCCTGTGGCCAGTGTCACGTGGAATACTACTGTTCTTCCGACTTTCCGCTCACCTTTCCCTGGAGCAACGGCCTGAAGATGGAAGATCTCGAAAAGGACTGGGACGAAACCAAATTGACCAGCGGGGCACGTTTCTACGACTACAAACATAAGGAATCCGGTGCTGAAATCCTCAAGGCACAGCATCCGGAATTTGAACTGTGGAGTCAGGGTATACATGCTCGCAGCGGCGTTTCATGCTCCGACTGCCATATGCCGTACCAGCGCGATGGAGCATCCAAGGTTTCCGACCACTGGGTGCGCAGCCCGTTGTTAAATGTTAACCGGGCCTGCCAGACCTGCCACCATACCAACGAAAAGGAACTCCTCGCCCGGGTTGATTCTATCCAACAGAAGAACTTCGATCTGCTGCAACGTGGCGGAACGGCACTGATGGGGCTGCTTGATGCGGTTCAGGAAGCCAAGAGCGCCGGGGCGACCAGTGAACAGCTCAAACCTGCGCTTGAATTCCAACGTAAGGCGCAATGGCGACTTGACTATATTGCCGCAGAAAACTCCATGGGATTCCACGCCCCACAGGAAGCGGCCCGTATTTTGGCTGAAGCCGCCGACTATGCCCGCCAAGGGCAGGTCGAAGCACTTAAACTGGCAAAATAGAGACCTCCACCACACACAAAAAAGGCCGCATTTCGATGCGGCCTTTTTTGCGGCAACGCATCAAATGCAAGCGACTGATAGTTTATGGAAGGTGCGATGAAAGAACTTCTCGAAACGGCAAGTATTTTGGCTGAGAAGGCCGGCGAACACATCCGCCAATCGGCATCGCAACTGCGCCAGGTGGATTACAAAGGCCGAGCCGACATGGTCACTGATGTTGATCGGCGGGCGGAGAAAATCATTCTCGAAGGTATCCGTCAGGCCTACCCCGACCATGCGGTGCTGGCCGAAGAATCGGGCGAAAAGGAGGCTCAAAGCGATTATCGCTGGGTGGTCGACCCCCTCGACGGCACCACCAACTTCGTCCACGGCTACCCCTTTTACTGCGTCTCCATCGCCGTGCAATATCGTCAGGAGACGGTGGCCGCCTTGGTGCTGAATCCGGTTCTGGACGAACTCTTTTCTGCCCTAAAAGGGGACGGTGCCCATCTCAACGGAAAACCGATCGAGGTTTCCCCAACCTGCGAACTATCCAGAGCCCTGGTAGCTACCGGCTTTCCCTATGAGTTCGGCGAACACTGGGAGCATTCCATGACCCTGTTCGAAACTTTTTACCGCAACTGCCACGGGGTGCGCCGGGACGGCGCAGCAGCTCTGGATCTTTGCTACGTGGCGGCGGGGCGCTTCGACGGTTTTTGGGAATATGAGTTGCAACCCTGGGACGTGGCGGCGGGCTTGCTGATTGTCCAGGAAGCGGGGGGCAAGACCACCGACTTCAAGGATAATCCCAGCGGCATTTGCGATGGGCAAGTCCTGGCCAGTAACGGCCGGATTCACGATGAGATGCTGCGGGTGATTGGCTCACATGTTGTTTAGCACCTGAAGAAAACCACGCCCCTGTTTGGGCCAACATCATTCCCATCCCGGAATTCAATGGAAGATCGACACACAGTACTCAGATATTGGTTCGGCAGAGACCCTGATGACCCCGGATTAGCAAAGGAGCGTGCTTCCCTCTGGTGGTCCAAGGCCCCCCAAACCGATAAGGAAATCCGCGAGCGGTTCAAACCATTGGTCCTTGCGGCCGGCAGGGGCTTTCTCGGGAACTGGAAGTCGACGGTTCACGGCAGGTTGGCTCTAATCCTGCTCACCGATCAGTTTCCGCGCAACATTTATCGTGGCCAACCGCAGGCTTTCGCTTTTGATGGCATCGCTCTGGAGTTGAGCCTTAAGGGGCTGGCTTCGGGGGAAGACCGTCTGTTGAAACCCATCCATAGAGTGTTCTTCTATCTGCCTTTGGAACATTCCGAGGTACTTGAGCACCAACATCGTTCCGTCGATCTCTTTCAGGAATTGGTTCTTGAAGTTCCCGAAAGCAGGAAACAGTTCTTTGCGGGCTTCTTGAACTTCGCCATCCGGCACTGCGCCATCATCGAGCGGTTCGGCCGGTTCCCCCATCGCAACGCGATCCTCGGTCGTGAGTCCACGCCGGAGGAGGTCGAGTTTCTCAAGCAGCCCGGGTCATCCTTTTGAGTCGGCTGATTTAGAAAATAAGGGTGTTCTTCGTTTTGAAGCGCGGATTTTTGATAAACTTGGACCTGTGTTGCGGTATTTTTAACTAGCTGGCCTCAAAATTGAAGTGCTACCATTCCGACGTCGGGACAGAGAGCTTCTGGTGACTCTGGAGCTTGCCGTACTCTCCTTCGGTCTCGGAACCTGTTGACCGGTTTTCTTCATCAGGCGGTGCACAGTTCCTCCGGGATTGCACGAGCTCTCGACCTGCCGCCCGGTCATCGCATGATCGGCGGCCTGATGATCAGCCATCCGGAAATGGAATATGCACGGGTTCCTGTGCGCAAGCCTGCGGTGGTGATTTGGCGGTAAAGTCGAAGTTACAGTTTTAGATTCCAGCAGGTCGTGAAAAGCCTCAGATCCGGCGGGTCGCGTCCCGCCAGACGCCCTACTTTTGTCCAAGCAACAAAAGTAGGCAAAAATGGCTCCACTGCGTGGGGCATCAACTTGTCAGTAGGGATCCTTTAACAGACCCACCTGAAATTGACATTGATCAAGGCAGCTCCTACCCGTTATTTTATATCTTTAAAACAAAAAAATACCCCAAATGCCAAAAATACGAACCCTACACACCGGGACGGCCTCAAAGGGAGACATGTATGGAGACTTCAGTAAGCGTTAAACCATCGCTGGCTATAGCGATTCTCAAAAGCGGGCTTGATGTGAACGTGCCCATGTTCCTCTGGGGGCCCCCTGGAATCGGCAAGTCCCAAATCGTGGCTCAGGTGGCTGCGGATCTGGATCTGCCGCTGATCGATGTGCGAGCGGTCCTGCTGGACCCCGTCGATCTGCGCGGCGTCCCGTCTGTTGAAAATGGCACGACCCGTTGGAACCCTCCTAACTTCCTGCCCACCGAAGGAGAGGGATTGCTGTTCCTCGATGAACTTTCCCAGGCTCCTGAATCGGTGCAGAGTTCGCTGCTGCAGCTCGTATTGGATCGTAAACTCGGTGAATATTCCCTGCCTGACGGCTGGAGAATTCTGGCTGCGGGCAACCGGGTGACGGACGGTACCTTTAGTCGGAAAATCAGCAAGGCGCTCGGTTCCCGTTTTGCGACTCATCTCGAACTGGCTACCGACCTGGACGAATGGTGCGCCTGGGCTATGAATAACGACGTGCCCTCGGAAATTATCGGTTTCTTGCGCCTGCGGCCCGATCTGCTGCATCATTTTGATCCCAAAGCCCAGGGCAATTCCTTTCCCTGCCCACGGGTCTGGGCCAGTGTCGGCCAGTTTATGGGCAAGCTCCCTTTAGAGGCGGAACTGCCTTTTTTTGCTGGGGCATTGGGCTTCGGAGCCGCTGCTGAATTTACTTCGTTCCTGCATATTTATCGTGACTTGCCGGACATCGAATCGATTATGCTCGATCCGGATAAATCGGACGTCCCCGAAGAACCTTCGGTTCTTTACGCCCTTTGCGGTGCCATGAGCCGAAAAATTACGGAAGAAAATGCTTCGCCGGCTTTTCGCTACATGAAGCGATTGCCCTCAGAATTTCAAGTGGTCTGGCTGCGCGATGCGCTGCAAGCCCAACCCAAGCTGGCGACCAGCAAGGAATTCACCAAATGGGCCAAAGAAAACGGCGATCTGCTGCTGTGATCGCCCAGTAGGTCTTTTTAATTCAACTGTTTCTGCCGCAAGACTATCGGCATTCTTGAACTAGCCCACTTGGGAAGGCAAAGCGATGAAAAAATCCCCAAAGCTGGCAAAAGCGATTGCAAGGACGGTACTTGATCACCCGTTTTTCGCTACTTTGCTGCTGCGCATGAAATTGCATGAGGATGAAGAGATCAAAACTGCCTGCACCGACGGTCGACAGATCCGCTATAACCCCAACTTCATTAACTCGCTGCAGGTCGATCAGATCGTGTTCGTCCTCGCCCACCTGGTGATGCACGTCGCTCACTTTCACCCCTTACGGCGCAGTGCCCGCAATAAGGGTCGTTTCAACAAGGCCGGCGATTATGCTATTAACGGCATCCTTAAGGATGCCGGCCTCAGCATGCTGCCCAAGGCTCTGTACCATAAGGACTTTCACAACCTGGCTGCGGAACAGATCTACGATCGCTTGCCCGGTTCGCCGAGCGATGAAGACGGCGAAGTCGAACGCAACGACGATCTGGAGGAAGGGGATCCCGGAGGCTGCGGCAGTTTCGAAGATGCCCGGGACGAATACGGCAATCCCTTGACCAAGGCGGAACGGGACCGCGCAGAAGCAGAAATCACCGTGGCCATCCAACAGGCCGCCCAGGCCGCTAAAGCTCAGGGCAAGTTGCCCGGATCCTTGGCGCGCCTGGTTGACGAGTTGGTCCATCCGATACTCGACTGGCGGGAAATGCTGCGGTCTTTCATCGATCACTCGGCGCGTACCGATTATTCCTGGAGACAGCCCAACCGGCGTCATATCGCCGACGGTCTCTATCTACCCAGTTTTCGCTCCGATGGCCTCAAGCCCTTGGTGCTGGCCATAGACACTTCCGGCTCGATCATGCAAAAAGAGCTCAATCAGTTTCAGGCCGAGTTGAATGATATCCTGCTCAGCTATCCCGCAACGGTCAACGTGGTATACTGCGACAGCGAGATATCTGATACTCAGACCATTACCCCGGACGAGTATCCCGTGCAGCTTAAAACCACGGGCTTTGGCGGTACCGATTTGTGTCCGCCTTTCGAATGGGCGATAAAAAACGTTCCCAATGCCGGATGTCTGATCTACCTGACCGACCTTAAGGGCAACAGCCCGGAAATCGACCCCGGGATTCCTACGCTGTGGATCAGTACCACCAAGGACCGGGATCTGGCCGAGAGCTATCGGCCGAAATTTGGTAACATAGCCACACTGGAATAACCATCAAGCGGCAACATCCGACACCCAATCAGGCCGTGGAGAACAAAGATGAAGAAGATCATATCCCTTACTTTCCTCCAGCGAGACACTGTCAGGGCCAACCACCCTGATCTCTGGAAAAAATGCACATATCTGGATACAGGAAAGTTGAGCGTGAAGCTCTACTCCTGGCGTTATTCCACTACCGTAGAAAATGCCCTGGCGTTGCGCTTGATGGGGTTATGCACCATTGAGGACCAAGTCGATTAAGCCAGGTCTGATTGGTGAGTGCTCGAGCAGCAAAGACAAAGCCGATCCCAGTCCCTGCTGTTGAGTATGATGTAACGCTCAATCCTTCAGACCCTGCTTAAGGAGAACGCCATGCCTCTTCGACCGAATATTCTTGTTATCGGTGGCAGCTATTTTGTGGGTCGTGTTTTTATTGAAAAACTTCTGGCACTGAACAAATATAATATCTATGCACTTAACCGCGGGACCCTCCCTATGCGGCTGGAAGGCGTCACCCACCTGTGCTGCGATCGTAACGATGAAGACCTGCTTCGCAAGGTGGTTCCCGATGTGCCCTGGCAGGCGGTGATTGATTTTTGCGCCTACACGCCGAAAGACATAGAAAAAACCTTTAAGGCACTTTCCAGTCACACGCTGACCCAATACATCTATATCAGTACCGCTTCGGTTTACGCACCTTCTTCTCAGCAGCCCATTGACGAATTGGGCGCAACCCTCATCGCCAGCCAACCGCAACTGGGCTCGGCCGCCGACTACGGTTTTCACAAGCGGTTGGCTGAGTTGGCGGTGATCGAGCAGTGTGGCATGCGAAATATCGCCTATACCATCGTGCGCCCCACCTTCATCTTCGGTAAATACAACTATGCACCGCGCGAGAGCTATTTCTTCGAAGAGATTCTGAAGCACAATGTGGTGGTGATTCCCGATCACGAACCCCCGGCGCGGTTTAGTTTTGTCTCGGTATGGGATGTGGCGTTTATCACTGCCGCCTGCATTGACAACCCGACGGCTTACGGAGAGATTTTCAATGCTTCCGGCGATGAAGTGTTGTCCTACTCGTCGCTGGTCGAATGCTTCAAACAGGTTACTGGTGTCAATTTTACTGTCAAAGTGTTGCCCATTTCTGAGATAGAGGCGCAGAGAATTCCTCTACCGTTCCCCTTAGACGAGGATTTGCTCTATTCCGGCCAACGCAGCAAACAGTTGTTGAATTATAGCTACTTTCCATTCCAGAAGGCCATGCAGGAAACTTATCGCCTCTACCGAGTGGGCGCCGGTCTCGGTTAATCGTTCCCTACCTCAGAGGGAAGTTGTGATGTTCTTGAATCTTTCCTTTTTCCGGGGATGGATTTTTATGAACTGCAATCGTGGCGAGCAAAGGCAAAATTACGGGTTTCTGTTTTAACAAAGATAAAAAGAGGGGGCGGCCATACGGCACGCCCCCTTCTTTATTGTCTCATGCGGTATTGAGGAGCCTGCACTCAGTGTTTCTGCCTCTTCTTAACCCGAAACCCGGACTTCTCAAGTGCCGCCGCCAGGTCGGTCACCGGTTTGGCGGCCTTTTCCTCGGGTCGCGTTTTTCTGCTCCGTTCCTTCGTTTCCGGCTGCTTCTCCAACTTACCGCTGCGCATAGTCAAGCCGATCCGCTTGCGTTGCAGATCGACGGACATCACCCGCACTTGAACCTGCTGACCGACCTTGACCACCTGGTTGGGGTCTTTGACGAAGCGGTCGGCGAGCTGGCTGATATGCACCAAACCGTCCTGATGTACGCCGATATCGACGAAGGCGCCGAAAGCGGCGACGTTGGTGACGATGCCGTTGAGGGTCATCCCTTCCTGCAGATCTTTGATATCCTGCACGTCTTCGCGGAAGCTGGCGGTGACAAAGCTTTCGCGGGGGTCACGGCCCGGCTTCTTTAATTCCGCCAGAATATCCCGTAGGGTCGGCAGACCGATATCCTCCCCGACATACTGCTCCAGTTGGATTTTGTCGAGCAGCGCCGGTTTGGCGATCAGTTCCTGCAGGGAAACGCCAAGGTCCGCCGCCATCTGTTCAACCAGCGTGTAACGCTCCGGATGGACGGCGGTATTGTCGAGGGGCTGCTCGGCATTTCTGATCCGCAAGAATCCTCCGGCTTGCTCGTAGGCCTTCTTGCCGAAGCGGGCTACCTTGAGCAGTTGCTTGCGCTGGGCAAAGGCTCCCTCGCTGTCGCGATGGCGGACGATGGCTTTGGCCAACGATTCGCCGATCCCCGAGACGAAGCTGAGCAGGGCCCAGCTGGCGGTATTCAGGTCGACCCCGACGTAGTTGACACAGGATTCCACCACCTCGTCGAGGGCCTTTTTCAAGGCCGCCTGGCTGACATCGTGCTGATACTGGCCGACGCCGATGCTCTTGGGATCGACCTTGACCAGCTCGGCCAGGGGATCCTGCAGGCGCCGGGCGATGGAGATGGCGCCGCGCACGGTCAAGTCGAGATCGGGGAACTCCTCGCGAGCGATATCCGACGCCGAATAGACACTGGCACCAGCCTCGCTGATCATGACTACCGGCAGCTTGAGGCCGTCCTCTTTAAGGGAGTGGCGGACGAACTGCTCCATCTCGCGACCGGCGGTACCGTTGCCGATAGCCACCATTTCGATATCGTGGGATTTAACCAGGCGCAGCAGTTCGTGGCGGGCGCTCTCAACCTTGGCGCCACCTCCGGCATGGGGATAGATGTTGACATGCTCGATAAATTGGCCGGTGGCATCGACGGCGGCCAGCTTGGAGCCGGTGCGCAGGCCGGGGTCGACGCCCAGCACCCGATGGCTGCCGGCTGGAGGGGCAAGGAGAAGGTTGCGCAGATTTTCGGCGAAGACCCGTATGGCTTCGTCATCGGCGGCGGTTTTCGCCTGCAGGCGCAATTCCACCTCGATGGACGGGGCCAGCAGGCGATGGTAGGCATCGGTTACCACCTCCCGCAACAGGTTGGCGAAACGGTTTTCTCCCGGCACGAACAGGGCCGACAGACGGCCGAGAATATCTTCCTCCGGGGCTTCGATGCTCAGGCGCAGGATGTCTTCCTTTTCGCCCCGGCGCATGGCCAGCATACGGTGGGAGGGGATCTGCCGCAGTGGCTCGCTGAAATCGTAATACATCTCAAACTTGCTGACGGTGCCTTCCTTGCCCCGGGCTACCTGGGAACAGAACAGCCCCTGCTGCCAGGTCAGCTCGCGGACCAGAGCGCGGGCCGCGGCCTCATCAGCAAATCTTTCGGCGAGGATATGGCCGGCTCCGGTGAGGGCATCCTCAGCCGTTGTTACTTCCAGTTCCGGGTTGACAAAGGCATTGGCCAGTTCCTCGGCCGTCTGGCCGCTTCCACTTGCCGCCAACAGTTGCTCGGCTAGCGGCTCCAACTCCCGATCCCGGGCGATAGACGCTTTGGTCCGACGTTTGGGCTTGTAGGGCAAGTAGAGGTCTTCCAGTTCGGTCTTCTGGCGGGTGGTCTCGATCTTACCGCGTAATTCGGTGGTCAGCTTGCCCTGCTCGTCGATCGACTTGAGGATCGTCTCCCGGCGCTTGTTCAGCTCGGTGTGGTATTCGAGACGCTCCTGTAGCAGACGAATCTGCACCTCGTCCAGCTCTCCGGTGGCTTCTTTGCGGTAGCGGGCGATAAAGGGCACTGTGGCCCCTTCTTGCAGCAGGGCTACTGTCTGCTCAACCTGCCCCTGTTGAAGCCCGGTTTCATCGGTCAGAATTTGCAGGGTCATTTTTTTTTCAGTTCCAGGCATTTCAGGGAAGTCCTTGTCTGAGTTTATTATGGCTTATTGGCCTGCAGGGAGTGGTTCCGATAATGCTTCCCGACCCGATTTATGCAGGTAGTAGTCGTAATCCCCCTCATAGCTCAGCATCTGGCCGTGATCAACCTCGAATACCCTGTTCACCAGGCAACGAAGGAAATGGCGGTCATGGCTGACCAGTACCACGGTACCGGCAAAGCCTTGCAGGGCTTCAAGCAGAATCTCCCGGGAAACGATATCCAGATGGTTGGTCGGTTCGTCGAGGACCAGAAAGTTGATCGGCCGGGCCAGCAGGGTGGCCAGAACCACCCGGCTCTTTTCGCCGCCGGAGAGGATGGAAATGCGTTTCTCCACATCGTCGCCTTGAAACAGGAAGGCGGCGCATAGGTTGCGCACCACGCCGACGGTGGCCATGGGAAGGGCCTCGCTGACCGTTTCGAAGACAGTCTTGGCGGGATCGAGGATATCCATGGAATGCTGGCTGAAGTAGCCCAGCTGAACGTTAGCGCCGATGGTTGCGGTGCCGGAAGTGGGCTCGGTCTGGCCGGACAATACCTTGAGAAAGGTCGACTTTCCGGCGCCGTTGACACCGGTAATCGCAATCTTTTCGCCCCGTCGAATGAGTCCTGAAATACCGCTGAATACCGGGTGCTCTCCGCCCTCGGGGGTTGGCCAGGCCTTGGCCAGATCTCTCATGGCGACCACATCGTCGCCGCTGCGGGGAGGTTCGGCGAATTCGAAGCGGATGGTTTTCTGCTCCGGCGGCAGCTGGATGCGCTCGATCTTCTCCAGCTTCTTGACCCGTGACTGGACCTGGGCGGCATGGGAGGCGCGGGCGGCGAAGCGGGCGATGAATTCCTCTTCCTTGGCCAGCATCTCCTGCTGTCGGCGGTGACTGGCGATAAGCTGCTCACGGCGGATCTCCCGTTCCCGCAGATAAAAGTCGTAATTACCGCCGTAGGTGGTGACGGTTTGATTTCCGACCTCGATGATCCGCGACACCAGCCGGTTCATGAAGTCACGGTCGTGACTGGTCATCAGTACCGCGCCCTTGTAATCTTCGGACAGCCAGTTTTCCAGCCAGATGATCGACTCGACATCAAGATGGTTGGTCGGTTCATCGAGGAGCAACACGTCAGGATTGAGGGTCAGGATGCGGGCCAAGGCGATGCGCATCTTCCACCCGCCGCTGAAAGATTCCGCCGGCCGGTC
Organism: Syntrophotalea acetylenivorans; assembly: GCF_001887775.1. Lineage (NCBI taxonomy): Bacteria > Pseudomonadati > Thermodesulfobacteriota > Desulfuromonadia > Desulfuromonadales > Syntrophotaleaceae > Syntrophotalea > Syntrophotalea acetylenivorans. The sequence continues at coordinate 3,010,050 of NZ_CP015519.1, forward strand.
GTAGGCCTCCGGGCCGATGCCAAGACCGGTGAGCACCGTCTGGGCTCGGCTCTCCAGATCGTAACCGCCGCGGTGCTCAAATTCCTCCTGAGCCTCGCCGTAGCGTTCCAGCAGCGTTGCCAGGGCGTCATCGGCCATCGGTTCGCACATGGCCGCTTCCATCTCACTGATCTGCCGGCCTAACTCCATGGTGCGGGCCGAGGCGGCCATTACTTCCGCAAGGGCTGAACGGCCGGCCATCTCGCCCACATCCTGGGAAAAATAGCCGATAACGGTCTTCTTTGCACAAGTGATCTCGCCGCTGTCGATGGATTCCTCGCCGGTAATTAAACGAAATACCGAGGTCTTTCCGGCTCCGTTGGGGCCGACCAACCCGGTGCGGGTGCCGGCGGGAATCTGAAAACTGGCCCCCAGAAAAAGGATCTGCGAACCGTACTGTTTGGAAATATTGGTCAGGTGAATCATGGCGCCTCTCTGATAAAATGATGCGCATTGGTACCACAGGCCAGGGGCTGGCGGCAAGGTTCTTGATGCGCGTCGGAGGGGAGAGTCAGGCCGGTCTCTGCAGAGGGTGGGAAAGGTAACTGGTGATGGTAGACTGCGGGGATTACAGGGTCCCCTGGCGCAGCCGATCAAGCTGTTCCTTGTACACTTCATAATGGGCCGCTGAGTAGACCGCCAGAATGACTTTTTCAATGACGTCGCATTGCTGCAGAAAGTCGTGAATAGTGCGCAGGGCGATGGCGCAGGCCTTCTTCACCGGGAAGCGGTAGACCCCGCAGCTGATGGCCGGAAAGGCGATGCTGCGGATGTTGTGCTCTGCTGCCAGCTGCAGGCTGCGGCGGTAGCAGGAGGCGAGCAACTCTTCCGGTTTGAGATCGAGGCCGTAGACCGGGCCGACGGTGTGAATGACGTAGCGGGCGGGTAGCCGATAGCCCCTGGTGAGGCGGGCTTCGCCGGTAGGGCAGCCGCCCAGGTGTCGGCATTCCTCCGCCAGTCCGGAACCGGCCGCCCAGTGTATAGCCCCGTCGACCCCGGCACCGCCGGACAGGGAGGCATTGGCGGCGTTGACGATGGCGTCGACTTCCAGGCTGGTGATGTCGGTCCAGTGTAATTCGATACGCTGAAGTATGTTTTCCTCTGCATTGCGTTCCATGTCTTTCATAGATAGCATGAAATAGACGATATAAAACCTGGAAAGTGATTACTCGCTCGGCTGCATAAACCAGAGGAGATCGAAATTATGCATGTGACGCCTTTTTACGCTGCCCTTTTGGTCCTGGTATTTTTGCGACTCAGCATGCGCACCATCAAACTGCGCCGCCAGCTGAAAATCGCCATCGGCGCCGGCGGCAATCCGACGATGCACCGGGCCATGCGGGTTCACGGAAATTTCGCCGAATACGTGCCCCTTTCTCTGTTATTGATCTTTTTGTTCGAACTGCAGGGAGCGCATTTTCTTCTCATCCATCTTTTCGGTGCCTGCCTGCTGCTGGGGCGGCTCGCTCATGCACACGGCGTCAGCCGGGAAAAGGAGGATTACCGCTATCGGGTGTATGGCATGCTCATGACCTTCACTGTCCTGGCAGGTTCTGCAGTTGGTGTGCTGGTGCTTTATGTTGTGGAGTTGATAGGCTGATCCTGCTCCTTATTGATCAAGGGCATTGAAACATGTCCCGTTTTGCTTGATAATTGGCAACGGCTCATATTGTTGCTCGTATCCCAATGCCGGCATGGCCAGGTTGCCGTGCCGAATAGGCGAAAATGATAAGGAGAGGATTATGCAAGCCAGCGAAGTGACCGACGGTATTTACCGTCTTTCCGCCAACATCGGTCCGGAGATCCTGTTTGAGGGTATCTGGCCGCTGCCCCACGGGGCGTCGATGAACTCCTTCCTGGTCAAGGGAGAGCAGGTGGCTATCATCGACGGTGTCTGCGACTGGGACGGCGTTCCGGAGACCCTCTATGCCCAGTTCGAACAGCTTGGCATGCGCATCGAGGATGTGCGTTACGTGGTGATCAACCATACCGAACCGGATCATACCGGTTGGCTCAAATCCTTCGCCAATATAGCCGGCAATTTCGAAGTGTTGATAACCGCCAAGGGGGCGGAACTGGCTAAAGCCTTTTATGACCTGGATGTGCCGCTGCGGGTGGTCAAGTCTGGTGACAGCGTCGACCTGGGTAACGGAAAGAAGTTGGTCTTCGAGGAGATCCCCAATGTTCACTGGCCCGACACCATGGTGACCTATGAGCCGTCTACCGGCACCCTGTTCGCTTGCGATGCCTTCGGAACCTTCGGTGCCATGGACGACGCACCCTACGATGATCAGCTCGACGAGGCGCAGCTGCAGTTCTACGAAAGGGAAGGGCTGCGCTATTACGCGAATATTGTTGCGAAATTTTCCATTCCCGTGTGCAAGGCCCTGGAAAAGCTTCAGGGGCTCGATGTGCGCATCGTTGCGCCGGGGCACGGGCCGGTGTGGCGCAAGGACCCGCAGCGCATTATTCGCCTCTATGAGCGGTTCGCCGCCTTCGCCAAGGGGCCGGCTAAGCCAAAGGTGACGCTCCTGTGGGGCAGTATGTACGGCAACACCGAGCAGGCTCTGGCTCCGTTGCTGGAAGGCATCGCCGCCGGGGGAGTCGAGACGGTGGTGCACCAGGTGCCGCAGAGTCATATCAGCGACATTCTTGCCTCGGTCTGGGAGTCGACCGGTGTTGCCCTGGCCATGCCGACCTACGAGTACATGATGTTTCCGCCCATGGCCGAAGTTTTGGATGAATTGGGACGCAAAGGGATCAAGAACAAACTGACGTTGCGGACCGGAAGCTACGGCTGGTCAGGCGGTGCGCAGAAAGAGCTGGACGAGATCATCGTCCGGCATAAGATGAATTGGTGTTTCCTGGAGCCGGTGGAATTCCGCGGAGCTCCGGTTGCGGACGATTTGCAAATGCTTCGGCAACGTGGCGAAGAGCTGGCGCGACAAGTCAAGGAAAACGCCCTGGCCGACAACCCGAATTGACCTGGAGGTCTTTAGCGACATATTCCTGGGAGGGAACCGAGACCATGAGCAAAAGGGACGGGATTACCTGGCTCTACCGCGAACTGCCGGAACTGGTACGCAGCCGGGTACTGGACGAAACGACCGCCGAGCGACTGCGCGAACACTACGGCCCGGCACCACGGCAGCGCCGCAAGTCGTTGGGCGTGGTGATTTGCGCCGCTCTCGGCGCTTTGCTGGTCGGCTTAGGTATCATTCTGCTGCTGGCCCATAACTGGACCGAGCTGTCCAGGCCGCAGCGTACCTTGTTGTCTTTTGCACCGCTGCTCCTCGGTCAGGCGGTTGCCGGTTGGAGCTGGCTCAAGCGCCGCTCGTCAATCGCCTGGTGCGAAGGGGCGGCGACCTTTCTATTGCTGGCCGTCGGCGCCTCCATCGCCCTGGTCGGTCAGACCTATCACATCTCAGGCGACCTGCCGCGTTTTGTGCTGGTGTGGATGCTGCTCGGGGTGCCCCTCGTCTACCTGCTGCGGGCTGCCCTGCCGGCGTTGCTCTACTGGCCCGGGGTGACCTGGTGGTGTGTTTTGGGAGCCTTCGACAGATTGCCGGTGATGTTTTTCTGGCTGTTGGCTGCCCTGCCGCTGCCTTTCTGGTGGCAGCTGGTACGCAGCGGTCAGCGCCGGTTGGTGGCAGCCTGGATGGCCTGGATGTTGAGCCTGTGCCTGGCCGTGGGGCTCGGTTTCAGCTGTTACAGCTTCTTTGAAGACTTCTGGGCCCCCCTCTACCTGAGCCTGTTTGCCGTTTACTTCCTGCTGTTCGGGCAACTGTCGGTCCCTTCGGCAGTAGGCCGTCCTTTTCGTCTGCTTGGCAGTTGGGGGACGGTCGCTCTGTTGCTGCTGTTGACCCTTAAGGACGTCTGGCGGAGTTTTGCTTTTAACCCCCTGCTTGGCCCCGGCCGGGAAGCCTGGCCCCAATACCTACTGCTGGCCGTGCTGTTGCTGGCGGCCATCGGCCTGTTGACCCGCGCCCTGGCTTCTCGGCAGTGGATGGACACCCTGTTCGGCCTGGCGCCGCCGCTGGTTATTTTGCAACTGCTGGCCGGGCCGCAGCGGCTGGCGACCGGCATCAGTCTGATCCTCGCCAACCTCTACCTGCTGTTTCTTGGCGGCTTGGTGTTGCGGGATGGATTGCAGAGTGGCGGACTTCCGCGCATCAACGCCGGCCTCGGCATCCTCAGCGCCCTGATCGCGGTACGGTTCTTCGACAGTCAGCTGCCCTTCACCGTGCGCGGGGTATTGTTCATCCTGATCGGTCTGGCTTTTTTGGGTGTCAATCTGCTGGTAAAACGAAGGGAGGTGAGCGTATGAGCCGCCTGCTCGGTTTAGCCCTGGCGATACTTTTTCTGCTGCAACTGGCGGTGCCGGCAAGCATGATCGCCGGCCGGGAAATGACCCTGCGCCACGGGAAACAATACCGTTTTCGTACCGCACCGGTTGATCCCTACGATCCCTTTCGCGGCCGGTATGTGTCTCTCAATCTGGTGGCGAGCCGTGTTGCCCATCCGGAAGGCATGGAATTGGCGAGACGCCAGAGGGTCTATGCTCTGCTAGCGGTCGATGAGGAAGGCTTTGCCTATTGCCGTGACCTTGCTGTCGACCCGCCGACGACAGGAGATTATCTGGCAGCACGCGTCAGCTGGTGGAACAAGAAACACGTGGATTTGAAGTTGCCATTCGACCGCTATTACGCCGAAGAGGATATGGCCCCCGAGATCGAGCGGGCCTACCGTTCTCACAGCCGGCGGGACAAGCAGGAGGCTTACATCACGGTCCGGGTGCGTAAGGGCAATGGGGTATTGGAAGAACTCTATATCGAGGATCTACCGGTGAGCGAATACCTGCGCCGCCAAGCTGGATAAGGAGAAATGAGTGACTGAAGAGGACAGGAACAATGGGCAGAGGCCGTGGAAACTGTTGCGCTCGGAAGAGGGCGAGGATCTGCCAATTTTCAAGGTACGCTACGACTGGATGGAGAACCCTCGCAACGGGACCACGCTCAAGGCGGTGGTGCTCGATGTGCCCGACTGGGTAACCATTTCTGCCGTGACACCCGATAAGAGGATCGTGGTGGTCCGCCAGTACCGCTTTGGCGCCGCCGAGTTCACTACCGAATTGCCCGCCGGGCTGGTCAACCCCGGCGAGCCTCATTGTGAGGCGGCCATGCGGGAGTTGCGCGAGGAGACCGGCTACACCAGTGACGACTGGGTCTATCTAGGCTGGGTGCAGCCCAACCCCGCCTATCAGAACAACCGTCTGCACCAGTGGCTGGCCCGCGACGCACGGCTGACCGAGCCTCGCCAGCTGGATGAAGGTGAAGATATAGACGTGTCGGTGTTGACCACGGACGAGATGCGTCGCGAGGTGGCCGAGGGGCGATTTCGCAACTCCCTGGCGTTGCTATCCCTTTCGCGGATCATGAACCTGTGGGATGGCGATCCGGCCAACAGCGGTTTGTTGGATGAATTCGTCACCCTCGACCGGACTGCGTTCTGATGCTGCCGGGTATTGTTCGCATCTGTCGTGCTGTAGATTGGGGAAGGATGGCTGTCGTTATTTCGGGAACCGGATTGCTGTTGATATGGCAGGCTTTCTTTCCTGCGTCGGCGTGGACGCTGAACGCCAATCAGCTGCTTATCGTCAACAATCGTGTCGTCTCATCCAGCGAAAGGGCCTGACTATGGACTTTAGCGAACTGCATGAGGCCCAGCAACTGCTGGAGCTTGGTGACCGGGCGAGCCTCAAGGAGATCAAGGAGCGTTACCGGGAGCTGGCCCGACGGCATCACCCCGATGCCGGTGGGGAGCAAAGCGCGAGGATGCAGGAGATCAACGCCGCCTATGCGTTGTTGCTTGCCTATTTGAAGGATTACCGGTTTTCCTTTGCCGAAGAGGAATTTTACGAACAGCAGCCGGAAGAGCGCCTGCGTCAGCAGTTCGGCGACGATCCCCTGTGGGGTAATAAGTAGTTATGTAGACGCAGGCTGGAGGTAGAGTCTTGTGCCCTCATTCCAGATCGTAGCAGATGGTACCGTTCGGGGATTTGCCAAATCTATTTTTTTAGAGTCAAGGCACAGACTTATTGTCCGTGAGGTAGAGACTCAGTTGTCAGCGGATATGGAATAGGGCGGAAATAGCAGGAAGGTGGACAAACAAAAGGCGACGCATTGTGCGTCGCCTTTTGTTTGTAAGTTTTCAAACGATCAATTAGCTCTTCATGCGCTTACGGCCGAGGTAGCCAAGGCCCAGCAGGCCGCCGCCGAACAGCAGGAAGGTGGACGGCTCGGGAACAGCAGGAACGACATCCCCGGCAGAAGCTGCATTGTCGGTATCCGCAATAAAGCTCAGATTACCCAAGAATCCAGAAGCTCCGAAGTCGAGGTCCAACAGGGTGTAAAGGTCGCCTACCGGGTCGTTGCCGCCCACGCTCAGCAGATTTCTGTAAGTTGCAGTTAAATCGCCGGTATAAGCGGTAGTGAAAGTTCTGCCACTCGCTGAACCCGGTGTTCCCGAACCACTCCAGGTGATATCAAAGATGGTGTCGCCGGGTGCAGCATCGATCACCAGCTGGGACAACGTTACATCACTTGAAAGGCTCCAAGAATTAGTATACGTATCTCCGGATTGGCTCAAAGACCAGCTGGTTCCAGTGACTCCACCAGCATTAGCAACTGTGTCTGCCCAAGCGAGGGTCTGACTGCCCCCTGCCGCAAAATAAGCCGTCACAGACATGCCATCCATCATGTCGCCATAGGTGGAGAATCCCGTAAGTGACGTTGTGTTATACTGCGTGCCACTATCATAGTTAACAGTGAGTGCGTGCGACGCCATGGGTGCCATCAACACCAATGCCAGAACTGCCAACAATGCAGATTTCTTAAACATGTAAACCCTCCTTTTGGTAGCTACCCGTTCATATTTTATATTACGGTATTTCCTCTTTGAAATAAGAGTTTAGCAAAAAAGGTGCCATTCAATATGGAAGGTGATGCAGATTGCTGTGTCCTGAGAAAAAAGATTATAATATCAATGGGTTGTCCTATGGCCTTAGGTTGGTTCAGGAAGTGGTACTTCTTTATTGCAATGGGCCTGTGGAGATGTGTAAAAAAAATCGACAGAAGCAGGACGGTAGTCTGGCCTGTTGTTGAAGTGTGGTATTGTCGGGTTATAAGGGCAATTACTCTCGGTTGGAAAAAGGAAAGGCCGGAAAGAGAGTTAGCGCGGAAAAAAGCTGATATGAAATTCGTGTAAAATTTGGCGACATTGAGAGACTCGTTCCTGAAAAACGCTCATTTCTCTAGACCTTTGGAGACAAGGTTTATTACGCGACGATTCCTTGGTGAATAATAAATATCTTTAGAATTAATTGACTGACCTTTCTGTAGTTCCGGTTCCCCCATCTATATCGCTTTCCATACCCCTGGTTTTTATTCTTTGCCTATTTCATAGCGTCTTGGACCTAAGTTAGCCCCCTATACGGTTGGTTTGTTTATGGCTCTAGGTTCTCAGTCGAAAAGCCCTCTCAGCTTTGGTCGTTGCCAGAGAGCTGCCGGTTGATAAACTAAAACTAACAAGCAACAGCCTTTTGGCAGCCGGGAGGTACGGATGGACTTTCTCAGGCGATTGCATATTGAGGCCGTGAATTACGGTGCCTGTACGGGGCAGGATTGGGACGAGGAATGCGCCGAGCAGTGCTTTAAAAGCATTTCACCAGCCGACGGGCGAACCATTGCGGGGGTGCGACCGGCCTCGATGGCCGCTTGCGAACGGACCATTGCTGCTGCCGAAGCCGCTTTTGCCGAGTGGAGGCAGCGGCCGGCACCCCAGCGGGGCGAAATCGTCAGGCAGATTGGCCTGCGGCTGCGGGACTGCAAGCAAGATCTTGGCGCCCTGGTTTCCTACGAGATGGGAAAGTCGCTGCAGGAAGGGCTTGGCGAGGTTCAGGAAATGATCGACATCTGCGACTTTGCCGTTGGCCAGTCGCGCATGCTCTATGGCCTGAGCATGCATTCGGAACGCTCGCTGCATCGCATGTACGAGCAGTACCAGCCTCTCGGCATCGTCGGCATCGTCACCGCCTTCAACTTCCCGGTGGCGGTATGGGCTTGGAACGCTATGCTCGCTGCGGTGTGCGGTGATGTCTCGATTTGGAAACCTTCCTCTCAAGTGCCTTTGTCGGCCATCGCAGTCCAGAAAATCATTGCCGGTGTGCTGAAGGATAATGAGCTTCCGGAAGGAATCTTTTCTCTGCTGATTGGTTCCGGTGCCACTATTGGCGAAACCTTGTTGCACGATGAGCGGTTGCCGCTGATATCCTTTACCGGGTCGGTTCCGACCGGCCGTCATGCCGCCGAAGTGGTGGCACGGCGCCTGGGACGTACGTTGCTGGAGTTAAGCGGTAACAACGCTATCATTCTAACGGAACACGCGGACCTGGAGGTGGCCCTGCCTGCAGTCGTTTTCGGGGCTGTAGGGACTGCTGGGCAGCGGTGTACCACCACCCGGAGGTTGATCGTTCATGAACGGATCTATGAAAAGGTGAGTCGGGCTTTGCTGAAAGCCTATCGAGGGCTGCGTATCGGTCATCCCCTTGACGAGACCAATCATGTCGGGCCGCTGATCGATACTCGAGCGGTAACCGCCTTTCAGGACGCGCTATCCGCGGTAAAAGAGCAGGGTGGGCATCTTCTGTTCGGTGGCGAGGTGTTGAGTGGTAAAGGCTATGAGTCGGGCTGCTACGTGATCCCGGCTCTCGTCGAGGCTGAGAATCATTACCCCATCGTCCAGCAGGAGACTTTCGGCCCGATTCTCTACCTTATTCGTTATTCCGGCGAAGTGACGGAGGCTATTGCTTTGCAGAACGATGTTCGTCAGGGGCTTTCGTCGGCAATTTTTACCGATCATCTGCGTCAGGCGGAAAAATTTCTTGCCGCTTCGGGGTCCGATTGTGGCATCGCTAACGTCAATATTGGGACCTCGGGGGCTGAGATCGGCGGCGCCTTCGGTGGCGAAAAGGAGACCGGCGGCGGACGCGAATCGGGCTCTGATGCCTGGAAGGTCTATATGCGCCGACAGACGGTAACCATTAACTACGGCGGTGAGTTGCCGCTGGCGCAGGGGATCCGCTTCGAGCTAAGCGAGTAACGATCGTGACACGTGATGGGTAATCGGTAACAGGTGAACAGCACCATACCTGGCACTGCATAATCTCTTGCGCATTGAAACCTTACCGGGACCTTTTCGAAATGTGGGGTACAACATGATTCAACCTAATGACGTGAAAAAGATCCTGTCCCGTCATATGCTGACGGAGGGTTACGATATTATCCTCGATGTAAACCGGTCAAGCGGCAGTTGGTTCGTCGATGAGCGTAACGGCGAACGCTATCTTGATTTTTTCTCCATGTATGCCTCCATGGCGGTTGGTTACAATCATCCCCGTCTGCTGGATATCGAAGCTCAGTTGGGTCGGCTGGCAGTCAACAAACCCTCCAATTCCGATGTTTATACCATCGCCATGGCGGAGTTTGTCGAAACCTTCTCCCGGCTGGCGATTCCCGGGTATTTACCCCATGCTTTTTTCATCGATGGCGGTGCTCTGGCGGTAGAAAATGCCCTCAAGACAGCCTTCGACTGGAAAGTGCGCAAGAACCGCATGGCAGGTCTCCGGGAAAATTCCGGCGGTCAGGTGATCCACTTTCGCCAGGCCTTTCACGGACGCAGCGGGTACACCCTCTCCCTGACCAATACCCACGATCTGCGCAAGATCAAATTTTTTCCTACCTTCGATTGGCCGCGTATCGTTAACCCAAAAGTAAGCTTTCCCCTTGACGAAGCGAACCTGGCGCAGGTTCTTGCCTTGGAAACTCAGGCGCTGGCGGAGATCGATCGCGTCGTTCAGGAGCAGGGCCCCTTTATCGCTGCGCTGATAATTGAACCGGTTCAGGGGGAAGGGGGGGACAACCATTTCCGGCGGGAATTTTTACAAGCCTTGCGCACACTTTGCGATGAGCATGACATTCTGTTGATATTTGATGAGGTACAGACCGGTGTCGGTCTCACAGGTCGTTTCTGGGCACACGAGCACTTCGATGTAAAGCCGGATATCCTGGCCTTTGGGAAAAAGACCCAGGTTTGCGGCATCCTGGCGTCACGGCGTATCGATGAGGTCGGCTGCCACGTCTTTAAGGAGCGTAGCCGTATCAACTCGACCTTTGGCGGCAACCTGGTCGACATGGCCCGCTGTCGGCAAATTTTGCAGATCATCGAAGAAGAGCAGTTGCTGGAAAATGCCCGTTGTCAGGGCGAACGACTGCTCTTTGGACTGCAGCAGTTGGCGATCGATTTTTCCGAGACAGTCAGCAATCCCCGGGGGCTGGGCTTGATGTGCGCTTTCGATGCACCGGATCATCTGTGCCGGGATCAGCTGGTCAAGGCTTGTTTCCAGAACAAGTTGTTGTTGGTGGGTTGCGGTCGTCGCAGTATCCGCTTTCGCCCCCATTTGATCGTTCGTGCCGAGGAAATCGAACAATGCCTCTCTATTCTGCGTGGGGTTTTGCAACGGGGTGATTATCGTAGTCTGGAGATTCATCGCGACCCTTGCCTCGGCGGAGGTCCCTGATGAAACAAAAGGGAAAATTGCTGGCGGACAAACTGGGTGAATTGCTGCAGGGCAAGGTGCTGAGCGAAGCCCGGGACTTGCGACGCTTTAACCGGGACCAGAGTATCTATCAGATCGATCCGCTGGTGGTGGCACTTCCGGCGAATCTGACTGATGTGCAGCGACTGATCGCGTTTGCTGCCGAAGAAGGCCTGCCGATCACTGCCCGGGGCGGGGGGTCAGGCACCGTGGGGAGCGCCTTGGGCAGCGGGATTGTGATGGCCCTGCCGGAAGCCGGATCGGCCAGTGAACCAAACGGTGATTCCTGGAACCGGATCGGGGAGCTTGCCGTCGATGCTCAATCGGCAAGGGTTTCTGTCGGTGCCGGAGTTTTTCACAACCGGTTGCAAAGCTATCTAAAGGCGCAGGGTTTTTTTCTTCCTGCCGATGTCTCCAGTGCGGATATCAGCCGCATCGGTGGCAATATTGCTACCAAGGCCAGCGGCCCTCATGCGCTGAAGTATGGCTCGATCGACCGGTTTATCGAGAGCCTGGAGTTTGTTACTGATCGTGGGGAGTTGGTAAACACTGCCGATGAGCAGACCATCCCTCTGCGCTTTAAAGAGCAACTAACCGCGTTGCAATCCAGGGTGCTGGATGACGAAGCGGCCCGCACCTTTCTCGAGAGCCGCGCTCAAAGAAAGATAGCCAGCGGCTACAATCTGTTTGCTTTTATCCGCGAGTTGAATTTTGGGCAGCTTCTCGCCCAGTTGATGGCCGGCAGTGTCGGTACCCTCGGTCTGGTTATGTCTGCTAGCCTGCGAGCTGAAATTTATCAGCCGGAAAGAGCAGCGGTGTTGCTTTATTTCGATCGCTTGGCCGAAGCGATGCGGGCTGTGGGTGTATTACGTGAAGTCGAAGTGAGCGCCATCGAGGTGATCAGCCGGGAGACGGTGCGCATACTGCGCCAGCAGACCAAACTACCTACAGGTCTGACAGTGGATGCCCACCTGCTGCTGGTCGAAGTGACCGGCCCCGAACGATTTGTTTTGCTGGATCAGGTCAGCAGAGATTTACAACGCAATCAGGTGCGAATGGCCAAGGGGCAGGTCGTGGCAAGGGAGACGGCTCAGGTGGATGAGATTTGGGCTCTGCGCAAGCAGTTGTTGTGGTTGATTCGCCATCCGGCACCCAACCTTCGGGCATTGTCGGTGGTCAACGATGTCGGTGTTCCTCCCGAAAACCTGGCAGCTTTTGTCACCGAGGTGGAACAGGTCTTTGTTCGCCAAGGCATGACGGCCCTAATTTACGGACATGCCGGCAGCGGCAACCTTCATTTGAGACCGTTGTTTGATATTCATCGCCCCGACCTTGCAGAACATATTCGACATTTGGCGGATGAGGTATATGGGGTGGTGTTTCGTCACGGCGGTACCATATCTGCCGAACACGGCATGGGGCGGTTGCGGGCTCCTTACCTGCAGCGGGAATGGGGCTCGGCCCTTTACGAGACCATGCGGCAGCTGAAAAATATTTTCGATCCGCAGGATCTGTTCAATCCGGGAGTGATGTTCAATAACCGGCCGATAACCGATCATCTGCGTCCGGACTTTCTGCAACGGAATACCCAGGGAGAGAATGATGATTGAGCAACGTTTCATTTGGCAGAGACACGCCGAAGCAGAGCAATGGGTACTCAAATGTCTTGAGGACTTTTGCGAAAAAAATCCAAACTTGCAATACCTGTCCGAAAAATTTCTGCAGCAGGCCAGTTGCCGGCTTTACGATTGGGTCGATCACCTGCTATTGTCCGATTCCCCAGCCTTACGTCGACAACTCTCCGGGTTAGGTTTTGAGCTGCTGCCGGATATGGTGCAGACGGTCTACAGTCATCCGGGGGCTCTGCTGCCGGATATTGTCTTGCTCGGTGACAGTGCCGGCATAGAGTCGGGCGTAACACTGCTGGTTGAGTGTGTTAGTGAATTTCTACAGGTTAACGGCTTTAGCACTGAGATAGAGGGAAGTCCTTTTAGCGCCTATCGTCGTGCTTTGTTAGGGGTTACAGGGGATATTTCGCTTTCGGTCGCCGAACGGAGGGTCCGCCGGGTCTTTGAGCCTCAGGGGCTGACCGATGCCGAGTTGCGCGATTATTTGGCGGCGCTGGAACTGTGGCAGTGTCGACCGCGTAGCAGCACCGATGAAGATTTGGCATGGAAGGAAACCCAACGTCTTGCCGAACAGTTAACAACTCAGCTGGGTAAAGATCGGGCCGCTCAAGTGGTTTGCCTGGGTGAGCGCACCTATTGGCAAAGCCGCAACCTGATCGGTCGGCTGCAGAAGGGTCGCCAAGACATCTTGGGCCTGGGCTGGGCCAATCACGATCACCATACCTTTCGAAGTTCGCGGCGTAATTTCGTCCACCTGGTGAATTTGTTTACAACGCTCGGTTTTCATTGCCGAGAACGCTTTTATGCCGGTCGCGAGGCCGGATGGGGTGCCCAGGTCATGGAGAACCCCGAGGCCGGTTTAAGTTTGTTTCTTGATGTCGATCTGGCGCCGGAAGAAGTGACCACCGACTTTTCGCGACAAGAGTTGCCTGAACAAGAGCAACTCGGTACCATCGGCCTGTGGTGTGCTTTGCATGGTGATTCCATCTTTGAGGCCGGCATGCACCATCTGGCGGCTCGTTGCGATTTTTTGAGGCTTGACGAAGATATTGCCAGGCACGGGCAACGATTCATGGCACCTTTCAGTGACTTCCCCTATCTCAAGCAGGCCTTCAGTGTCGCCGAGCGTTGGCAACCCGATTCGGCCAGGGTGAATAGTTTGGTCGAGTCAGGAAAAATCAGCGCCGAGCAGGGGGACAAATTTATTGAGGAGGGGGCGGTCGGCAGCCACCTGGAAAACATTCAGCGCAGCGAAGGCTATAAGGGCTTCAATAAGAAAAACGTCAGCGCCATCATCCTGGAAACCGATCCTAGAAAGTAACCGGCGACGGGGGAGAGGTTCCAGGAGGCGGTGGAGATTCGAAAGACAGGGGTAACGAATGCGATCAAGTATAAACAAGATGTTTTTGCTGTTGGGGTTGGTGCTTCTGCTTGGCAGCAACTGTCAAGCACTGGCTATGGACACCGGGTTTGTGAGTCTTTACGGGGGGCGAGCCTGTTATGACGACTTGGCAAATATTCTCTCGAAGAGAGAATATGTCGATTCTTATGTTGCGGTTTTATCCGTCGGCAAGGGGCTAAGGGACTATAAACATTATCTTCGGCTGGAGGGCGAAGGACAGGTCGCAAAACATTGGGGGGAGCAAGATCACTTTGAATTTAACGCCCTGCTCGGGTTGCGTTGGTTGCCGTTTCCATGGGACCGCTATCTCGATACCAGCTTTGCTATGGGAGCGGGGCTTTCCTATGCCACCGATGAGCCGGAAATCGAAGTTGAAAAAAACGATAGAACTGCGCGAATGCTTGGCTATCTAATGTTTGAGCTGGGGGTGGTCGTACCGCAACAGCCGAAGTGGACCTTGTTTGCCCGGGTGCATCATCGCTCTGGAGCTTTTGGCCTTTTTGACGGGGTGAGCGGCGGATCCAACGTGGTCGGGGCGGGGCTGAGGTATTCCTTTTAGAAGTCTGGCTGCTTGTTTAAAGTCAGCTCATAAGGTTCTTTCTTGCGTTCTTCACCTGTAAGTTTGTGGACCCTCTTTTGAAGCTGGCCCGGCTTGTCTTTTGCTCCCTGCGATGGCGTAATTATTGAACCGATAGTCTCGAATTGCTAATAGTAGGGTAAATAGTTCCAGCTTTAAATGGCATTTTGAGCCTTTGATATTAAAAATGGGGGGGAGATTCATGACCGTTCGACTGACGATTCTGTGCGAGAATACCGTAGCCAGGCCCTTTGGTCTTCTCGGAGAACACGGTTTTTCCTGCTATCTGGAAACTCCTGAAGGCAAATATTTATTCGACACCGGACAGGGCCAGACTCTGGTTCCCAATGCCCGCACTCTCGGAAAAAATCTGGCGGACATCGATGCACTCCTTATCAGCCACGGTCATTACGACCATACAGGTGGTTTGCCGCAGGCCCTGGAAGCAAACAATAGTCTCAAGGTCTACGGCCATCCCGATATTTTCACCGCTCGTTACTGGGACATTCAAGATCAGCGGCGTTATGTTGGTATCCCCTACCAACGCGATTATCTTGAATCGCTTGGAGCTCATTTTTGCCTGCAACGAGAAATGCAGGTTATCGGCCCAGGGGTTTATCTGACCGGTGAAATTCCACGGCGGACTGCCTTTGAAAAAGGGGATAGCCAGCAACTGGCAGTGTCTCCGGACGGCACTATTCAACAACCCGATCCAGTGGCGGATGACCTATCCATGGTAGTGGCCTCACCGAAAGGGCTGATTCTGGTGCTCGGTTGTGCCCATGCGGGACTGGTGAATATTCTCCAGTATGTATCGGAAAAGTTTGATGGTAAGCGTATCTATGCGGTGGTTGGTGGGACTCATTTAGGGTTTGCCGGCGCCGAGCATTTTGAAGAAACCCTTAAGGTGCTCGATCATTTTCAAATCGAGAAGATCGGTGTTTCTCACTGCACCGGTTTGCCCAAAGCGGCGCAACTGGCTTCTCGCTTGGGAGAACGGTTTTTCTTCGCCAGTGTTGGCACCGTGCTCACGGTCTGATGAGGGGGGCATCCCTGGCATAGCAAAAATGCTATTAAATTCTAATATATAAAAAGTAATATGTTGACAAAAAGGCTCTTTCTGCTTGAAAGTAGAACGGTGTTAGAATAAGGCCTTTCCAGGGTCGCTCTATTTGCTCGCATTCGAATCACAGTGTTCAAGAGAGACCGTCCGGGAATGTCTATACACTCTATATGGCCACTTGTTGCGCTAGCCCGGGGCCATATGTTGCAGCACATTGTCTGCTAACCATGCGCCTAGGAGGAGCAAAAATGAGTGAGATCAACCAAGCTTGGGAAAACCTGAACACGGCTGTTGTTGTATCGGACCCTGATTTTAACGTAACCTACGCTAATAAAAGGGCTTACGAACTCTTTGATGAACTGGAGATTGCCGGACTGGAAGTTGGCAAAAACATGGCAGGCTGCCATCAGCCGGAAACCATGGTCAAATTGAAGGCCATTTACCAGGATTTTGCCGACAAAAAGATCAAGATCAACCACCTGACCATGGACGGCCCCGAAGGGACCCTGACCATCGTTAATGTGCCTTTCTACAATGGCGATGCTCTGGGGGGCGTAGTGGAAATGGTTTTCGAAGGTTCCTTGGCCTGATTAACTTGAAACCGAAGCCTGCAATTATTGGCAAAGGGGTAGATTGTAAACAAGGAACCTGACGGAATTTCTCGTCAGGTTCCTTGTTTTTTGCCTGGATGTCCGTTTGAGGTTATGGCCCTTTGCCGTTGGTCATCGCCCCTGATGGGCCGATGGCGGAAAGGATTCTTTGATGAAATCCCGCCACTGTTCCCAATAGGGCTCACCGCCGATATTATAGGTGTCGTTGTGGCCGGCACCGGGGATGAGATAGAGGGTCTTGGGGTGTGAAACTCGGGCGAAGAGCTGCTGAGCCATCTTTGGCGGTACGATGCGATCGCGGTCGCCTTGGAGTATGAGTACCGGACAGCGCAGTTGATCGATCTTGCCCAGGTTGTCGTAACGGGAACTGAGGGCCCACCAACCGAACAGAGCATAGCTCAAAGGTTGGTGGTGCCATCCCATGCGCGCCACCGAGGTGAAGGCCGATTCCAGCACCAGGCCGTCTGGCGGCTTCTCAAGGGCCAGCTGCAGGGCCACCGCGGCTCCCAGTGAACGGCCGAAATAGATCATTTGCTGCGGCTTCCAGCCCCGTTGCTGCAGCCAGGCCAACGCTCCGCGCATGTCTTTATAGCTGCCCTGTTCGCTAATCTGGCCTTCACTTATTCCGTAACCCCGGTAATCGAAGATAAACACCGACAGCCCCAGTTTCTGGAAGTGAGCCAGATTATCGATGCGGTGTGAGATGTTGCCGGCGTTACCATGGGCAAAGAGCAGTAGCGGCTTCCCCTTCTTGCCCGGCAAAAACCAGCCGTGCAGACTCACGCCGTCGGCCGCAGAGAAACGCACCTCCTCGTAGGTCAGCCCGGCCACCCCGGGGGAGGCCTGCAGGGTTCGCTCAGGAAAAAAGATATAGTGTCGGTCCATGGCGTCGAAGGCGTACGCAGTGCCGCTGAGCAGCAGTGCGATAATCGGGAACAGCAGCCGCTTAGCGCTCATGATTCCCCCATTCAGGTTTGGTTATTACCAGTTTACCAAGCGGGAACCTTATCGCCGACAATGTATAGATTGTTTTCTGTGCTGATTTCAAACCTGAAAAGTTGTTTAAACTGTTTGCAATTATTAAATTTAGTGGCAAACTTCTAATAAAGAAAGTGCTCAGGCAACGTCAGCCCTGTTCGATTTAGTCAAGGGAGGAGTCACGATGGTCAAATGTAAGAGTTGTGGACGTAAAGTGGGAGAGTCTTTGCTTTGCTGTCACTGTGGTTATCCTCATTCGGTAGCCAAGGTCATTCCTTGGCCCCGGAAACTTTGGCCGGTAGCTCCGCGGCAGTTCTGGAAGGCAACCATGTTGCTGTCCATACTTCTCGGGGTTGTGTCTGCGGTCGGAATTTATATCAATATTCAACGTGGCTTGTCGTGTCTGTATTACATTTATCCTTTTGCACTGAGCGTGATCGTCTTCCTGTGGGCCGACCTGGGTTCGCGGAAGAACCTCCGTTAAGGCAGTTGTCCGAGCAGCTTGAAGAAATAACAAAGCCAGGCAGATAGATTCTGCCTGGCTTTCAAACTTTTTGTGCGCAAGAAGGGAGGGCAGCTAGAATAAGCATGCTTCTTGATCATGGCCCTGAGAAAAATCAATCTGCAATATGTCTGTCCACCTAAAGATGTTTTCTTTGCCACAGGCCATTCTTATTGCACCGTGCCTGGGATTCGGCTTCAAGAAAGTCGGTTTTCTGTTCAAAATCAAAGCGCTTGTAAACCACGGCAAAGCCTTTCTCCAATAGCAATCGGTTGAGCAATCGGCCATCCGGTAAATAGACGTAAGCCAGCAGGCGGTTATAGCGGTCCCGTTCTTTGTTCTCGGTTTTCAGTACTACAGTCTCCCCCTTAACAGATTCGATAAGGTAGGTTTTCCCTGCCTGGTTGATGTGGCGCAGGGTGGCCGGTTCAATGCCCCAGCGAAGGTAATAGCGATCCCTCTGAGAAGCCTTGTGCTCCGGTGCGTCGATACCGAGCAGGCGCACGGTGCCGATGCCAGTGACTTCGATGCTGTCACCGTCGTAGATCCATTTAACCCGGCCGGAAAGAGTTTCGGCAGAGGCTGATGATGGCAGCAGGGCCAATAGCAACAAGAATGAGCAGATTAGGGTGCTGCGACGAAGTTGCCGGAACATCAGGAACGGCCCCATAGCAGGCGGGCAAAGAAACCGGTGAAGAATCCCCATGTCAGGTTATAGGCGAAAACGAACAGGGGGGTGAAGGTGCCGAGGCCGAAACCGAAGGCGCCATGAAGGGTCTGGTTGGGGAATACGTAGAAAAGTTGCCAGGCGGTAGGCAACAGACTGACCCAGAGGCCTTTGCGAATCCAGCCGGTTCGGGCCCGGGGGCCGGCAACGGTAATGAAATAGGCCAACCCCCAGAGACCGCCCCAGATCAGCCGGGGATAGAGCCAGGCCAAAGACCATTGGGGGGCCAGGGTTACCCCGGCCAGTTGGGGCAGGCCGAGGTTGCCGCTGAGGCAAACGACCAGGCTGTTAAATAGAGCACCGAGTAGTCCGGCGCAGAAACAGACGCTTAGTATGGCCTTGGTGCGATGCATGTGCCCCTCCCAAAAAACAGGTTTAAGAGAGCTCCTCGTTCAGGCTGCCGGTGCGGTAGCCTTCCAGATCGAGGGTTACAAAGTGAAATCCGGCTTGTTTGCAGTGGGCGACCAGCTCACTGCGCAATGGTTCCTGGATCAACTCGTACAGTTGGGCTGGTGGCACCTCGATTCGGGCGGTGTTTCCATGATGTCGGACCCGGTAGTTGTTGAGCCCCGCCCGGTTGAGAAAGGCTTCGCAGGTTTCCACCTGGGAAAGGGCTGCGGTTGTAATCGCCGTGCCGTATGGGATGCGTGAAGCCAGACAAGCGAAGGCTGGTTTGTCTGCCGTCGGCAAGCCAAGCTGATGGCTCAGAAAGCGTATATCCTGTTTGGTCAGGCCTGCTGTGACCAGAGGAGAGGAAATTCCCAGCTCTTTGATCGCTTCGCTACCAGGACGATAATCGCTAAGATCATCGAGGTTGGAACCGTCCACCAGCCGAGGAAAACCTAATTCCTGAGCCCGGTCCAGGCAGGATCGCATCAAAACCTTTTTGCAATAATAGCAGCGTTTGGCGTCGTTGCGAGTCACCTCTGGTGTTTGTAGCGGGTCGATGCTGATCAGTTCTTGATGAACACCGAGTTGGGCGGCCAGGGCTTTGCTTTCTTTTTGTTCGCGGATGGGAAAAAAGGGTGAAACGGCTGTTACGGCAAGCACGCGCTTCGCTCCCAGCAGATCTCTTGCAACGCGTAACAGTAAGGTTGAATCGACACCGCCGGAAAAAGCCACGGCGATAGATTCTAAGGAGGCCAGTTGGTTTTGCAGGGCAAGTAATTTTTCCTGCGGGCTCATTGGCTCAGCCCTTCACATCGAAGACGCCGGTCGACAGATAGCGTTCGCCCGTATCGCACAACACGGTGACTATGTTGTGACCGGGACCGAGCCGCTTGGCGATCAGCTGAGCGGCCGCGACATTGGCGCCTGCAGAGATGCCGACAAACAAGCCTTCCTCACGGGCCAGACGGGCAGTAGTCTCCATGGCCAGTTGATCGTCGATAGTTATCACTTCCTGGTAGATGGCGGTGTCGAGCACTTCGGGGATGAAACCGGCTCCGATGCCTTGAATGCGATGGGGCCCGGGTACACCGCCCGACAATACGGGGGAGGCGGCCGGTTCCACGGCGACAATGAGTACCTCGGGGATATGCGCTCTCAAGGCACGACCGACACCGGTAATGGTACCTCCGGTACCTACTCCGGCGACAAAGGCGGCGATCTGGCCTTCCAGGGCGGCCAGAATCTCCGGGCCGGTGGTCTGCTCATGGACCAGGGGGTTGGCCGGGTTGTTGAACTGCATGGGCATAAAGCATTTCTTTTTGGTGCTGATCTCCTGGGCCTTGGCAATGGCCCCGCGCATGCCTTTAGCGCCGGGAGTCAATACAAGTTCGGCACCGTAGGCGCCGAGCAGTCGCTGGCGCTCTATGCTCATGGTGTCCGGCATGGTCAGAATTAGCCGATATCCCTTGACCGCGCAGACCAGAGACAGACCAATACCGGTATTGCCGCTGGTCGGTTCAACCAGGGTGTCTCCCGGTTTGATGCAGCCGTCCTGCTCTGCTTGTTCGATCATGGCCAGGGCAATGCGGTCTTTAACACTGCCACCCGGGTTGGTCGATTCCATTTTACCCCAGATACTGGCGCTGCCGGGCTCAGCTATTTTGTTGAGGCGCACCAGAGCGGTTTTGCCGATCTGATCAAGGGAACTGTCGCTGATGGGGATGGTCACGGGTACCTCCAGGTGGATGGGTCGAAAAGGGATCTCTCCCACTTAAATGGATTTTGGCAGAGCTGTCAAGGTTGATGGCGTCGCAAAAAGTCCGCCCTACGGCGTTACGGTGTATTTTCAGAGCCTCGACATACTCGATGTATGCTTTCACCCCTGAAAAAACACCAAGCCTTGTAGGAAAACATTTTTGCTTAGCCATCCTGCAAATTTTGGTGAAAGTATCAAATTCGAAATAGTTCGGTTCCTACCGTCTGAAAACTGACACCGTCTTGTCCCGCCAGCTTTTTTTCAGGGTTCAACAAAAAGGCGGCCTTATGGCCGCCTTTCCTTCTTCTTAACCTTTGAATTACGCCAGGTTTTCTTTGATCCGCTTTACGGCTTCAATGACGTTTTCACGGTCACCGAAGGCCGAGAGCCGGTAGAAGCCTTCGCCGCTGGGGCCAAAGCCGCTGCCAGGGGTGCCAACGACGTGGCATTCAGAGAGTAATTTGTCAAAAAAGTCCCAACTGCTCATGCCACCCGGGGTCTTGAGCCAGATGTAGGGGGCGTTGATGCCGCCGTAAACGGTCAGACCGGCCGCCTGCAGGCCTTCGCGAATGAGGCGGGCGTTTTCCATGTAGTAGTCGATGGTTTCCTGTATTTGAGCCCAGCCTTCATCTGAATAGACGGCGGCGGCGGCTTTCTGTACGGGGTAGGATACGCCGTTGAACTTGGTCGACTGACGGCGGTTCCACAGTTTGTTGAGAGAAGTCAGTTCGCCGCCTTCGGTACGGGCCATCAGAGCTTCCGGTACCACGGTGAGAGCGCAGCGTACGCCGGTAAAACCGGCAGTCTTGGAGAAACTGCGGAATTCGATGGCACACTTTTCTGCGCCTTCGATTTCGTAGATGGAACGGGGAATGCCCGGTTCGGTAATGAAGGCTTCGTAGGCAGCATCGTAAAAAAGCACCGCTTCGTTGGCCAGAGCATAATCGACCCACTGCTTCAAAGCTTCTTTAGTGGCTACGGTACCCGTCGGATTATTGGGATAGCACAGATAGACGATGTCGACCTTTTCAGTGGGAATAGCCGGGGTAAAGCCGTTTTCCTCGGTACAGGGCAGGTAGACCAGGCCATCGTAGTAGCCCTTTTCGTTGGCTTCTCCGGTGCGGCCGACCATGACGTTGGTGTCATTGTAGACAGGGTAAACCGGATCGCAGATGGCCACTTTGTTGTCTAGGGCAAAGATATCGAGGATATTGGCGCAGTCGCACTTGCTGCCGTCGGAGATAAAAATCTCTGAGGTCTTCAAGGAGACACCCAGAGGCTTATAGGCCTTCTCGATGAGGGTGTCGATAAGAAATTCGTAGCCTTGTTCGGGGCCGTAACCCATGAAAGAGTCGCCTTGGGTCAGATCGTCTACCGCCTTATGAAAAGCGTCGATGATCGCAGGCGCCAGGGGCTGGGTAACATCGCCGATGCCGAGTTTGATGACCTTGGCTTCAGGATTGGCGTCGGTAAAGGCTTTAACTCGCCGGCCGATTTCGGGAAACAGGTAACCGGCCTTGAGCTTGAGATAGTTGTCGTTTAAACGTGCCACAGAAAACCCTCCAGTTGTTTTATTGATTCAGTGCGAATTCTTAGTAGCTTAGATTGGTGAGCGAAGTCACTTAAGCTATGAACCGATCAAAAACCAAGTCCTTATCGCAGAGGTCGCAGAGAAAATTAAAGCGATACTTTCAAGCAGCTCTCTGCGTTCTCTAGTGAGCAAAGCGAACGGGCGGTGAAAACTGGTTTTGATTATTGTCTTTGCTCATTTCAGCCCGAGAATATCCTGCATGTCGTAAATGCCGGGCTGTTGTGCGTCGATCCAGCCGGCCGCCCGTACCGCGCCGCGGGCGAACATGTCGCGGCTCATGGCCCGGTGGGTAATCTCAATGCGCTCACCCATGCCGATGAAGTAAACGGTATGCTCGCCGACAATATCGCCGCCGCGCACGGTTTGCATGCCGATCTCGTCCTTGGTCCGGGCGCCGCACATACCTTCGCGATGGTAAACGGCACTCTGCTGATAGTCGCGGCCAAGGGCGTCGGCGACGATTTCCCCCATGCGCACCGCGGTACCGCTCGGGGAGTCCTTTTTCTGGTTGTGGTGCAGTTCCACAATTTCCACGTCGAATTCAGGCCCGAGGATTTTGGCGGTCTCCTTGAGAAGCTTGAAGCAGGCGTTGACCCCGACACTCATGTTGGGCGCCAGGACCACCGGAATCTGTTCCGCAAATTTCTCTACAGCGGCCCGCTGTTCCGGGGTAAATCCGGTAGAGCCGATGACCATTTTCTTGCCAAGGCGGGCACAGACTTCGAGGTTTTTAAGAGTCACCTCGGGGAAGGTGAAATCGATGAGCACCTCGGCATTCTGCAGGGCCTGTTCGTGACTGTCGGTAATAGTGACGCCAAGGGGCCCGCAGCCGGCGATGCTTCCGGCGTCCTGGCCGAGCATATCGTGGCCGGCCATTTCAAGCGCGCCGGCCAGTTCCAGGCCTTCGCTTTCCTTGATGGCGGTGATGATGCGACCGCCCATACGTCCGGCAGCGCCATTTACAGCGATTTTAACCATAGTTTCCTCCCCGGATTGACGGGTTATCTGTGACTTAAGCGATCAGGCCGTGACGGGCCATGACCGTTTTCAGTTGTTCGATGCTCTGTGGCTGCATGGTCACCAGAGGTAGCCGCACCCCGGCTTTGCATCGTCCCATCAGTTCCAGAGCTGCCTTGGCCGGGGTCGGATTCGACTCGATGAACATAATGTTGTGGATGTCGAGCAGTTTAAAGTGCTGCTGCCGAGCATCCTCCCAACGGCCTTCCTCAATAGCGGCAACCAGGGCTTTGACCGCCGCCGGCATAATGTTGGCCGTGACCGAGATCACTCCTTTGGCGCCGACGGACATGAAGGGCAGGGTCAGGCTGTCATCACCGGACAGGATGGCGAAATCTTCACCGGTACAGGCCAGAATCTCACCGGCCTGGTTGACGCCGCCGGAAGCATCCTTGAGACCGATGACATTGGATATCTCGGCGAGACGCACGGTGGTCTCTACGGTCAGGTTGATGCCGGTACGACCGGGGACGTTATACAGCATTTGCGGAATGGCAACCTGCTCCGCTACCGTCTTGAAGTGCTGGTAAAGCCCCTCCTGGGAAGGTTTGTTGTAATAAGGGGTGATGAGCAACGCACCGTCCGCTCCCGCCTCTTTGGCCGCCTTGGTCAGTTCAATGGCTTCGCTGGTAGAGTTGGAGCCGGTGCCTGCCAAAATCGGCACCCGCTTGTTGACCTGCTCGACACAGGCGCGAATGACCTCCATGTGGCCCTGGTGATCGAGGGTGGCCGCTTCACCGGTGCTGCCGCAGGGTACGATGCCGTCGGTACCGTTCTCGATCTGGAACTCGACAAGTTGTCGAAAGGCCTCTTCGTCAAAGCGTCCCTCACTGTCGAAGGGGGTGACGATGGCCACAATAGATCCTCTGAACATGACTGGTTCCTCCAGTATTTACTTATCGATTAGTCGCCTTTTGCTTTGGGATCTCCCGCGCAAGGCAGTGGGGTTAGATCCCTTCCGGGATGCTTTCCCCTTTGATCAGGTCGTCATAGGTTTCCCGCTGGCGAATTACCAGTACCTGGTCGCCTTTGACCATCACCTCCGGGGTGCGGGGGCGGCTGTTGTAGTTGGAAGCCATGGTAAAACCATAGGCTCCGGCCGAGGAGACGGCAATCAGGTCGCCCTGTTTGAAAGCGGGTATTTCCCGGTCCTGGGCGAGAAAATCGCCGGACTCGCAAATCGGACCAACCACATCGGCGACCATACGCTCTTTGGTGGAACGGTCCACCGGTTCGATGCCCTGGTAAGAACCGTAAAGGGCAGGGCGGGCCAGGTCGTTCATGGCCGCATCGACGATGACGAAGTTTTTCGCTTCCCCTTCCTTGACGTACAGAACCTTGGCCGCAAGGATGCCGGCGTTGCCGACCATCATCCGGCCCGGTTCGAAGATCAAGGTCACGTCCAGGCCCTTGGTGGCCTCGATGATCGCTTCTGCGTAATCGGTCGGAGTTGGTGGTTCTTCGTCTTCGTAGGTGATACCCAGGCCGCCGCCCAGATCGAGATACTTGATGGCGAAGCCTTCTTGTTTCAGGGTTTCGACCAGTTCGCGAATCTTTTTGATGGCGTCGACAAAGGGGGATAGTTTGGTCAACTGACTGCCGATGTGGCAATCGACACCGATTACCTCCAGGTTGGGCATGGCAGCGGCGCGGCGGTAATCTTCCAGCGCCTGGCTGATATTGATGCCGAACTTGGCTTGTTTCATCCCCGTGGAGATATAGGGGTGAGTCTGGGGATCGACATCGGGATTGACCCGAATGGCGATACCGGCCTTTTTTCCGAGCCTCCCGGCCACCCGGTCGATGGTCTCCAGTTCCTGGGGAGATTCGACGTTGAACATCAGGATGTTGGCGTTGAGGGCCGCTTCGATCTCCGGTTCGGTTTTGCCGACCCCGGAATAGACGATCTTCTGCGGATCGCAGCCGACCTGTTGGGCGCGAAACAGTTCCCCACCGGAAACCATGTCAAAACCGGAGCCGAGAGTGACAAAAGTCTTGAGTACGGCCAGGTTGCTGTTGGCTTTGATGGAGTAGCAAACGATGTGGGGAACGCTGGCAAAAGCCGACGTAAAGGCTTGCATATGCCGGCTCAGGGTGGCGTGAGAGTAGAGATAGAATGGGGTGCCAACCTGGGCAGCGATGTCCTTGACGGCAACATCTTCGCAATAAAGGTCATTGCCCTGATACTCAAAGTGGTTCATGGGAATTTCTCCTGAAGATCGAAATCGATACTATGAAAAAAGTAAGCGCTTATATACGTTGCTGGCCTGGGATCAGAAAAATTAATCCTTAACACAGGCTCGGCAAGGATGTCAAAACCTGCCTATGGGGTGATAACCAGGGTCTCTGAAAGGGCGCTTTCAAGCACTTTGTCCCCCTGGCGCACCACAGTGCGCACGGCATAAACGTAACTGCGGTCTGTTTCGAAACCGCTATCCGTAAATCGCGGCTGTTCGAGCAGGCCTTCGTTTCGGGGGGCCGCGCTGAAGGCTCTTCCGGGACGGCGGCGGTAGACCTGGTAACCAAGAAGTTCCATTCCTTCAGGCATTTCTGCGGTTTGCCAGCTGAGAAGCAGGCCGCTGTTTTGCCGTTCGGCTTTGGGAGCGGCGGGAGCGGGAGGCGGCACAGCGAGAGTCTGGCGCGTTTCAACGGACTGTCCGTCCTGTCCCCATCGATTAAAGGGTACCACTTTGTAGCTATAACCCAGTCCTGCGTCAAGGTCGCTGTCGAGCAGAAACAGCCGGCCGTTACGGCGCTGGGCATGTCCCAGATAGTCAAGCTCAACCAGCTTCCATAGGGGAGCATTGTCCCGACATTCGGGGCAGTCTTCAACGGGGTCGAAGCTTTGCCGGTAGACCCGAAACCCGGCCAGGTCGGTCAACTCACTGCCGTCCTGATTGCTGCGGGGCAGACTCCAACTGAGTAGCAGAGCGTCGCCCTGCTGGTGCAGGGTTATCTCAGAAGGTGCACTCGGCGCAGGTTGCGCCAGCGGCTGCACCGGTCCTTTGACGCCGCAGCCGGCGAGGGGAGCCAGGAACAGAATAGCGAGTATCAGGATGACGGGTCGCAATCGACTATTCATGGCATCAGGACCTTTCGCTCCGTTCCTGGCGAGCCCGGGCTATCTCCCGTTGCACGGCCTCGCGGGCGGTGCCGCCGGTGGCACGACGGCTATTAACCGAGGCGTCCAAGGTCACGTAGTCGTAGATGTCTTCCTCGATGTGCTCTGAAAACGAGCGGAATTCCTCGAGAGTCAATTCCGGAATGTCTTTATCGTTCTCAATGCAGTAGCGCACGGTCTTACCGACGATCTCGTGAGCATCACGAAAGGGGATGCCTTTGCGAACCACATAGTCGGCAACATCGGTGGCCGTGGAGAAGCCCCGTGCGGCAGCTTCCCGCATGTTGTCCGCATTAACCGTGAGCTGGGCGATCATGTCAGCGAAAACCTTGAGGCTGCCTTTGACGGTGTCCAAGGTATCGAACAAGGGCTCTTTGTCTTCCTGCATGTCCTTATTGTAGGCCAGCGGCAGAGCTTTCATCACCGTCAGCAGGCTTACCATGTTTCCGTAGACCCGGCCGGTTTTGCCTCGTACCAGTTCCGGAACGTCGGGGTTCTTTTTCTGCGGCATGATCGAGCTGCCGGTGCAGAAAGAATCGGACAAAGAGATAAAGTCAAAGTCGGCGCTGGACCAGATAATCAATTCTTCGGAGAGCCGTGAGAGGTGCATCATCAGGATGGCCGAAGCGCCGCAGAATTCCAGGGCGAAGTCCCGGTCGGAAACCGAATCGAGACTGTTGCGGGTTACGCCGTCAAAGCCGAGCTGTTCCGCAACGAATTCCCGGTCAATGGGGAAGGTGGTTCCGGCCAGAGCCCCGGCACCCAGGGGCAGCAGATTGAGTCGCTTGAAGAGGTCTTTGAGACGACCGGCATCACGGCGCAACATCTCGTAATAGGCCAGCATATGGTGAGAAAAGAGCACCGGCTGGGCAGTTTGCAGGTGGGTATAGCCGGGCATGATTACCGACAGGTTGCTTTCCGCCTGTTCAAGCAATGATTCCTGCAACTTGTCAAGGTAGTCCTGGATCGTTTGCAACTCATCCCGCAGATAGAGGCGTATGTCCAGCGCGACCTGATCGTTACGGGAGCGGGCCGTGTGGAGTTTGCCACCCACCGAGCCGATGCGCTCGATAAGCTTCGCCTCAATGTTCATGTGGATATCTTCGAGAGATACGGAAAACTCGAAGTTGCCTTCCTCAATGTCCGTTAGGATCGACTCTAGACCGGAGACGATGGTCTGTGCTTCCTCATCGGTGATGATACTCTGTTTCGCCAGCATGCGTGCATGGGCGATGGACCCCTGAATATCGTAACGGTAAAGGCGCTGGTCGAAATCGATAGAAGCGGTAAAGGCCTCGACAAATTCATCGGTGGGCTGAGTGAAACGGCCAGCCCAGGGTTTTTTACTCATGGTGGATGTACTCCGTTTATGGGTACAGAGCATCCGGTAGGTTGCCGGATGTCCCAAGGAAAAAGGTCAAAGTCATTTAAATCGGCCGGTTCCGCCCGGCCAGGCGGGTTACTTTTCTTTGTGCCGACGAAAGAAAAGTAACCAAAAGAAAGCGGCCCCACCGTTTGCCCCTGCGGGGTTCCCTCTCTTCGGGAGTTTTAATCCGGGAAAGACGAGATTCGCTGCGCTCAGACGTCTTTCTGTGCCGGATTAAAATCCCTGCGTTCGGCGGCACTCAAAGGGTGTAAAGGCCGTAAATCGTAACGCGTAAGACCTGTTGCCGTTACACCCGCTGTGACGCAGCGCAGGGCCGCAACCCCGCGGTGTTGCAGTTTTTACTAAAAAGTAAAAAGGTTGAACCGCCGAATCAAATAGGCTGGTGCTGTTTCTTCTTCATCGCACTGCGAACCCGCAATCGCAAGGAATTGAGACGGATGAAACCTTCGGCGTCGGCCTGGTTGTAAACTTCGTCGGCCTCAAAAGTGGCGATTTCCGGATCGAACAGGCTGTCGGTCTCGGACTTACGGCCCACAACCCGGCAGTGACCCTTGTAGAGCTTGACCCGGGCCATGCCGTTGACGCACTTCTGGGTTTCGTCGATCAGGGCCTGCATGGCCTCCCGCTCGGGAGCGAACCAGAATCCGTTGTAGACCGTGGTAGCATAGCGGGGGATCATGGAGTCGCGCAGGTTGAGCACCTCGCGGTCCATGGTGATCTGCTCGATACCGCGGTGGGCCTCTTCGAGGATGGTGCCGCCGGGAGTCTCATAGACACCGCGGCTCTTCATCCCGATAAAGCGGTTTTCCATGATGTCTGCGCGGCCGATGCCGTGTTTGCCGCCCAGTTCGTTGAGCTTGGCCAGCAATTGGGCCGGGGACAGGACTTCGCCATTGATGGCTACCGGGTCGCCATGACGGAATTCGATTTCGACGTATTCCGGCTTATCCGGGGCCTTTTCAGGGCTGACCGACAGCAGGTACATTTCTTCCGGGGCTTCGGCCCAGGGGTCTTCGAGAATGCCCCCTTCAAAGGAAATGTGCAGCAGGTTACGGTCACTGCTCCAGGGCCGTTTTTTGTTTACCGGGATGGGAATCCCGTGCTTTTTGGCATAGGCAATCAACGACTCGCGGCTGTTGAGATCCCATTCCCGCCAGGGGGCGATGATTTTGATCTCTGGATCGAAGTGGTAATATCCCAGTTCGAAACGCACCTGGTCGTTACCTTTGCCGGTGGCGCCGTGGCTGACCGCGTCGGCCCCTTCGGCAGCGGCGATCTCCATCTGCTTTTTGGAGATCAGCGGCCGGGCGATGGAGGTGCCGAGAAAGTAGCGGCCCTCGTAGATGGCGTTGGCGCGGAACATGGGAAAGACGAAGTCGCGAACGAACTCCTCGCGCAGGTCTTCGATGTAGCATTTGCTGGCACCGGTCTGCCTGGCTTTTTCCGGAATGCCGTCGAGTTCTTCGGCCTGGCCGAGGTCGGCAGCAAAGGCGATGACTTCGCAGCCGTGTTCTTCGATCAGCCAACGCAGAATAATGGAGGTGTCGAGGCCTCCCGAGTAGGCCAGTACAGCCTTATTGACGGAACCGTGTTTGGACATTGAATATATCTCCTTTGATCTATAAATGATCAGTTGTGCTAGTGGTTTTTATTTAACATTCTCTTTTTACCACGAAGGGCACGAAGAGCACGAAGGGAACCCTGAAAACTGATTTTCAGAGACTCTGCCTTTCTTCGTGTCCTTCGTGATCTTCGTGGTTAACGGTATTTAGTTTCGATAGAGTGAGTTCCCAAACAGGCTGACAGGGTCGGATCAGAGCTTGACCACATAACTCCCGGCAATTTTGTCGTGCAGGCCCTGTTTGCGCTCGTCAAAAGCCACCATCAAATAGCCGATACCCAGAATGATGCCCGAGACAAACTTGCCGATTGTCTCCCGCAGGGTAGCTCCACCGTAGCCGAGGTCGCCGCCGTCCTTGCGGATGACCTTGATTCGCAGGGCCATCTTACCCAGGGTCTGGCCGCAGGAACCGGTGAAGATCACATAGTAGGCCAGGCCGAGCACCGTGGTAAAGAGCCAGGTCACCATCGCAACGGTACCGTCTGCGCTATCAAGGCCGCCTAGAAGTCCGCCGCTGGCAATGAGAATGCCGCCACAGACGAGCTGTAGAATGAAAACAACCACTGAGTCAAGCAGCGAAGCGACTACCCGTAACCAGAATCCGGCGTACTCTTGCACTTTCGCCCCGTCCGGCAGGGCATGGGCAACCAGGGTCAGGCCGCAGTTCCGGCAACGGTCCGCGGCTTTCTGGCGCAGGTTGCAGGCAGTGCAGGTAACCAAGACCTGTTCCGGCGTTTTTACCGGTGCGGCATTCTCAGGGGGCGGCTGTACCTCTGCGTTTGGTTTGACGAAAGGAAACGACTGGCCGCAACTCGGGCAATTGACCCGGTGGACGTCGGCAGGAATGACCTGCTCGTCGATGTCTTTACTGAACCCGCAGTGGGGGCAACGGATTTCCATGATCTCTCCAGGTTGGTAAGCGTTCTGCGCAGCTAGCCCATCAGGCTGGCCATAATGGCCTTCTGTACATGCAGACGATTTTCTGCTTCGTCGAACACCACCGAGTGGGGGCCTTCGATGACTTCGTCGGTAATCTCTTCATCGCGGTGGGCGGGCAGACAGTGCAATACGATGCACTCAGGATCGGCTACGGCAACCACCTGACCGTTGATCTGGAAATTGGCAAAGGCCTTTTCCCGTTCTTTCTGCTCCTCTTCCTGGCCCATGCTGGCCCAAACATCGGTGTTCAGGACCTGAGCGCCACGCGCTGCTTCCAGGGGATCATTGGTGTAGATGACTTTGGCGCCCATTTTTTCGGCGCGGGCCATAACTTGCGGATCGGGCTCATAGCCAGCCGGGGTTGCGATTCGCAGTTCAAAGCCGAAGACGGCGGCGGCGTTAATCCAGCTGTTGGCCATGTTGTTGCCGTCACCGATCCAGCAGTATGTCAGGTCCCGATAGTTGGTCTTGTGCTCGATAACGGTAAACAGATCAGCCATGAGCTGGCAGGGATGATAACTGTCGGTCAGTCCGTTGATTACCGGAATGTCCGAGAGCCGGGCCAACTCCTCTACCGCCGCCTGAGAAAAGGTGCGGATCATGATGCCGTCGACGTAGCGGGACATGACCCGGGCGGTGTCCTTAATCGGCTCTCCGCGTCCCATCTGGGTGCTGCTGGATGAAAGGAACAGGGCGTGGCCTCCAAGCTGGTACATGCCGACTTCAAAGGAAACGCGAGTGCGGGTGGAGCTTTTCTCAAATAACATGCCCAGAGTTTGCCCTTGCAACAGGCGATGTTCTTCGCCCTGTTTTTGCTTAGCTTTTAACTCACGAGACAGGTCAAAAATCTTTTCCAGTTCCTCAAGGGTCCAGTCGGTGAGGCAGAGGAAGTCTTTTTTCACGATCAGTTCTCCTAATCTAGATAAGGGGCAGAACCAGGATCTACCGCCCTTTCAAGTTAAATTTTCTGCAGGATGCCGTCCAGAATGGTCATCGCTTCGTCGATCTCTTCGCGGGTGACAATCAGGGGCGGCAAAAAGCGCAGCACCGTGTTGGCGGTGCAATTGATCAGCAGGCCTTGTTGCAGGGCTTGGGAAACAATATCAGCGCCCGGGATCGTCAGTTCCACGCCTAGAATAAGACCTCTCCCGCGCACTTCATTGATAAAGGGGTGGCGGCCTTTCAGCTCTTCCAGGCGATTGCGCAGGTAGTCGCCCATGGCGACGCAGTTGTCGAGCACACCGTCTTCGAGCAGGGTACGCATGGCGGTCACCGCTGCAGTGGCCATCAGCGGATTGCCGCCAAAGGTCGAACCGTGGGTGCCGGGGCCGAAACATTCAGCTGCTTTTTCCGTGGCGACCATGGCGCCGATGGGTGGTCCGCCAGCCAGAGCTTTGGCCAAGGTCAGGACGTCCGGTGCTACGCCGTCCTGCTCATAGGCGAAGAGGGAGCCGGTACGGCCGCAGCCGACCTGAACCTCATCGAAAACCAACATCAGGTCGTGCTCGTCGCAAATCTGCCGTACTGCCTCCAGGTATCCGGGAGGCGCGACGCGCACTCCGCCTTCACCCTGGACCGGTTCCAACATTACCGCGCAGATGTTGGGAGTGATCGCTTTGCGCAGGGCTTCGGCGTCACCAAAGGGTACATAGTGAAAGCCGGGCAACAGGGGATTGAAACCGGCCTTGACCTTGTCCTGGCCGGTAGCGCTGATGGTGCCGATGGTGCGGCCGTGAAAGGAGGCCAAGGCGGTAATAACCTCAAAGCGGTTGGAGCCATACTTTTCCGCACTGTACTTGCGCACCAGCTTCATCGCCGCTTCGTTGGCTTCGGCGCCGCTGTTGCAGAAGAACACCCGATCGCCGAAGGAATGCTCGCAGAGCAGTTCGGCCAACTCAATCTGGCTGGGGATATGATAAAAATTGGAGCAGTGGATGAGCTCAGCGGCCTGTTGCTGCAGGGCCGCAACCACTTTGGGGTGGCAGTGACCGAGGTTGTTGACCGCTACCCCGGCGAGAAAGTCGAGGTAGCGCTTACCATCCACATCCCACAGCTGGCAGCCTTCGCCGCGAGCCGCTACCAGCGGATAGCGGCCGTAGGTCTTGGCCACGTGTTTATCGCCTCTGGCGATCCATTGTGCTGAAGTGGTCATTAGGCAAACCTCCCTACGGCAGTGCCGATCCCTTTATCGGTAAACATTTCCAGCAGACAGGCGTGCTCCACACGTCCGTCGATGATGTGAGCCTTGTGTACCCCTTCGCTGACTGCGTCGCAACAGCAGTTGATCTTGGGTATCATGCCGCCGCTGATGGTGCCGTCGTTGATAAGGTCGGGGGCCTTGTTGATGTCGATGGTAGAAATAAGCCGGCCGCTCTTGTCCTTGACCCCCTCGATGTCGGTCAGCAGGATAAGTTTCTCCGCCCGCAGGGCGCCGGCAATGCGACCGGCTACCAGATCGGCATTGATATTGTAGGTTTCGCCGTCCAGGCCGACTCCAACCGGTGCGATGACCGGAATAAAACCGCTATCTTCCAGGGCGTTGATGATATCCGGATTGATCTGCTCGACCTCGCCGACCATGCCGACATCGATGATTTCCGAGGTCAGGGTATCCGGATTGAGAGCTTTGACCTCCAGCTTACGGGCCACGATCAAACGGCCGTCCTTGCCGCTCAGGCCCACCGCCTTTCCATCATGGCTGTTGATGTTGGCGACGATTTCCTTGTTGACCTTGCCACCGAGTACCATCTCCACCACGTCCATGGTTTCCGCATCGGTCACTCGCATGCCTTGAACAAAGTTGGTTTCTTTGCCCATGGCCTCCAGCACGCGGCCGATCTGCGGACCGCCGCCGTGCACAACCACCGGATTAAGACCGATGTACTTGAGCAACACGATGTCCTTGGCAAAGCCCCTCTTGAGGTGCTCTTCGACCATGGCGTTGCCGCCGTATTTTATGACGATGGTCTTGTTGGCGAAGCGCTTGATATAAGGCAGCGCTTCCATCAACACACCCGCTTTTCTGATCAGTTCTTCCATATATCAGTTTCTTTCTGGCACCAATTGCGACCGTTGATTGAACTTGAGTAGCAGCCTGTAGAGATCTTTCAAAACGATTCTCTCGCTCGTTCGCATTGCTCACTTAAGCCGCAAAGACCGCAAAGAAAAGCATATCTGAATTCCTTGGCGTCTTTGCGTCTTGAGCGACTGCAAGGAGCGGGCGTGAGGCGCTTTTTGTATTATTCAAAGACGACAGTACGTCGAATAGTCAAAACTTACAAAATATACCGCGACAGATCCTCGTCCTGGGCGATATCCGCCAAATGCTGTCGAACATTTTCAGCGTCGATGATCACCGATTGTTCCTGACGTTCCGGAGCCTCGAAGGATAATTCTTCGAGGAGTTTTTCCAAAATGGTGTGTAAACGCCGGGCACCGATATTTTCAGTACGATCATTAACCAGGGTGGCGGTGCGGGCGATTTCGCGAATCGCATCATCGCCGAAGGTCAATTCAATTCCCTCCGTAGCCAACAGGGCCCGGTACTGGCGGGTGAGCGCGTTTTGCGGTTCGGTGAGGATACGAATAAACTCCTCTTCGCCCAAATTCTCCAATTCCACTCGGATCGGAAAGCGCCCCTGCAGTTCGGGGATCAGGTCCGAGGGCTTGGAAATATGAAAGGCGCCGGCAGCGATAAACAGCACATGGTCCGTCTTTACCGGTCCGTATTTGGTGTTAACGGTGCAGCCTTCAACAATGGGCAAAATGTCCCGCTGTACGCCCTGGCGAGACACATCCGGACCCTGGCGGCTGTTCTGGCCGGCAATCTTGTCGATCTCGTCGATGAAGATGATGCCGCTCTGTTCGACCCGCTCTTTGGCCAGGGTGTTGACTTTGTCCATGTCGACAAGCCGCTCGGCTTCTTCTTCAATTAGCAGTTCTCGAGCTTCGCTGACCTTGAATTTGCGTTGTTTGGTCTGCTTGGGGAACAGGTTGCCGAACATCTCCTTGATGTTGAAACCCATTTCCTCGGTACCCTGGGGAGTGAAAATCTCCATGGATGGCATCTTGGCGGTCTGTATTTCGATCTCCACCGTGCGCTCGTCAAGGTCGCCTTGGCGCAGCAGTTTGCGCAGTTTGTCGCGCGTGCCACCTTCACCTGCATCCTCGTTCAGTTCCTGGGTGTCAGTGCCGGGAAGCAGCAGGTCGAGCAGTCGCTCTTCGGCGGCATCTTCGGCTTTGATGCGTACCTTACGGGCCTCCTCGTCGCGGACCATGATCACTGCCAAGTCTACCAGATCGCGAACCATGCTCTCTACATCGCGGCCGACATAACCGACTTCCGTAAACTTGCTCGCCTCGACCTTGATGAAAGGCGCCTGGGCCAGTTTGGCCAATCTCCGGGCGATTTCCGTTTTGCCGACACCGGTGGCGCCGATCATGATAATGTTCTTCGGCACGATCTCATCGCGCAGGTCATCGGGCACCTGCTGGCGCCGCCAGCGGTTGCGCAGGGCGATGGCTACGGCTCTTTTGGCCTTGTTCTGGCCGATGATATGGCGGTCGAGTTCAGAGACGATCTCCCGCGGGGTGAAGTTGGTCACGGCAAACTCTCGGATGCGATGTGAGCGTTAGTGTAAATGCAGATCTCTGCGGCGACCTTCAGCGCTTCTTCGGCGATTTGCCGGGCATCAAGCTGTGAATGGTTCTTCAGGGCTTTGGCCGCAGCCTGAGCAAAGGGGCCACCGGACCCGATAGCGGCGATGCCGTCATCCGGTTCGATAACGTCACCGGAACCGGACAACACCAGGGTCGTCTCCCTGTCGGCAACGATAAGCAGGGCCTCCAGCTTGCGCAGGATCTGGTCGGTGCGCCAGTCCTTGGCAAGGGCCACCGCTGCCTTGGGCAGATTGCCGCGAAACTCCTGCACTTTAGCTTCGAACTTTTCAAACAAAGTAAAAGCGTCGGCGGTGCTTCCGGCAAATCCGGCCAGGATTTGCTCATTATACATGCGACGAATCTTGCGCGCGGTATGTTTCATGACCGTGTTGCCCAGAGTCACCTGGCCGTCGCCGGCCAGAGCAATCTGGCCGTCTTTACGCACGCATACGATAGTTGTTCCGCGAATATCCATGGTCTCTTTTCAGGGTGAAGAACATTTTGAAAAAATAGGGGACATTCTAACACAGGCCTTAGGCTAAAAAAAGAAAAATGGCAAAGAACCGAACCTTTGCCAAGGGCGGTAAAAACTGGTCGCGAGGGACATCGTGTTGTTGTTTTAAGAAGAGCTGAAAAACTGGGATCGATCTATAGAATTGTTGCCACGAAGCTCAATGAAGGTTCGTACTGTTTGTGGACGACAAAGAATACAACAAAAACTGCCGACATCGGTACGGTTCATAAACATAGGTAACACTTTAGTTCAGGTACATGGGTAACACTTTTTGTATCCTATAGGCACTTTCTACAAGGAGGTGCCCATGCCCTGGAAAGAGGTGAAACCTATGGACCAGAAGCTGCTGTTTATTGCCGACCACCTTCGAGCGATGGACACCTTCAAAGGCCTTTGTCACCGTTACGGTATTAGCCGAAAGACCGGCTACAAGTGGGTGGCTCGCTACAGGGAACTAGGTTTCGAGGGGTTGCAAGACCAACCTCGGAAGCCCCATCAACACCCCCTGAAGACACCCTTTACCGTACGCAAAGCGATCATTGGCCTCCGTTCAAGCCAGCGGGATCCGCCGGGGCCGAAAAAGATTCAAGTGCTACTGAGGCAGAACCACCCAGAATGGGACATCCCTTCCAAGACGACCATCTACAAGGTCCTGGCGGAGGAAGGATTGATTCGTCCTCAAAGACGGCGCAAACCGGTTCCTGTCGGTCAGCAGCCCTTTTCTCCAGTGCATCACCCGAACGATGTCTGGTCGGCGGACTTCAAAGGGCAATTCAAGACTAGAGATGGCACTTGGTGTTATCCACTCACCGTAATGGATCATCAATGCCGTTACCTTTTAGAATGCATAAATTTTCCAGGGCCGCGGCTAGAACCAACCAGAGACGCTTTTGAATCCCTTTTCCGGGAGTATGGGTTGCCATGGCGCATTCGTACCGATAATGGCGTACCCTTTGCCTCTAACTCGCCCGGTGGACTGTCCCAGCTATCCAAATGGTGGATTCGCCTGGGCATCGTGCCAGAACGAATTGAACCGGGAAAGCCTCAACAAAATGGGCGG
Source organism: Syntrophotalea acetylenivorans (assembly GCF_001887775.1). NCBI lineage: Bacteria > Pseudomonadati > Thermodesulfobacteriota > Desulfuromonadia > Desulfuromonadales > Syntrophotaleaceae > Syntrophotalea > Syntrophotalea acetylenivorans. The sequence continues at coordinate 3,046,286 of NZ_CP015519.1, forward strand.
CATGAACGGATGCACAGAACACTTAAGAACGCTACGGCCATTCCTCCGGCGCCAACAGCCCAGCTTCAACAGCAGGCGTTTGATGCATTTCGCCAGCAGTACAATAACGAACGCCCTCATGAAAGCCTTGGACAAACAACACCGGCATCGAAGTACAGTCCCTCAACACGCAGCATGCCTGAAAAGCTACCGGAGATAGAGTATCCTGGCTACTTTCGAATTGCCTTAGTTCATCACAGCGGCATCATTCATCATCAAGGGCATCGTGTTTACGTCGCCGGCCTTCTCAAGAGCGAAAAGGTCGGTGTCGAAGAAACCGCTGATGGCATCTGGGACGTTCATTTTGGACCATTGAGATTAGGCAGCTTCGATATGCGGGATATCAAGAAAGCCCACAACGACTACTTGAAGCTTAATGTGTAACCTATGTATGCGAACTTTTGTGTTACCTATGTCCTTGACTCGTACACATCTTTTTGAGATGTCGGCAGTCGATCTTCTTCTGTATGGGACAGCTATTTCAAAGGGGGGGTAAAGAGGGCCAGCAATTCAACAGGCTCTTCTCCAACGTTCTTTAGATTATGAGACACGCCCGCTGGCGCCACCACACAGCAGCCGGCGGTGAGGACGGTTTCTTTCCCGTTCATGGTGCAGAGGGCTTCGCCTCCAAGGATATAAAAGGTTTCGGCCTGCTGGTCATGGGTGTGTGGCCGAATTTCACCGCCGACTTCGATGCGGCCGCGATGAACGGAGAGGGCAGGGTTGAGGGTTGCCGTAACCACGTCGCGCAAAAAGAAGCGATCGTGGGCCGGGTGGGCATATTCTTCCTGCTCCGGGGTACGAACGATGGTTCCTTTCATGATGGTCTCCTGGAATTGGCTGAAACTTGTAACTTCAACTTCGCCGTTTTCGGCCGGGAACACACGTAGTAACGTAAGGGTTTCTGCATGGCTTGTTGCTGGTTTTAAAGGCTTTCACACCAGCAAAACATAGGCCCCAACTCTGCAAAAGATGCGGACCGAGTGTCTTCGGAGGCAACCGTCGCAAGAGAGGGAGCCGCATAAAACCACCGTCATTGCAAAACGATTTACAGCCTGTTGCTTCCCCCGCCCCGACAATTAACCGCCCCACGCAGTGGCAGCCATTTTTTGCCTACTTTTTGTTGGCTTGGACAAAAAGTAGGGCGTCCGGCGGGACGCGACCCGCCGGTTTTGCCCCTGAAAGGTTAGATTACAACCAGCAATCCCGCCGGTGTTGCGTATATTTAAGCAGTCTCCAATGCCTCGGCAATCAGCCCCGGCGCCGCCGCCAAAGCCTCGTTGAGCTGCTCGGGCTTGCTGCCCCCGGCCTGGGCCAGATCGGGTCGACCGCCACCGCCGCCACCAACCATGGCAGCCAGCTGCTTGATCAGGGCTCCGGCTTGTAGCCGTTTGGTCAGATCTTTGGTCACCGCCACCAGCAGCCCGGCTTTTCCGCCATGGGCACCGCCGAGAATCAATACCCCCGATTCCATGCGGTCACGAACCTGATCGGCCAATTCGCGCAGCGCTTTACCGTCAAGGTTGTCGGCGCGACCGCAAACCAGCTGGACCCCGGCCACCTCGCTTGCCTGGTTGAGCAGGTCGCCTGCCTGGTCAGCGTTGAGTTTGCCTTGCAGAGCTTCAACTTCCCGTTCCAGTTCTTTTTGCCGCTCCAGCAGTTTGCGCAGACGGGTTTCAAGCTGCGGTCGGTCGGTTTTGATCAGAGCCGCCAGCTGGTCGAGGGTCTGCTCCTGTTCGGCGATCAATTCCAGGGCCTTGGTGCCGGTAGCTGCCTCGATGCGTCGCACTCCGGCGGCGATACCGGTTTCCTGAACGATTTTGAACAGGCCGATATCCCCGGAGGCGCTGGTATGGGTTCCTCCGCAGAGTTCCATGCTGAAGTCACCAACCTTAACCACGCGCACCGCTTCGCCGTATTTTTCGCCGAACAGGGCGGTGGCGCCGGCAGCGACTGCTTCGTCGGTAGACATTTGCTGAGTAGCAACCCGCAGGTTGTTGCGGATGCGCAGGTTGACCTGCTCCTCAATTCGGGCGATCTCTTCAGCGGTTAAGGCCGAGAAATGGATGAAGTCGAAGCGCAACCGCTCGGGCGTTACCAGGGAGCCGGCCTGCTGAACGTGCTCACCGAGGGTTTCGATCAGCACTTTTTGCAGAATGTGGGTGCTGGTGTGGTTGAGTGCTGTAGCTTGACGCAGGGCTTTATCGACCTTCAACTCGGCATTGGCACCCTTGGCGATGCTGCCGGAAACGATCTTGCCCACATGCACAGTCAATTCCGGCAAGGGCTTTTTGGTGTCACTGATCGCCACCTTGCCGGTGGCCGTGGTCAGTTCGCCTCGGTCGCCGGTCTGACCGCCCGATTCGCCGTAGAATGGAGTGGAGGCGGTGATGATTTCTACCTCGTTGTCCTGGTCGGCGCGGGTCACTGGCTGACCGTCACGCAGAATGGCAACGATTTCGGAGTTGGCGGTAAGGTTGTCGTAACCGTTGAATTCGCTGCGCAGGCCATCTTCGACCAGTTGCCGGTAGATACCGGCTACGGCTTCTTCTCCGGAGCCCTTCCAGTGCTCACGGGCCTTGCGTCGCTGTTCTTCCATAGCGCTGTCGAAACCCGCCTCGTCGATGGTGATGCTCTCGCCGGCAACGATGTCGGCGGTGAGGTCGAGGGGGAAGCCGAAGGTGTCATAGAGGCGGAAGGCGATCTCTCCGGGAAGGACGGTTTGCTTCTCCTGCTGCAGGCGAGCGACCTCGTCGGTCAGGATACGCAGGCCGTTGTCCAGGGTCTGGATGAAGCGTTCTTCCTCGTTCTTGACTACTTTGGCCACGTAGTCGGTACGCTGGGCCATTTCAGGATAGGCCTCAGCCATCGATTCGAGAACGAACACCGTGCTGCGGTAAAGGACCGGCTCGTCGAAGCCGAGCATCTTGGCGTGGCGGGCGGCACGACGCATGATGCGCCGCAGTACGTAGCCTCGCCCTTCGTTGCTTGGCAGCACGCCGTCGGCAATGAGAAAGGCGGTGGCCCGGCTGTGGTCGGCGATGACCCGCATGGAGACATCCTGTTCCTCGTCGTCGCCGTATTTTTTACCGGCCAGTTTCTCGATGTAGGCGATAATGCCTCGCAGCAGGTCGCAGTCGTAGTTGCTCTGTACCCCTTGAACCACGGCAGCGATGCGCTCCAGGCCCATGCCGGTGTCGATGGAGGGTTTCGGCAATGGGGTCAGCACACCGTCGGCACTGCGGTCGAACTGCATGAAAACCAGGTTCCACAGTTCCAGGTACCGGTCGCAGTCGCAGCTGCCGATGCCGCAATCGGGACCGCAGGACATGGACTCGCCCTGGTCGATATGAATCTCCGAGCAGGGACCGCAGGGTCCTGTGTCTCCCATGGACCAGAAGTTGTCTTTTTCATCCATGCGAATGACCCGTTCTTCCGGCAGGCCGATTTGATCCCGCCAGATGGCGAAGGCCTCGTCGTCATCCTGGAATACGGTGATCCACAGCTTGGAGACGGGCAGCTCCATCTCAACGGTAAGAAACTCCCAGGCGTAGCGAATGGCGTCTTCCTTGAAATAGTCGCCAAAGGAGAAGTTTCCAAGCATCTCGAAAAAAGTGTGATGGCGGGCGGTCCGTCCGACATTCTCAAGGTCGTTATGCTTTCCTCCGGCCCGAACGCATTTCTGTGCGGAAGAAGCTCGCACGTAGTCACGCTTTTCGCGCCCCAAAAAAACGTCCTTGAACTGGTTCATGCCGGCGTTGATGAACAGCAGGGTCGGATCGTTGTGGGGGATCAGCGGAGAGGATGGAACCAAGGTGTGGTTACGTTCCTTGAAGTAGCACAAAAAACGGCTGCGGATTTCATTGGCTGTGAGCATGAGCGGTATCTGTTACCTTTCTTGATGACGTCGCAAAAAGTCCAACCCGTGGCGATGCAGTGCTCTCGGGATTTTGTGCCTTTACCCCTGAAAAGCCGCTACGCCTTGTAGGTCGCTTTTGTTTAGCCACCGCATGGTTTTTTCAATTGTTCCAATATGGTCGCCAGGGCGAAGCCCCGGCGTAAAAAATAATTGACGACGCGGCGTCTCTCCCGGTCGTCAGCCAGTCGATAGTCAAAGGAAGCAAAGCGTCGCTCAAGCAGTTCGTCGAGCAGTGTCTCCTCCTTGAAATCACTTTGCAGTTCCGCCAGGGTCTGCTCGACAAGCTCTTCAGCGACGCCGGCAAGCTGCAACTCTCTTTGCAGCCGTCTTCCGACAGCCCGGCCGTTGGTCAGCAATTGGCGGGCTTTGCAGCGGGCAAAACGACTGTCATCAACGTAGCCGTATTCCCGGCAGCGGTCCACTGCAGCGGTTACTTCATCGGCCTCGAACCCTTTGCGCCGCAGTCTGGATGTCAGTTCTTTTTCGCTGCGTTCGCGGGTCTTAAGCAGCTGCACGGCAGCGTTGAAGGCGTCATTCCTGACCATTGCCCTCGGGTACATTCTCTGTTTCGTTCTGCTGCTCTGCTTCGTGGGAGTGCTCGAAATCGTCCCAGCTCAAATCCGAGGTAGAAGAGATACCGGAGGCTTTGAGTTTGAAGTCGTCGGGGTTGGAACTTTGACGCAGGGCTTCTTCAAAACTGATGAGATTCTGTTTGTAAAGAGTCATCAGGGACTGGTCGAAGGTCTGCATGCCGTAGGAGACATAACCCTGCTGAATAGTATCGCGCAGCAGTTTGGTCTTTTCCCGGTCATCGATGAGGTCGCGGGTGCGAGCGGTGGAGACCATGACCTCTACCGCCGGGACACGACCCTTGCCATCAGCCATTGGTACCAGGCGTTGAGAGATGACTGCCTTGAGGATGCCGGACAGTTGGGCGCGGATCTGGCGGTGCTGATGGGGCGGAAATACCGAAATAATACGGTTGATCGACTCCGGTGCGTCGACGGTGTGTAGCGTGGCGAGGACCAGATGCCCGGTTTCTGCGGCATGCAGGGCCGTTTCTACCGTCTCCTGGTCTCGCATCTCGCCGACCAGAATTACGTCGGGGTCCTGGCGTAGGGCATATTTAAGAGCAGTGGGAAAGTTTTCCGTATCACTGCCGATTTCCCGTTGGTTAATGATTGACTTGCGGTCCTTGTGAAGGAATTCGATGGGATCTTCGACGGTGATGATATGCACGGTGCGCTGGCTGTTGATGTAGTCGATCATCGCCGCCAGGGTGGTGGACTTGCCGGAGCCGGTGGCGCCGGTAACCAATACCAGCCCGCGGGATTCCATGGCGACTTTTTTAACCACCGGCGGCAGGACCAGGTCGTCAATCTTGGGGATTAAAAAAGGTATGACACGAAACACCATGGTGATGCTGCCGCGCTGGCTGAAGACATTGGCACGGAAGCGCCCCAGGCCGGGAACACCATAGGCCATATCGATTTCGTGGGTCTCTTCGAAATGGCGCCGACGTTTCTCGTTCATGATGGCAAAGGCCATCTGTTTGGTGTCGTCGGCGCTGATTCGCTCGGCCTTGGGCAATGGCCGCAAGGCACCATCGATACGATAGATCGGCGGCAGGCCCGGTTTGATGTGGATATCCGAAGCCTTGGCCTTAAGAGCTACTGTGAGGATTTCATTCAGTTCCATGGCTGCCATCCGCTGCAACGGCGGCCGGCGTTGCCAGGCCGAAGTGCTCAAAGAGTTTTCGTTCGATAGACAGACTCATGTCCGGGTGTTCGCGCAGAAACAGCTTGGCATTTTCCCGGCCCTGACCGATGCGCTCGCCTTCAAAGGAATACCAGGCGCCGCTCTTGTCGATAATATCGTTGGCCGCACCCAGATCGACCAGATCCCCCTCGCGGGAGATACCTTCGCCGTACATGATGTCGAACTCCGCTTCTTTAAAGGGGGGCGCGACTTTGTTTTTGACCACCTTGACCCGGGTACGGTTTCCGATCACATCCTGGCCCTGTTTGAGGGCGGCGATGCGGCGGATGTCCATACGGACAGAAGAGTAGAATTTGAGGGCGTTGCCGCCGGTGGTGGTTTCCGGGTTGCCGAACATGACGCCGATTTTCATGCGGATCTGGTTGATGAAGATCAGACTGCAATTCGACTTGCTGATGGTACCCGTCAGCTTGCGCAGGGCCTGGGACATGAGTCGAGCCTGCAAGCCCATGTGCGAGTCGCCCATCTCCCCTTCGATTTCGGCCCGCGGTACCAGGGCGGCAACGGAGTCGACCACCAGCACGTCGATAGCGCCGCTACGCACCAGCACCTCGGTTATCTCCAGAGCCTGTTCACCGGTGTCGGGCTGAGAGACCAGCAGGTCGTCGGTCTTGACCCCCAGCTTGCGGGCATAGTTGATGTCCAAGGCGTGCTCGGCATCGACAAAGGCAGCGATGCCGCCTTTTTTCTGTGCCTCGGCGACAATATGCAGGGCCAGAGTCGTCTTGCCAGAAGATTCGGGGCCATAGATTTCAACAATACGGCCGCGGGGGATACCGCCGACCCCGAGGGCCAGATCGACGCTAAGCGCGCCGGTGGGGATGACCTCGATATCGGGCATGGCGGTGTCTTCGCCGAGGCGCATGATGCTGCCCTTACCGAACTGTTTTTCAATCTGGCTCATGGCCAGGTCGATGGCGCGATCGCGGTTGTTGTCGCTCATATGGTTAAAATCCTTTGGTGGTTAAAGGTCGTTTTAAGGTTGTACTCCGGTCAGCGACACCCTGTGTCGTGGCAGGTGCAAAGCCCCTCGGGGGCCGAGTCGGCTTTCATAGAGAACCAGTTGGTCGAGTTGTGCACTGCCGCAGTCACGATCGCTAAACGATTCGAGTATCCGGCCGGCTCCGGGATGGGACTTCCGGCTGCGGCCAAGGGTCAGATGGGGCACAAAGGGCCGATCGTCAACTGGCAGCTGCAGAGTGCGTAACTCCGTTGCCAGGGCTTCATGTATTTGGGTCAAGGTGCGGCCGCCGTCAATGCCCAGCCAGACCACCCGTGGTCTGCTACGGGAAGGAAATGCGCCGACTCCTGAAAAAGTCGCTGTGACGGGCGGCTGCAAATCACCTATCGATAGCATAGAACTACCGAGTCTTTCAAGGGAATCTTCTGCAATATCGCCGAGAAAGGCCAGGGTCAGATGGATGGTTTCCGGCTTCACCCAGCGCACTCCCGGTAGATCCTTCGCCAACTCCTGTTGCAGTTTGCCGATGATCCGCAGGGAAGCTTCGGGCAGTGGCATGGCGACAAAGGCGCGCACTTTAGTCAGAGCCGGCATTCAGTTGTCCTGTTATTCACAGTCGGGAGTTCAGATAACGGCGGACCCATTCCAAAGCCATGCAGCTGGCCATACGGCGAATTCGATCCCTCTCGCCGCTGAAGCGGTAGCCTTTAACCTGTTCGTTTTGTCCGTCGCTGAGGGCAAGGAATACCGTGCCTACCGGTTTTTCAGGGGAGCCTCCATCGGGGCCGGCAATACCAGTGATGGCCAATCCCAGGTCACTGCCGGCCGTGGAGCGGATGCCTCGGGCCATAGCCAGTGCACAGGCTTCACTGACCGCGCCGGGGTTTTGCAGAATCTCGGGCGGTACCTGCAACCAGTCATGTTTGGCAGTATTGGAGTAGGTCACGGCGCCCCGTTCGAAAAAGGCCGAGGCGCCGGGTAATTCGGTGAGCATTCCGGCGACTATTCCGCCGGTGCACGATTCGGCCAGGGCAATGGTCAGGCCGGCATCGGTGAGCATGCGACCGACGTTGCCGGCCAGAGTCTCCTGGCCGTTGGCAAATACATAGGGTTCCAGCAGCTGGCGGGTTTGAACTTCGGCTCGGTCGAGGAGTGGTTCTGCCGACTCGCCGCTGGCCCGGAGTTTGACATGGACGAAGGGGAAATCGACACCGAAGGCCAGGGCAACGCCGGTGGGCAAGGTCTGCCCATCGAACAATTCTTCGACCCTTGGCTCCGAAAGGCCAAAGACCTTAAGTATACGTTCCTGCAGGGGGGCGGTTCCACCGCTGCGTTGTTGTATGCGCGGGAGTACCTGTTGTTCGAGCATGTCAACCATTTCTTTGGGCACTCCCGGCAAAAAGAACAGATCGCAGTTCTGTTGGTGCAGGGTGAAGCCGGGGGCGGTGCCCAGGCGATTGCCGAGGATGGTCGATTTTAATGGAAGCAGGGCCTGCTTTTCGTTGCGCGGGTTCATCTCCATATTGCGCTTGGCAAAAAAGGCCCGAATCTGAGCCAACGCTTCATCGTTGAGAACCAGACGCCGACCGAAGGCCTTGGCAGCGATCCGTGCGGTGAGGTCGTCTTCGGTAGGGCCGAGGCCACCGGTGACGATGACCACTTCCCGTTTGCCGGCCAGGTCGCACAGGGCGCTTTCGATTTCCTCCTCAACATCACCCACAACCCGGGATTCCCCCACGGTATAGCCGTGAGCGCCGAGAATGCCGGCGATGCGCGAGGTGTTGGTGTCGGCCATCTCGCCATTGATCAGTTCATCGCCGGTGGCAAGTACGGCAATATTGAGACTCATGCTCGACCCTCCAGAAAAAATGTCCATAGGAAGAGACCCAGGCGCAAGGACAGGGCCCCGTAGATTCCAGCAATTACATCATCCAGGACAACCCCGTAGCCGTTTTTCAGGCGTCGATCGAACCAGGACGCCGGGGGTGGTTTGGTGATGTCGAAGATACGGAAGAGAATGAAACCGAGGATCGCATTGGTCCAGGAAAAAGGCAGAAACGCCACCGTGAATAGATAACCGACCAGTTCATCAATAACGATGCGGCCGTCATCAACTACGCCGTAAATATGACCGGCGGCTCCGGCGGCCCAGAAAGATAAGCAGAGTAAGGCTCCCAAAGTAAGGATGTAGAGAGGCACGGGCAGAGAGGCCAGCAAGTAAAAAGCCGGAATGCCGGCCAGGGTGCCAACGGTTCCGGGGGCCACGGGGCTGTAGCCGAGGCCGGCATTGCTCGCCAGGCCAAGAACGAAGCGGCGCATGGTTGCTCCTTAGTGTCTAAAAATGAGGGGTAGCTGAGGGCTAACAAGATAGCAATTCGGCTGGCAAAATCAAAGAGGAAATATGGTGGCGAGGAGGGGGAGCGAAAGGGGCTGGCGGGAAGCCTAAAAGACTTCCCACCAGGAGAATTGTGAAAGATTAGGAGTGCATTGCCGGGCCGATGGGCCAGACCGGATAAAAGAAGGGGGGGCGCCGGTTTTCTTTTTGCCGATATCGGCCATGAAATTCTGAATATCAGGCGACAGCATGAAGTCGGCAAGGGCTTTCGCTCCGGTACGGTTGACCTGCGGATGGCGGTCCGGGCCGTAGGATTTCGTAGAGATCTGCAGGCTTGGGATGAAGCCAGAACGGGTCACTTGGCGAAGACTATGGCGTTCGGACAGTCAGGGGCAAGTTAATTTTTGTAAAGCCGAGTTTCCTGGGCAATGCGAACTAGCAGGGGCTTAATTTCACGAAACAAGATCGGAAGATCCAAGAGCGAAAGGCTTTCCGTGGGGATTAATTCGTTATGTAAGTTTGTTGACAGCGGTGAATGGGTTCGTTATAGTCGCGCGATTATAGCGCTAATTAAAAGTAGAATTTGTTGTGAAATGTATTTTGGTCTCGGAAGGCTCTATACAAGGTTTGCGACCCATGGAGTCCCCAATAACGATGAAAGATGAAAACAGGAGGAACTATGAGAACTGGTTGGTTTGCGGCATTGACCGCACTGGCTCTGCTAGCGACGCCTTTGGCGACCGGCACGGCTCTGGCTGCCGACGACGGTGTCTATCGTCTCGGCGAAGTTGTTGTTTCCGGTGAACAAGAGGGGGTCGAGGCCATCGGCACCACCCACAAGGTAACTGCCAAGGAAATCGAAACACGCGGCGTACGCACCCTCGACGAAGCCATCGACATGCTGCCCGGTGTGCAAGTCCGTACGGCTGCAGACGGTGCTCCGCGTATCGACATGCGCGGGTTCCGCACCCGTCACGTCAAGCTGTTGCTCAACGGTACACCCTTCAACGGCACCAACGACGGTCAGTTCGACCCTTCGTTGATTTCGGTGGAGAATATCGCCGAGATCACAGTCACCACCGGTGGCGGTTCCGAACTCTACGGTTCGGGTGGTAACGCCGGGATTATCAATATTGTCACCAAGAAGGGCACCAAAGGTGCTAACGGTTCCATGGGTGTTGAACTGTCCGAGGTCGATGCCACCTTGTTGCGGGCCACCAGCTCCTACGGTACGGAAAAATACGATGTCTTTGTCAGTGGCAGCTACTACGAGCGTGATGCCTATAGGATGTCAAACCATTACGGCGAAGAACTAAATGAAGATGGCGACGAGCGGGAAAACAGCGACCGTGATCGTAAAAACTTCTTTGCCAACTTCGGTTATCAACCGACCGACGCTACGCTGCTAGGGATGACCTTCAGCTATCTCAAAGGAGAGCGGGGTAAGCCGCCTATTACTCTTGAGGGTTACAATAGTAAGAAGGGGACGGGTGATGTTTTTGCCAAAACGATAAAATATCAACGGCAGGAAGACGAAGAATTCAACGTTCAGTTGGCCGCCAGCCACAACTTTGCCGGGCCTCTTAGTGTCAAGGGTTGGGCTTATTTTAATCGTCTTGATGTAGATGAGGAAGAGTTTGAAGATGACACTTATTCGACACTCAAAAACGGAAAAAGTGTTTATTCCGAAACGGAAATCTCCGGTGCTAACCTGCAGTTGTCTTATGATACGCAGAATTCCGGTCGGGCGACTCTGGGTCTGATGGTGGAAAACGACGACTATGAAAGCGAAGGAGATGATGGAGTAGAGATAGACAACGGAGATTTTCAGCTTTACTCGGCAAGCCTCGAATACGAAGTTTCCCCGATGGACAAACTCGGTGTGGTTCTCGGTGCGGGTGCTCACTTGCAGGATCGTGAAAGCGATAATGAAGAAGACTTTTCCTATCTTGTCGGTCTGACTTACGACCTGTCCGAGGGAACCCGACTCAAGGCCTCTCACGCTCGCAAGGTGCGTTTCCCGACTATTCGTGACCTTTATGACACGGATGATGGCAAGGTGAACGAAGACCTAAAAGCGGAGACCACTTGGCATTACGAAGCTGGTATCGAGCAGGTTCTGCCGGCCAAGACCCTGTTGTCGGTAACCGGTTTCTATATCGATATCGAAGATTACATCGAGAAAGTCAATGATGTAAGGCAAAATTTCGATGAGTACGAATTCTACGGTGTGGAAGTCGGGGCGGAGAATCGTTACTTTGACCGGCTGTTCTTGCGTGTCAGCTATACCTACATGAGCACCGAGGATAAGTCGGACGATACCGAACGGGATGAGCTGCAGAATCGGCCCGAGCACAAGGTCACCCTTGAATCGACCTGTAGTCTGCCTTGGGGTCTTACCGCTTATGCAGGTGCTCAATACATGACCGACAACTATTATTACAGCGTTGACGGTAACGAAGAGCAGGACAAATTGTCGGATATCTTCCTGGTCGACTTCAAGCTCAATAAGGCGGCTGCCAACGGCGCTATCGATCTCTATGTCGGAGTCGACAACGTTTTCGACGAAGATTACGAGCAGAGCTACGGTTTCCCCTTGGCCGGCCGTACTTTTTATGGTGGCGCGACCTGGAAGTTCTAATCGAACGAAGTTGGTTTAGCTAACAATTGCGGCCGGATCCCATTGAGGAGTCCGGCCGTTTTTTATGGTGCTTGGTACTTTTCGCAACTTGTGTGAAGGAATACAGGGGCAAAGAATTCAAAAGATGATTTCTCTCGCAGAGATGCTTTTTCAGGGTCGGTTTTTTTTCGCAGCGTCGATTCCTCGTTCCACCAACCGATACACTTCCGGCAACGGCAGGCCGCAATCGATTGCCAGTTGGCGACAACTTTCATATTCCGGCACCGAGCGCAGTAGCACGTCTCCCTCATAGAAATGCTTGACCTGCGCTTTCCCGAGATTGGTGGTTACAGTACCCGGTTCGCTGTGCAGTTTGTAGCGGCTAGACTCCCGCCAGCGTACTCCTCCGGCGCTGCTTTCCCGCATTATGATTCGTGCCAGTTGTTCGGATAAATGGGGCGGGGCGATAACGGTCAAAGCTAAGCCTGGTCGATTCTTCTTCATCTGCAAGGCATTGTAACCGACATCAAAAGCTCCGGCTGTCAACAGGCTGTCCATCAGGGCGCCGAGCCATTCAGGGTTGGCGTCGTCTAGATGGGTTTCAAGGATCGCCACACGGTCCCGGTCGAGGGTTTCTTCTGCCCCTGTTTCACCGAGCAGGCCCCGCAGCAGGTTTGGTCGATCCCTCAGTTCCCGTTCCCCGGCTCCATAACCGGTTTTTCCCAGGATCATGGATGGCAGGGTGCCGAAGGTAGCGATTTCAGCGGCGATAGCCGCACCGGTAGGGGTGACCAGTTCGACTCCGGCAAAATCGTGGACTATCGGCAGGCCGTTAAGGATCTCCAGGGTAGCCGGGGCCGGCAGGGGAAAGCTGCCGTGGGCGCAGCGCACCGTGCCCCGGGTCATCGGCAGGGGGGTGCAGGCGACCTGCGGATTTCCCAGCAGATGCAAGCCGATGGCGGCACCGACAATATCGACGATGGAATCGAGCGCACCAACCTCGTGAAAATGGACCGTTTCCAGAGCAACGCCATGAATCCGGGCTTCCGCTTCACCGATGCGCCGAAAGATGCGCCGCGCCAGTTCTTTAACCGGAGAGGCCAGATCGCTGTCCATCAGCATGCGGTCGATGCCGCTCCAGGTGCGGTGATGGTGTTGCTCTTTGCAGTGCACGGTCAGTTTGCTGCCGGTAATGGCCTGGCGCTGAACGGTCTTCAGTTCCAGGCGGTAGCCGTCAACGGGTAGTTTCTGCAATTCAGCTTCGAGATCTGCCAGAGATAGTCCCAGATCGAGCAGCAGACCGAGAAACATGTCGCCGGAGATGCCGGAGAAGGTGTCGAGAAACAGGGTTTTCATGATGAATTCCGTCGGTTGATGCGGGCGGCGGCGCAAGCGGCACCGAAACCGTTGTCAATGTTGACCACCGTGACCCCGCTGGCGCAGGAATTGAGCATGCCGAGCAGTGCAGCGATGCCGCCGAAGCTGGCTCCGTATCCGACCGAGGTCGGCACTGCGATGACCGGGGACGCCACCAGGCCGCCGATCACCGAAGGCAGAGCGCCTTCCATGCCGGCTACCACGATGACTACTGCTGCGCTGCGAAGCAGGTCCAGTCGATCGAAGAGGCGGTGAATCCCGGCGACTCCGACATCAACCAGTTCTTCCACCTCGTTGCCAAGCATACGCGCTGTCTCGGCTGCTTCCCGGGCCACGGGCAGGTCCGAGGTGCCGGCACAGACCACCAGGATCTTGCCAAGGCCGGTGATTTCAATCGGGTTCTGTATCAGGGAAAAAGTTCGAGCCTCGCTGTCATAAACACCTTGGGGATATTCAGCCAACAGTTGTGCGGCCTTATCCTCGTCGAGGCGGGTGATCAGCACGTTGCTGTCACGGCGCAGCATGGCCGCGACAATAGTAATCATTTGAATCGCAGTTTTGCTGGCCCCGAGAATCGTTTCCGGAGCGCCCTGACGCAGTTGCCGATGATGATCGAGGCAGGCAATGTCGAGGTCTTCGTAGGGTAGGGTGGCGAGTCGTTCCAGGGCCTGGTCGACGGAAACCTGGCCGTCGCTCAAGCTTTCCAGTAATTTTTTCAGGTTGTCGGGATTCAAGGGATCTCCAAAAAATTAACAGGCAAAATCACAATCTCTATCTCACGCTCGTTCGTTTGGCTCACTCAAGACGCAAAGCCGAAACGAAAAATCTGGAAAGAAGGTTTTGATTGTCCTGGCGTCTTTGCGGTTTTGCGTGAGAAACGTTTGTCGGTTTTTTTGGCCTTTAAAGATGCTAGCTCGCTTCGCCTCAGCGGCTTGTTGAAAATTTCAGAACAGATCATCAATGGCGTCGAAGTCCAGCTCGGTTTCTGCCAGCGATTGCAGCAAGACGATCTTTTCCTGGTCCTCGGCATCTATTTTGGCCAGGTCATTGGCGATGGTGGAAAAAACTTCCCCGCTGCTGTAGCTCTCGGCACGCATATAGGGGATCTGGCTGCGGTCGAGAATTTGCTGGGTAACTTTGGAGATGGGAAACAGGCCGGGGATCACCAATCCGGCAATTTTGCTTCGGTATTCGGGAATGTTGTACAAAGCCGCCAGGGTTACCAGGAGTTCGTTGCGGGTGCTAGTGACGATCAGTAAAGAAGATTCTTCCAGGAGGTCGTGAACCCGTTGGGTGGAGGCAGCACCGAGCTGCGTATGGTGAACGATACGCGGTCCGGCACTCTGCTCGCCCTTGAGAGGGACGCCGAGCAGTTTGGCTATGTGGTTGAGGGTCGGATTCGCCAGCACCGGCGAGAAGTCGAAGCCGGGTACGACCTTGAAAGGTTCTCCGCTGAAGGCTTGCTGCAGGTAGGCCATGGTTTCCTGCCTTTTTTTCGACAGCAACTTGTTGATCAACATCATCCGTAAGTCGGCCTTTTCCTGGAGGAGCAGGGCCATGTTGAGGTGGACATTGTCAATCACGCGACCGATGCCGGCATCAGTCACCATCAGGATCGGTGCGTCGAGTAAACGCGCTATACGGGCATTGTTCAGACCGACCACCGACCCGACGCCACTATGACCGGCCCCCTCGATAATCAACAGGTCGCAGCGTTGCTCCAGTTCCCGGGCTGCTTGCAGGATTTGTACTTCGAGATCGCCGGGCGAGATCTTTTTATCGAGGATCTGGCGAGTGGAGTTGGGCTGTAAAACCACCGGCGACATATAATCAAGGTCTTCTTCCAGGTCGTAGATTCTGGCCAGCAAAGCGGCATCCTGGTCGACCCACCGGCCGTTAAATAAGGTCGGTTTCGGACCCAGTGGTTTCATAAACCCGACCCGGCGATACTTTTTGCGGGCCATATGCAACAGGGCGATGCTGGTGGTGGTTTTGCCACATTGCTGTCCGGTAGCGGCAATAAAGATTTTTTTGCACACGGCGTTGCCTTCCGAGCATGAAAGTTCAGTTAATAGTTTGGCACTATTATATAGGCAAGCTCTGTCATTTCAAAGACTTGTTAGCCAGCCGTATGAAATGAATGGTTTTTGGCCTGTAGCAGGGAAATCAAAGAATTGGTTCGGAAGCATTTTAATCCGACTTCGGGGTTGGGGTAAATGTTTGACTCAGCAATAGAAATTCGTTATATTCCACCGGGTATAGCGAGGTGTTGTTGTGCCGTACTTTGTTTGGTCGTCATCAATAAGTATGCGGGCGACTTTGATGTTTGCCGTTGAGAGCGGATAAAATCGGACGATGGGCGTAATTTTACGATTGAAGAAGTTTTCCTTCACCTATCCGGAGGTGGAGGCGCCCGTTTTGCAGGACCTTAACCTGGAGGTCGAAGCCGGCCGTTGTTACTGTCTGACCGGGCCGACGGGTTCGGGAAAGACGACTTTGGCTCTGGCCCTCAAAGGGTTGTTAACTGCCGGACGGTACGAGGGCGAAATCGAGGTGCCTTCGGTAACTGAGTCGACCGACATGAATGTCGGCATGGTACTGCAAGACCCGGAGGTTCAACTACTGACGAGCACGGTGGGTGCGGAGGTGGCCTTCGGTCTGGAAAACCTTTGTGTCGAACCTGCCGAGATGCCGGAGCGGGTTTCCGCTGCCGTACAGGCCGTCGGACTCGATAAACCGCTGGATTATCCGGTGGATAAGCTTTCCATGGGGCAGAAGTATCGCTTGCTCATTGCGGCATTACTGGTTATGAAGCCTCGGTTACTTATTCTAGATGAGCCCGGCGCCCAGCTCGACCCGGAAGGTCTGGAGCTTCTTCGTAAGTGCCTGCGTCGCCTCAAGCAGGACGGAGTCGCTGTTATTTTATGCGAACACCGTCCTGATTCGTTGCTGAGCGAAATCGATACCTTCTGGCAGCTTGATGGCAGCGGCAGTTTCGCCGAAGGACGCTACCGAGGGGAGGCGCTCGCTCCCTTGGCCCCTTCATCATCGGTCGCTGGAGAAGAGACGGTGCTGCAGGTTCAGGATCTTTCCTTTGTCGGGGTCGGTGATCAGCCGGTCTGGTCGCAGGTCTCCTTTCGTGCCGAAAAAGGCCAGCGTTATGCCCTTACCGGTCTGAATGGCACCGGCAAGACGACCTTGCTGCGCTGCCTGGCCGGCTTCCTCAGTCCGCACCAGGGAGAGGTACAGATTCTCGGCGGTGCTCCCGATGCCAACCGTTTGCGTGGCAGGCTAGGATGCCTGTTTCAGAATCCGCAGAAGCAGATCTTTGAAAATACCGTCGGCGATGAGGTGGCTTTTCCTCTGAAGCGCTTGGGGGTTAACAAGGGGACCGTCGAAGAGCGGGTCGAAGAAACCCTGGCAGCCTGCGGAATCAGCCATCTCATCGATCAGTCGCCCCACAAACTCAGCTACGGTCAGAAGCATCTGGTGGCGTTGGCTTCGGTGCTGGCTCCACGCCCTGACTTGTTGTTTCTCGATGATCCTTTGGCCGGGCTGGATGATGGTCACAGCAGTAAGGTGATGGAGTTGCTGGTGCATTACAATAGGCAACACGGCACGACCATGCTCTGGACCTTCCACGATCCGGAGGCCTGGGAGGGGTGGGCTGATCAGGTGCTGCACCTTGAAGGAGGCCGTCTTGTTGTCAGTTAAACTCTTTTCACCTAGAAAGGTCAGTTTGCCGTCGGCGTCCCTCGAGGGTCCTGCCCCGGCCGGTGATGCCAAGTGGGTTGGTCTACGAATGCTTCTGGCCCTGACCCTCTCCTGCCTGGCCTTTGCCGCCCGCACCATTCCCTTTCTGCTGGTGTTGACTACCGTCAACCTGGCTTTGCTCTGGTACTTGGGCAATGGCCAGATATCCCTGCGCCGAGAACTTAAAGCTTTCGTTTGGCAGACCCTGGTTATCCTGGCGCTCTATCTGATCCGGTTTCAGAACCTGACCGGCCTCTGGGGAGGCTTCCAGATTTCCTGGCAGCTGTTTTTGGCTCTGTTGCCGAGCATGACCTTCGTGCGCAGCACCTCTCAAACGCGCATCGTTCAGGCCCTGAATCGGGTCATGCCCTGCCGCACGGCTTTTGTGCTCAGTACCTGCCTCAAGTTTGCTCCCCATTTGTTGGCTGAGATACGCAGTATCTACGAAGGGCAGGTTTTGCGCGGTGCGCGCATCTTGCCCAGAGACCTGGCGAAACCCTGGCACTGGATCGATCTGTTGCATTGCGTGGTGGTCCCGGCGGTGGTGCAAAGCATGGCTTTGGCCGGAAATATCGCTTTAGCGGCGAGAGCCCGCGATTTTGGCAGTCAGCCCAAGCGCACCTGTTGGCCCGGGCTATAAGTGATTCTGATAAGTAGATCTAAACGAGCCGCTGTTGCTCAGGAGAAAATCTCAATTATGAATCCAGTTGTTGAACCAGCCGGCGGTCTGTTTCGTCTGTCCCTTAAGGATGCGCTTTTTATCGGCTTCTGTGCCGTTTTTGCGGTATTGGCCAGAATGATGCTGCGGCTGCATCTGCATATTTCCGGTCATGCCATGCTGGTGACCGCCTTCTTTTTGTTATTGGCCCGGGGCAGCGTCCGCTACCGGTTCGCCGCCAGTTTTGCCGGTCTACTGGCCGGCAGCGCTTCGATTTTTCTCGGGTTCGCCAAGAGCGGCCCCTTCATGCTGGTCAAGTATCTGGCGGTAGCCCTGGTCATCGATCTGGCCGGCCTGCTGATGCCGAATCTGTTTCGTAACTATTTCTGGTGTGCTCTGGTTGGTGGAAGTGCCGGCGCAACCAAGTTTTTTACCGCCTATAGTGTGAATTTTTTAGCCGGCATGGACCGTACGGTTAATTTTCAGGCGTCGCTGCTGGAAGCGGCTGGCGCGATCTTGTTCGGGGTACTCGGTGGTCTGTTGGTCCCCGTAGTTCTTCGCCGTTTGCATGCCTACGGCGTCATATCGTAAGGAACGGCACCTGGATGCCGTCAACAAGGTGACACAATGAATGTATTGATCTGTATCGACGACACGGATAATCTCGAATCCCGCGGCACCGGTGAATTGGCCACCATTATGGCTGAAGAAATCGAACGCCGCTCCTGGGGGCGCTGCGACTTCGTTACCCGCCATCAATTGTTGGTCCATCCCGACGTGCCCTATACCTCCCATAATAGCTCCATGTGTTTTTCCGCAGATATCGATCCGACTATTCTCGATTCATTGATCACCTATGCCGGCGACTTTCTTCAGCAGGAGAGCGCCGAAGGCTCCGATCCGGGCTTGTGCGTGTCGGTGATGGAGCAATTGAACCAGCCCGAGGCTGTCATCGCTTTTGGTCATTCCGCCAAAAAGGAGGTGTTGACCAAACAGGCCGCTTATGACATGGCCGCCCAGCTCGGCGTACATCTTTCCGAGCATGGCGGCACCGGCCAAGGAGTGGTTGGGGCATTGGCCGGTATCGGTCTGCGCCTGAGTGGCAACGACGGCCGGATGAAGGGTTGGCTGAAAATCCATACTGAGAATGGCTTGGCCACGGTTGCTGACATCATGGCACAGACCTCTCTGGGCGGTGTGCGCACGATGGACGGCAAATTGTTGTCAGAAACAGAAATAGTTGAAGTGGAGAACAAACCGAAGGCTGTTCTGCTCGATGGCAAGATCTACATGATGGTTTCGCCGCATGCCGATGAAGGTCGGGCTCGTTGGCGGACTACTCCGCGCAGTCAACTGAAAAAGTTTTGATGGCGTCGCAAAAAGTCCGCCCTGCGGCGTTACGGCGTTTTTTCAGGACCTCGACATACTAAATGTATGCCTTCGACCCTGAAAAACACCAGGCCTTGCAGGACGAAATTTTTGCTTAGCCATCCTATGTGTAGTTAACGGTGATGGCGTCGCAAAAAGTCCGCTTTGAGGCGTTACGGCGTATTTTCAGGACTTCGACATACTGGATGTATGCCTTCGCCCCTGAAAAACACCAGGTCTTGCAGGACGAAGCTTTTGGTTAGCCACCCTACGAGCTTTTGCGAGTACATCAAGTTTTGAAAGGAGTTTCCTATGTGGTTGAAGGATACCCAGGGTAAGAAGGCGTTTCGTCACGGTCATGAAGCTTTTAGCCTGGCCAGCGAGGCGGCTGCGGAATGTGGTGATTTTCGTCCGGATGTCGAGGAAGAGTGGGTGGCGGATGAAGAGCGCTCCTGCTACAACTGCCGGTTGCGGCGCTGGACCGCCGAATCCTTTGTCTGTCTATTGCCGGCCTGATCCGGAACCTGACGAAAGGGCGGAACCCATGCGTTTTGTTGGAATCTTTGTTTTTTCTTTCTTGTTGTTGGCCCCTGGTCTTTCCTTGTCTGCCGAGTGGGTTCAAGAAAGCCCCGGACAAAAAGCTTATTACAACGGGCGGGGCCAGCTGGAAAAGCTGGAGATTGATGCGGACAAAGACGGACGTTTTGAAGCGGAAGAACGTTATCGCAACCAGCGTCGTGTCGAACGTCGCGAAGATCTCGATGGCGACGGCAAGTGGGAGCGTAAATATCTCTGGCATAAGGACGGTTCGGCCGAGTTGCGCGAACAGGGTCGAAAGGGGAAGCTGCAAAGGACCTTTTACGGTGTTGACGGCGCCGTGGAGCGGATCGAGAAGGATAGCGACGGGGATGGCACCTTTGAATCGAGGTGGGACTATAGTTCCGGGGTGCTGCAGTGGGTGAAAAAGCCGCGCGGGATCTGGCATTACAATAAAAAAGGAAAGTTACGCAAGGCTGAGCTGGATGAAGACCGCAACGGACGTATCGAGCGGATTGAGTATTATCAGGGTGTAAATCGTTTGGCGAAAGTCGAGGAACTGACCGCCAACGGTAAGGTGCGCTGCACTTGGCATTACGACGCCAATGGCAAGCCCCAACGGTCCGAAGAGGATACGGACGGTGATGGTCGTCTCGATTGTCAGCGACAATTCCATGCCAACGGTACCATGGAGCAGACCATCGATGCCGACGAGAACGGTGTGCCGGAGGTTCGAGAGTTGTTCAATGCTACGGGTAATTTGATCAGCCGCGAAGAAGATCTCGATGGTGACGGTGTTTTCGATCTGCGTACCGGAAGAGTCTCTAAACAGTGATTTAGGTAGTGCCGTACTAAAACACATCTCGTTACACTGCTGAATTTTTTCTGTGTTTCAAGCTGTTACAGGGATCTGATGCTCCTGAATGTTATGTCTTGCAGATGGAAATGGGTACTTATTTTCTCTGTAAATTGATATTGCGAAAGCTCAACTTTTTTTTAGGGAGAAGCGATCAATGGAAAGTCTCGTTGCTTTTTTGAGCAAAGCCGGTCCTATTGGCATTGCCATTGTCGGCTCATCGGTAATTGCGCTGTTTATCATTATCGAACGCTGCTGGGCCTTTCGCCAATTGCGACTCAAGGATGCCCGGGTTTTGCACCGGTTGCGTAAGCGGGTTACCGAAGGATCCTATACCGAAGCCATGGCCTTACTGCGGGAGGAATCTCATCCTTTGGCCATCGCCATGACGCCGATACTAACCCGCCTCGCCGGGTCACAACGGACCACGCGCGCCGCTCTGGAAAAATCTATTGCCCACGTCGCAGCCCGTGAAATTCGCCAGATGGAGCGATTTTTACCCACCCTGTTTTTGATCTCCAGCGTAACACCGCTGCTCGGTCTATTCGGTACCGTTACCGGCATGATCAAGGCCTTTCAGGCCATTCAACATCTCGGCGGCAAGGTCAATGCCTCGGTTCTGGCCGGCGGTATCTGGGAAGCCATGTTGACAACCGCTCTTGGTCTCGGGGTTGCGATTCCGGCCATGGTGGCCCACAACTATCTACAGGGCAAGGTGCATGTGGTGGTAGCCGACATCAAGGAAGAGTCGGGAGTATTGCTCGACGAGCTGGAAGAGGCCGGTTGCCTGAATTCGACGAACAAGCCCGCTTCGGTTCATGAGAGACACGCCGCTCAACGGGAGAATGGCTGATGGATATCCCGGTACGGACCAAAAGCACCGGGCTTAACCTGACTCCGCTTATCGACATCGTCTTTTTGTTGCTGGTGTTTTTTCTTTTGACCACCCAGTTTATCGAAGAAGACGGTATCGGAGTCAAACTGCCCAGTTCCAACTCTGTCACCACCCGCGATCGAGATGAGGTAGCCATAGCCATTACCAAAAAAGGGGATCTCTTTGTCAAGGGGCAACGATTGCCCCTCGCCAGCCTGACCGCTAAGTTGGAACAAGTTCTTGGCGCCGATACAACGGTTGTCGTGCGAGGAGACCGTGAAGTGGCCCTGCAGACCTTGGTCTCGGTGATGGAAAAGGCCAAAGAAGCCGGGGCCGCCCGGCTGGTGGTCGCAACTCTTCAAGAGGGTAACTGAGGTATGGTAGCCAGGCAACGATGGGCCTTGGGAGGCTCTCTGCTCATACATGCGGCTCTGGTGTTGCTTCTTGGTGCCAGTCTGATGACTCCCCAGCGAATCGTTAATCGTATCGAAATCGATCTTGAAGGAGTGGCCGCTCCCAACCGGGCACTCGGTGTGCAGACCCCGAACCCTTCGCAGATTCCCCATCAGCCTACCACCGCAGCTGTGCCGGTTCAGACTACGGTACCCATGCACCTGCAGATGCCGCAGGTGGTACCGCCGCGTCCAGCGACCAGTTTCGATGCCGACGCCTCTCTGGTCGCCCCGGCGGCTCCAGCACTGCCCGGCAGCCCTGCGGTTGCCTTACAACGACCGGTTGGAGGTACTGCGGGCGGGGGAAGTGGAAAGCATGATACTGGACGCGGCTCTGCTCTTGATGGGTATCGCAACAGGGTTCGTATGCATATCGATCGGGCCAAACGATATCCGAAGATTGCCCAGCAACGGCGTATCGAAGGGATGGCTGTCGTTTCCTTTCGGCTTAGTTCCGCCGGTAAAGTCATTGCTGGCCCAGACCTGGTCAAGGGGTCCGGCTACGGTCTGATCGACAGAGCTTCTCTGCGAGCGGTCACCCGGGGGGCTCCCTATCCTAAATATCCCGGGCCTGCAGATCCCGCCGGTCATGCTTTTGAAGTGCCGGTGCGCTTTTATCTGCGGTAAGACCTAGCGCCGAAATTCCTTCTACAACCCTCTTCTCCTCAAATTTTTACCCCTTGGTACGGCACCCATACTCCCCCAGGTTTGACCTGGCTGTC
Organism: Syntrophotalea acetylenivorans; assembly: GCF_001887775.1. Taxonomy (NCBI): domain Bacteria; kingdom Pseudomonadati; phylum Thermodesulfobacteriota; class Desulfuromonadia; order Desulfuromonadales; family Syntrophotaleaceae; genus Syntrophotalea; species Syntrophotalea acetylenivorans. Next base: position 3,068,536 of record NZ_CP015519.1, read on the forward strand.
AGCCAGAGGGTACAATAAAACATGACCAATTAAGTCCTTGTTTTTCAGATGAGGTACCTCCTCGGGGTATATCCGGCAAGGGGGATCATAGTTCGAAGAACATGGGGGAAGGAGTTGACGTGAGGCAGATTGTAGAAATAACCCCGGTAACACTGAGAAGAATACGCAATTATGGTCAGGTTGCCGAGAATAAGACGAAAATGGCCCACAAGAAGCAGTGGATGTCCATGACTCTGGAAAACATGCAGGAATATCAGGAAACTCTGAAACATTCCGATAATGCCAGTGCCGTGGTGGGCTATGCCAGCTTCCTGTTCCGGGTGCAAAACGGTATGACGCCTCCGCGAATCCTCTATGGCGAGCAGTTGTTAAGAAATACTCTGGTCCATCTTTTGAAAGAATTGCACATTCCGATTGTGCTGGTCGATGTGGTCGAGGAAGAACACGAGACTATTGTTGCTCCTGGATGAGGTTATGTAGGGGTTGCTTGGCGTTGAATTAAGCAGCCAGGCAGGAAAACAAAGGCCGCCGCGACGAACCAATCGCGGCGGCCTTTTTCTATCCTCTCTCTTTGTCGTGGTCGCGAGCCACCAACATATAGATCGAGGGAACGACGAACAGGGTAAAAAGGCTGCCGATAAACATGCCCCCGACCAGCACCAGACCGATGGAATTTCTAGCGGCGGCGCCGGCACCACTGACCAGGGTCAGAGGGAAATGACCGGCGATAGTCGCGGCGCTGGTCATGAGGATCGGCCGCAGGCGGATGATCGATGCCTGACGGATAGCCTCGAGTTTGGGTAAGCCGATTAATTGTTGTTGATTGGCGAATTCGACGATGAGAATACCGTTTTTGGCCACCAGTCCAACCAGGGTGACCAGTCCGACCTGGGAATATATATTCAGGGTCGTAGTCCAGCCGGAAGTCCAGAAGCCAACGTTCGGATCGGGAATTTTCAAAAAGGTAAAGAGCAAGGCGCCGAACATGCCCAGAGGTACGGAACCGGCGAGAATAACAAAAGGATCCCGAAAGCTGTTGAACTGGGCCGACAGTACCAGGAAAATCAGGGCGACTGCCAGTGCGAAAGCGGGCAGAAAACGACCGCTCTCCGTACGCAACTGGCGGGATTCTCCGGTGTAATCGATGGTGTAACCGGCGGGCAGAATTTTGGTCGCTTCGTCTTCGAGAAATTTCAGGGCTTCATCCAGGGGGCGCATGGAAATACCGCTCAACTTGACGGCGTTAAGCTGTTGCAGGCGATTCAAAGAGCGGGGTACGGTGCTGTTGCGAATAGTGGCGATGGTGCTCAGGGGAATCAATTGTCCGGCGGGGCCGGTGACGTGAATGTTCTGTAGCTGTTCGGGCGTCAGTCGGTCGGTTCGCTGAATCTGCGGAATGACTTTATAGCTACGGCCAGCGATGTCGAAACGGTTGACATAATCGCCACCGACCATGGCTGCCAGGTCGCCACCGACTTGTTTAAGGTCGAGTCCAAGCATGGCAACCTTATCGCGATCGATAATGAATTCACTCTGGGGTTGGTCGATCTTGACGTCAATAATCGGCGGGAAAAGGAACATGCCGCTTTGCATGGCTTTGAACTGCAGTTGCTGGGCGAATTGCAGGATCTGCTCGGTGTCGGCTGTTGAGGCGAGGACGAATTCAACGGGGAAATCGCCGCCACCGGGAAGGGCCGGTGGAGTGACCGGGAACATTCGGATGCCGGGAATGCCGCTCAGTTTCTGCTGGACCTCCGGCAAGATTTGAAAAACGGTGCGCTCGCGTTGTTCCCAGGGCTTGGTCACCAGGCCGCCAAAACCGGAGGTTGCCGAGGTAAGCTGGAAGGTGAAATCGGTCTCGGGAATGCCAAGGAAAATATCGTTGGCCGCCGCGGCATAGAGACTGGTCTGGTCCAGGGAGGCATCGGCCGAGGCTTCAAGAATACCGAAAATAACCCCTTGGTCTTCGCTCGGCGCCAGTTCCACCGGGGACATGAGGTAAAGGGGTACCGCCAGCAGGGTGATAACGACCCAGACCAGATAGACAGCCGGCCGCCAACGGAGGGTATAGTCGAGCAGACGACCGTAGCCTTTGCTGGCCCGGTTAAAGAGACGGACGCTGGTGGCGGCCAGGCCATGGTCCTCGATGTCCGGTTTGAGCAGATAAGCCGACATCATTGGCGACAGGGTCAAGGCGACTACGGTAGAAATGATCACGGCCCCCGCCAGAGTGAAGACGAATTCCTGGAAAAGAGCCCCGGTCAAGCCACCCTGCAGCCCTATTGGGGCGTAGACGGCAGCCAGAACAATGGTGGTGGCAATCACCGGCCCGATCAGTTCCCGGGCGCCCTGTATCGCTGCATCCAAAGGTCTGAGCCCCTTGCGTAAGAGGCGTTCGACGTTTTCCACCATGACAATAGCGTCGTCGACAACCAATCCTACGGAAAGGACGATGGCCAACAGGGTCAGCAGGTTGACGGTAAAGCCGAAGACCTGCATGAGAAAAACCGCCCCGATCAGCGAGAGGGGGATGGCCACCACCGGAACCAGCACCGACCGCAGGGAGCCGAGAAATAGAAAGATCACCACCACCACGATAAGCAGGGTTTCGATCAGGGTCTTGATGACCTCGTTGATGGCGTCCTGAATATATTCAGTGGCGTCGTAGGCGACCCGTGCCGAGATACCCTGGGGCAAATCCCGTTGAATGGCCTCCATTTCCTGGCGAATGCGTTGAATGACGTCGAGGGCATTGGCGTTAGGCAAGGACCAGATACCCATAAAAACGGCCGTCTGGCCGGAAAATCGCACTTCCTGGGTATAGTTTTCAGCTCCCAACACGATATCGGCGATGTCCTCCAGGCGCACAAAAGCACCATCCTGTTGCCGGATCACCAGTTGCTTGAACTCCTGGACAGTCTGAAGATTGGTGTTGGCGGTAAGGTTGATCTGAATCAGGGCGCCTTTGGTTTGGCCGAGGGCCGCCAAATAGTTGTTGCTTGCCAGCGCTTGGCGAACTTGTGCCGGGCTGACGTTGAAAGCGGCCATTCTCTCAGGCTTCAGCCAGACGCGCATGGCAAAAGTGCGGGCCCCGAGGATGTCGGCGCGTTGCACGCCTTCTACCGCGGCCAGGCGGGGTTGGACCACCCGCGTCAGGTAATCGGTAATTTCATTCTGCAGCAACACATCGGAAGAGAAGCTCAGGTAGGCCGAGGCGAAAGCGCTGTCTGCCGATTCGATGTTGATAACCGGCACTTCGGCTTCCGGCGGCAGGTCGTTGCGTACCTGGTCAACCTTGGAGCTGATTTCCGCCAACGCCCTGGTCGAGTCGTAGTTGAGCTTGAGGCGGACTTTGATGGTAGAAAGACCCAGAGTGCTCTGCGACTCGATATAGTCGATACCGTCGGCGGCGGCGATGGCTCGTTCCAGGGGAGTCGTAACGAAACCGCGCACCAGGTCGGCGCTGGCACCGACATAGACGGTTGTCACCGTAACTGCGGCGTTTTCGCTGCGGGGATACTGGCGGACATTCAGAGAGCGGATCGCCTGCAGACCTGCGATGGTGATCAGCAGACTGACCACCAGGGCCAATACCGGGCGACGTATAAAAAGATCGGTAAAGTGCATGACAGCAACGGTTCCGTTTTATAGGTTAAGTGATTCAGGCATTACTTCCTGATGCGCCGCCATCAGTTGTTCTCGGGCGTCGGGGCAATGTCGAATTTTGGCGCCAGGGTATTGTCGATGATCACCTGCTGGCCGTTGCGCAGCTTGAAGACGCCGCTGCTGGCCAACTTTTGCCCCGGTTCCAGCCCGGACTGCACCGCCACAAAATCGCCACGTTTCTCGCCCAGCCGTACAAATTGCTGTCGCAATACCAAACCGGCTTTACCGTCTGCTTCTTCGATGAGAAACACCGAATCGCTATAGGGTGCATAGAGTACGGCTGTGGCCGGGATAACCAGGACTTGTTTTTGGGCCGGCAGCACGACTTTTGCCTCGACAAACATTCCGGGTCGCAAAATATCATCCGGGTTTTTCAGGGTTGCCTGAAGGCGAATGTTGCGGGTGTCGCTATCGACTTCGGGGCTGATTGTGGTGAGGCGACCCTCGACGCTTTTGTTGGGAAAGGCGTCGCTGGTGACGCGCACGGTTAAACCGGTGCGCAGTTTGGACAGGGTTTGCTGAGGCAGGGAGAAATTAAGATAAATAGGGTCGAGGGTCTGCAGTGAAACAATGTCCTGCCCCGATTGCAGCTGTTGGCCCAGGTCGACCTGTCGGATGCCGAGCCGACCGCTGAAAGGAGCGCGAATAGCCTTTTTGGCAATCGTGGCCTGAATGTCGTCGGCTTCGGCGATAGCCTGGCGAAGTTTGGTAACTGCATTGTCGTATTCTGCCTGGGAGACAACTTTTTCTGCCAGCAGTTTGTCGGCCCGCTGCAGGTTGATCTTGGCCAGATCAGACGCGGCCTTGGCTCCGGGCAGCAAAGCGCGCTCCGAAGAACTGTCCTGTTCCAGCAACAGAGTGCCTTCGCTGACCATGGCACCGGATTGAAAGTGAATGCGTGTCACCCTGCCGGGCAGTTCGGCGGCCACGGTCATGCCCTGTACCGCCTTTAATGAGCCGACGGCAGGCAGCAGGGTTTCCCAGTCAGTATTGATGACCTCAGTGCTGGTGACGGTTTCAGGCGGAGGACGAAACTCGGCGCCCTGATCGATCATTTTGCGGATCTGCAGAAACTTAACGCCGGCGAGGGCGCCTATCAGTAGTAGCAAGCCGAGGATGGTTACAATGATGCGCTTGGTCATTTTCAGGTATCCTGTCAAAAGTGGCCGTTGCTGGTGGGACGGGGAGGTGCAAAGTATTATGCGGCGGATGAGGCGGATGCAGCCACCGGTGCTTTATATGAGAAAACCAAGATTAAGATGATGGCGGGGGTGCTGTCAATGCGCAAACAATCAGGGACGATAAATGGTTTAGAAAATACTGGCTAGGGCTATGAGAATTTGGAGGCAGGCATCTATGATATCGTCGCAAAAGTCCACCCCGCGATTTCCTATGCCGGTCCGGGGTGGATTCTTTTGTGCGGGCAATTGCCGGCATGCTAGAGTTCTTCCCGCTGTCCGGTCAGATCCAGCCATAGTTCCAGATAGAGATCGTAGGCGTCCATTTTATCCAGGTGTCCAAGGGAACCCAGGGAGTCGGCTCGCAATAGGGAGAGGAGCAACGGAAAGTCTCTGTGGGTAATAAAATTAATATGTCTTTTGCTCGCCTGATTGGGGCTGGTCAATTGCCAGGCTAGATGGAAAGTGTGGTGGCGTACTGCCCAGGCAATTCGTCGGCACCGACCTTCGGGCATGCCCAGGCGTTCTAAAAGCTCGGCCGCGAGTTTGGCCCCCGCCCGGTCATGGCCACGGGAGTGGATTCCTGCCTCGTGCAGTTCGGTGGAAAGGGGTTTGCCGATGTCGTGCAGAAGAGCCGCCCACAGCAGGTCGGGGTCGCAATCGTTTGGGCAGGCCTCTATAGTCAGTCGGGTATGGGTGGCGACGTCTCCCTCGGCGTGAAAGCGAGGCGACTGGGGGGTGTCGGCCATAGGTTCCAGCTCTGGAAGAATGGTAACCAGTTCTTCCCACCAGCCTGCCGGCCGTTCGGCCAAGAGTTTTTCGATTGCAGCGTAGTCATTCACAGGTCTTCTCCCAAGAGCAGATGCCATGCAGCAGTTGGCGGACCCGCTGAATCTCCTCGTCGTTGCCGAGCAGAATAAGGGTGTCCCCCTGCTCCAATTGAAAGTCTGGCGATACGTTGTAGAGAGTCCTTTCGCGGCGCAATACTCCCAGGACCATGGCCCCGGTGCGGCTGCGAAAGGCCATCTCGGCCAGAGTCCGGCCGAGGCAAGGGGAATCGCCAGGTACCGCCTGGTACTCCACTTGTCCACCTTCGAGGACCGAGAGTGTTGGTGCCTCGGTGGATGCTCCTTGCCGGGGGGAGCGCAATTGGCTGTAGTGGGCGCGTCGCAACTGGGTCAGGTGCTGCAGAATTCGTCCTTCAGCGATGCCGAAGCGTCGCAACAGGTAGCTTGACAGTTGTAAGCTGGCTTCCAGTTCGTCGGGGATCACCTCGTCAGCGCCCAGATCTCGCAGATAATCCAGCTCGGCCCGGTAGCGGGTGCGGGCTAAAATGTAGAGGTCGGGGTTGAGTTCGCGACCGGCGCGGATGGCTCGGCTCAGGGCTCCGGGATCGTTGACGGCCAGCACCAGGGCCCTAGCTCGTTTGATTCCCAGTTCTTCGAGTACCGGCGGCGCGGTGGCATCGCCGTAGACGATGAATTCTCCATCCCGACGGCCGTTTCTTACAGACTCGCTGTTCAGTTCGATAAAAAGATGGGGAATCTGCATCTCGTGCAATATTCCACCGACGTTGCGCCCTGACAGGCCGTAACCGACGATAATCACGTGCCCCTCAAGGTTGGCGGTACGTTCCAGGGTTTCGGCCTCCATCTTGCCGCCTTTATGCCCCAGCAGGTTAGCGATTGTTGCCGCCAGAGCCGGTGCGCGAGGCACTAACAGAGGGGTGACGACCATCGACATAGCGATTACCGACAGGGCCAGTTGGTAGGGTTGGGGATCTACCAGGCCCAGGCTGGAAGCCTGCTTGAGCAGTACGAAGGAGAACTCACCAACCTGAAACAGGATGAGGCCGGCGGCCAGAGAAACCCGAAGCGGGCAGCGGGCGAACAGGGCGGCAACACCGGCGGTGCCGATCTTGAGCAAGGAGAGAACCAGCAGAAAACCGAGGACCAGATGCCAGGAGTGAGCCAGCATTCGAACGTCGACCAACATGCCCATGGAAACGAAGAATATCGCCAGAAAGGTATCGCGAAAGGGCAGAATGTCGGCCATTGCCTGATGGGAATAGTCCGACTCAGCCAGGAACAATCCGGCCAGAAATGCGCCCAGGGCCAGGGAAAATCCGGCCAGAGAGGTAACCCAGGCGGTGCCGAGCACCAGGGTTAGCAGGGTCAGTCGAAACAGTTCCGGAGAACTGGTTCGCAGTACCCCCCGCAGCAGCGGTTTGAGCAGGTAGCGGACAAACAGGGAAAGTCCCCCCATGAGGCCGATGGCATTAACGATTGCAAGCCAGGAGAATTGTCCGGCTCCCTCGCTCAAGAAGGGCAACAGTACCAGAAAGAATACCACGCATAGATCCTGAACCAGCAGTATCGCCAGAGACACCCGGCCATGGATGGTGTCCATCTCCCCCTGTTCGATCAGCAGCTTGAGAACGATGGCTGTGGAGGAGAGGGCCAGAGCCATACCCAGAGCCCAGGCGGCCCCGTTGCTCAGCCCCAGGAAGCGGCAGGCGGCCCAGATCAACGGAATGCTGAGTGCCACCTGAGCGGTGCCGCCGATCAGCATCAGTCGTCGCAGTCGCAGGATTCGGGCAAAAGGAAATTCAAGGCCGATGGTGAACAGCAGCAGGATAACCCCGATCTCAGCCAATACTTCGACTTCATGGAGCCCTTTTATCAGATGAAATCCGTAAGGACCGACCAGCATACCGGTGGCCAGGTAGCCGATGATCGGCGACTGTTTGAGGCGGCTGAACAGCCAGGCATTGGCCAGAGCCAGGGCCAGCAGAATCAGCATGTCTTGAAGGAAAACAAGTTCCGTCATGGGTAGGCCTTATAGGGCAAAGAAGTTAAAAGGGTCGGATGGTGTGCGAATGGCTATGTAAGAACTATAGCAGAGCCCAAACTTTCGGGAAACTTAATGTCACCCTGTTGTAAAGGTTGTTGGTCCGGGTTTGGTCACCGAACTTAATCGTGTAGTGCGGTCGGAGCTTTCTCATGTTTCAGGAAAAATTGGAACCACCCCTCGTGTGAGGTTGACTATCGGCCTTTACAACGAGATGATATATCGAAAGAGAGTGGTTGTTTATTGGCGCCGGTTCCCGCTCAGGGCATAAAGGAGTTGTCATGGATAGGCGGAAAACGAAATGACGGATAAACTAATTTGTCACTGTATCGGGGTTACTGAGGACAAAATTGTTCAGGCCATTCGAGAGGGCTCTCATACCCTTAAATCGATTCGGGAATCGACCAAGGCATGTACCGGGAACCGGTGCAAAGAGCTGAACCCCAAAGGGCGATGCTGTTCCGATGATATCATTGCGATCATTAGGCGGGAAATCGGAAATGATAAGGACACGAATTTCTGTGGCAAAAAGTAATTGCAAGTCTGAAACGAAGCCAACAACAAAACCTTGCACGATTAAATCATGCTGAAGGGGATTTTAGTTTTCCCAAGGAATTTATGAGGCCCCTATAAAATCGCCCCTGAACTTTTTATAGGTTCAAGGGCGATTTGAATTTTCTTTGATCTATCTTCCTGCCGTATTCCTCAGCTCTATTTCTTTCTTTCGTCCATCACCTTATAGGCACAGAACTCGCCGCACATGGTGCAGGCGCCGTGTTCCTCGTCGACCCCCGATTCGCCCCGTCTCTTTCGGGCAAGTTCCGGGTCTATGGCCAGGCAGTATTGGGTTTCCCAGTCGAGGGCCTTGCGCGCTTTGCTCATGGCGATATCTTTTTCCATGGCTCCGGGCAGGCCTTTGACGATGTCGGCGGCGTGGGCGGCGACGCGGGTGGCCATCACACCTTCGTGCACATCTTTGACGTTGGGCAGACAGAGGTGCTCGCTGGGGGTGACGTAGCAAAGGAAGTCGGCCCCGGCGCTGGCGGCAATGGCGCCACCGATGGCACAGGTGATGTGATCGTAACCGGGGGCGATATCGGTGACCAGCGGGCCGAGTACGTAGAAGGGCGCGCCGTGGCAGAGCCGTTTTTGCAGCTGGATGTTGGCCTCGATCTGGTTAAGGGGCACGTGACCGGGGCCTTCGATCATGACCTGGATGCCGGCGTCCCAGGCGCGCTGGGTGAGCTCACCAAGGATGATCAGTTCGTGGATCTGTGCCCGGTCGGTGGCGTCGGCCAGACATCCGGGACGGAAACCATCGCCGAGGGACAGGGTGGCGTCGTAGGGCTTAACCAGTTCCAGCAGGCGGTCGTAGTGTTCGAAAAGGGGGTTTTCAGCATCGTTGTGGGCCATCCAGGCTACGGTGAAAGAACCGCCTCTGGAGACTACCTCCATGATCCGGCCTTCGTTGTCCATACGCTCGACGGTGGCGCGGGTTACGCCGCAGTGCACGGTGATGAAATCGACGCCGTCATCGAGATGTTTCTTGATGCCGTCAAAGATTTCATCGACGCTCATATCGACAATGGCCTTGCCTTTTTTTACCACCGTGTCGCAGGCGGCCTGATAGAGGGGCACACTGCCGATGCAGGCCTGGGTCTCGGCGATGATGGCGTGGCGGATTTCATCAATGGGTCCGCCGGTGGACAGGTCCATGATGGCGTCGGCCCCGGCAGCTACCGCGACTCGGGCTTTTTCCAGTTCCTTGTCGATGCTGGTGTCGTCCTTGCTGGTACCGATATTGGCATTGACCCGGGTTGGCAGGCCCTTGCCCACGGCCAGCGGCAGGCCGTTGGTGTGCCTGTTGTTATGGCAGACGATGGCCGTGCCTTCGGCGATCCGTTGGCGCAGGATTTCCGCATCGATACCGGCAGCCTCGGCAGCCTGTTGCATTTTATCGGAGACGATGCCCTGGCGGGCGAGTTCGAGCTGGGTCATTAGTCTACCTTTCAGATCTCTTACATGTAAGTTTTTGCGAACGCTTCATAAATCTCAGGGTTGATAAAGAGGATTCATTGCTCAGTTCGATCAATTGTTCTCATCAGCTTTTGCGCTGCGGCAAAGTGATTGACCGGCCCGTGGCCGGCACCGAGATCGGGGGCGGTGCGGATCGCCTCGGTGATAAATTCTTTGGCCAGGGTGACCGCCTGCGGCAGAGGGTGACCGCTTGCCAGCAGGGCGGCGATGGCGGCTGAACTTGTGCAGCCGGTGCCGTGGGTATTGCGACAGTCGATGCGTTTAGCCGGCAGACGGTACAGGGTCTCACCGTCCAGCAGCAGATCGATGGCTTCCCCCTCGAGATGGCCGCCTTTGAGCAGCACGTTGCGCGCCCCGAGCTGCTGCAGCCGTCGCCCGGCCTTTTCCATGTCTGCTTCGTTATACACCGGCAGGCCGGTTAGCTCGGCGGCTTCCGGCAGATTGGGGGTGAGCAGATAGGTTTGGGGCAGCAACTGGTTGCGGCAGGCTTCGACGGCTTCCTGTCTAAGGAGCGGGGCGCCGCCCTTGGCGATCATTACCGGATCGACCATTGCCAGTAGACCGTGCTGTTTTAGGCGGTCGGCGACCAGGCGAACGATGCCGGCGTCGAGGAGCATACCGGTTTTAATCACCTCCGGGGCGAGATCGTCCAACACCGCTGCCAACTGTTCGTCGACAAAGTCGACAGGCACCGGGTGAATGCCCCGTACCCCGCAGGTGTTCTGGGCGGTCAGGGCGGTGATGACGCTCATGCCGTAGCTGCCCAGCAGGGTGATGGTTTTCAGGTCGGCCTGGATGCCGGCCCCGCCGCCGCTGTCGGAACCGGCCACGGTCAGCACCCGGCCATGGGGGACAGGTTGACGTCGGTTGAACTGCAGGGCGATTTCACGGGCCGCAAGGGCCGGCGCGGGGTCGGCCATAACGGCTGATATCAGGGCGATAGAATCAGCACCGGCTTCGATTACTTCGCCGACCCGATCGCGGTTGATGCCTCCGATAGCTACCAGAGGTACGTCGATGGCTTGGCGAATGGCACGCAAGGTATCGAGGCCGATATGCACCGCATCGCTTTTGCTTCCGGTCGGATAGATGCTGCCGACAGCCACGTAGTCGGCCCCGGCTTCTTGTGAAGCGACCGCCTGCTCAACGGTACGGTTCGAGGTGCCGATAATTTTATCCGGACCGAGTAAAGTGCGGGCCGCAGCGACAGCCATATCCTGCTGGCCGAGGTGCACGCCGTCGGCCTGACAGTCCATGGCCAGATGCGGATCGTCATTGATAATGAACAGGGCTCCGGCCTGTCGGCACAGGTCGGCCAGTTGTTTGGCCTCGCTTTGTATTTCGGCGGCAGAGCGGTCCTTGGCCCGGTACTGAACGATGGCCGTCCCACCTTGCAGGGCCGCGCGTACCTTGGTGAAGAGCTGTTCACCTCGCGCGCCATCGGTAATGAGATAAAGGCCGGTCAGTTTGTCTGTTTTACTGTCATTCATGGCCAGAAGTCTTTCGGTCCTTGCCGTTGGGCAAAATAAAAACGCCACGGTCGGTTGCGGGACACGTGACGATAGAAACGGTAATCGGCTCTAGTCACCGCTTCCCTCCGCCGGTATGACCCGGATCAGGTTCTAAGGGTCGCTCCGCCCTTGACGGAACTCTCAGTATGATACACCCCTAGCGGTCTGTCGATGCTGACATTGTATAGTATCTTTCCGGCGTACGGTAATTTTTGTCACCGCTGTCGGTAGCCGTGACTCTATCGGAAGGGGGTCGATTCTGTCAAGGCGAGGGGGCGGTAGTGACGACATTTGTCCTTTACAGCCTTCCAGCGGCGTACTAAAATTTCCTACTTCATTTTCCGCTCCATACATCTGTTTGCTCCAACACGGAATTCGCCACCATGCACCATTGCCAGGGACATCGCCCCACCTACGTTGAAATTGATCTTGCCGCCTTGCAGCACAATTTTCGCCAGGCCCGTCACCAGGCCGGCGACGGCTGCGCGTTGCTAGCGGTGGTCAAGGCCGATGCTTATGGTCACGGTGCCGATCGCATCGCCCCGGCTTTGCAGCAGGCCGGGGCCGACCTGTTCGGGGTGGCGATGGTCGAAGAGGGGGTGGAATTACGCCGGGTTGGAGTCAATCGCCCGATCCTGGTGCTGGGTGGAGTTTATCCAGGCCAGGAGCCGGATATACTGGCCAATCAACTGGTGCCAGTGATTTTCGATCTGGAGACCGCGTACCGTCTCAACACCCTTGCTTTGGCCGAAGGCCGGAAACTTTCCTACCATCTCAAGGTCGATAGCGGCATGGGGAGGCTCGGTTTTCGTGCTGAGGAATTACCGGCAACCCTGACGGCATTGGCCGCGTTACCGGGATTGGCTATGGATGGTCTGATCTCCCACCTTGCCGTGGCGGACGACCCGACCCATCCCTTAACAGCTGAGCAGGTCCGTCTGTTTCGCGAGGCCCTTCGCCTGGTCCGCGCAGCCGGTTTTACTCCCAGGCACATTCATCTTAGCAACAGTGCCGCTCTGTTTTCCCAACAGTTCCCCGAGTGTAACCTGGTGCGGCCTGGTATCGTACTTTATGGTGGTCTTCCCGCTCCTGATTTTGCCGGGCGCCTCGACTTGCAGTCGGTGATGAGCTTTCGCACTGCGGTGGCCCAGCTTAAAGACATTCCGGCAGGAACCGGGGTTTCTTACGGTCACCGTTTCATCGCCGAACGCCCCACGAGGTTGGCGGCGATTCCGGTCGGCTATGCCGACGGCTACAGCAGGCATTTATCCAATGTGGGCGAAGTACTGATTCGCGGCCAGCGGGCGCCGGTGGCGGGGACTGTTTGCATGGACTGGACCTTGATCGACGTCACCGATATACCATGCGTTGAGGTTGGCGACGAGGTTACCCTGCTTGGGCGAGACAACGGCCAGGTGATTACTGCTGAAGAGTGGGCGCAACGGATTGATACCATCAATTATGAGGTCTTCTGCCAGATCAGTAAACGGGTGCCGCGGGTTTATCTGGGTGGTTGAAGTATAAAACACGTGCAAAGTGGGTTTTGTCCGGTTAGCAACTTGCCTTTTGAGATTGCTAATAGAAATGCTTAACCGCGGGGTTGCGTCCCCGCGCGACGCCTTACTCTTTTTGTTGCGCGGCAAAAGAGTAAGCAGAAAAGCGCGCCCCGGCTCCTGGTCCTGCGGGTCCCCTGCGCTTCGCAGACGTTTTGCGGGCGGAAAAAAACTCGCTGGCGCTCAAACAGTTTTCCCGCCTGTTTCGCAAAACGCCCACTTCGCTCCGGCGGCGTCACAGGGGAGGGAAGGGCAAAGAGAAGTAAGACGCCCGGCCGGACGGAACTGGCCGATTTATTCCAGTTTAGATCCAAAGAGGGGCAGTGCTGTGACAGATAAAGAGACATTATTGGCCCTCGATCTGGGCACCACCACCCTGGCCGGCCGACTCATCGACCGCCGTGGGCAAGTGATAGCCGAAGCGACCCTGCGCAATCCCCAGGCCTCGTTGGGGGCGGACATCGTTAGCCGGCTGGAACTGGCCTTGAAGGGGCAGGGAAAGCAGCTGCAAAAGCTGTTGGTTGAAGGTTTGGAACGCCTGATTGGCGAGTTGCTGCGGGCTGCCGGCGTGAACCGTGAGGACATCAGTTCCGCTGCTGCGGCGGGAAACGCCGGCATCAGTGTGCTGCTGCGATGCCTTCCGGTGGATAAAATCCTTTTCCCTCCCCATCGGCCGGAACAAAAGCAGGGACTGTATCTCTCGCCGGATCAGCTCGGCCTTGACCTTCCGGTGCCCCTCTACCTCTTCCCCCTGGTCACCGGCTATGTCGGCGGCGACCTTGTCGCTTTTCTGTTGGATCAGGCTCCTTACCGCAACAATACCCTCTATCTCGATATTGGAACCAATGGTGAATTGGCCCTGCATTCAAATGGACAATGGTGGACCACCTCGGTAGCTGCCGGCCCGGCCTTTGAGGGTGAAGGGATCGGCTGTGGCATGGCCGCCGCAGCGGGAGCCGTCAGTGGTGTCACTCTGGACGGCGACCGTCTGCGCCTTGAGGTCATCGGTGGAGGCGTGCCTCGCGGGCTTTGCGGCAGCGGACTTGCCGAGACGGTTGCGGCGGCTCTGGAGGGCGGGCTGATCGACAGTCATGGTACTTTTGCCGACCCTTTGCAGGTGTCGAGCAATCTGGCCCGTTACTTGGACGGCGGGGAAGGCGAACGCTGCTTGCGGCTCTATAGGGATGCTACCGTCGATCTCTGCCTGACCCAGGAAGACCTGCGCACCTTTCAACTGGCCAAGGGCGCGATCCGGGCCGGGGTCGATTGTCTGCTGGCCAGAGCCGGGCTGGCCGCCGACTCTGTGGAGGAGGTTGTTGTGACCGGCGCCTTCGGCTTTTCCCTGGCGTCCCGTATACTGAAAAGGGTTGCCATGTTGCCGGAAAACATGATAGATAGGGTACGCTTCGCCGAGGCTGGTGTGCTGGCGGGTTGCTGCCGCTTCCTGCTCGATGAGGCGGGGTCTGAGAAGGCCCAGCGACTGGCCGATGCGCTGACTCCCTATCCGCTGTCCGGAACACCGGCTTTTGAAAAAGCCTTTTTAAGTGCCCTCGATTTCTAAAAAACCGCCTGCTGACGGTTTTTTTTATTTTTTGCAGACCGTGCGGCTCTTCTGCGTTCTTTAGCAGGGGAACTGCTAGAAATATTTTTGTATCAATGCAGGAAAGGACCTTGCTATGGCCGTCATCAAACGCGCCCTTATCAGTGTTTCGGATAAAACCGGAATTGTCGACTTCGCCAAACAACTCAGTACCTTTGGCGTAGCCATTCTCTCCACCGGCGGCACCGCTGCCCTGCTGCGCAAGGAAGGGTTGCAGGTACAGGACGTCTCCGACTACACCGGCTTTCCGGAAATGCTCGACGGCCGGGTTAAAACCCTGCACCCCAAGGTTCATGGAGGCCTGCTGGGAATGCGGGACAATCCTGCCCATGTGGCCAAAATGACTGAGCATGGCATCGAACCCATCGACATGGTCGTGGTTAATCTCTATCCTTTTGAGGCCACGGTAGCCAAAAAGGACTGCAGCCTGGAAGATGCTATTGAAAATATCGACATCGGTGGCCCGACCATGCTGCGCAGCGCGGCCAAGAATAATCGGGACGTAACCGTGGTCGTTGATCCGGCAGATTATTCGGTGGTACTGGCAGAGATGGGAGACAACGCCGGAAATGTTTCGGCAGAAACCAATTTCAACCTGGCGGTCAAAGTCTATCAGCGCACCGCGGCCTACGATGCGGCCATCAGCAACTGGCTCGGCAAGCGTCTCGGTGAAGAAGAAACGACTTTCCCTGCGACCCTGACCGTACAGTACAAAAAAGCTCAGGAGATGCGCTACGGCGAGAACCCCCATCAGCAGGCGGCTTTCTTCGTCGAGGCCGAAGGTCAGGAAGCTTCTATCTCCACCGCCCGTCAGCTGCAGGGCAAGGCTTTGTCTTATAACAATATTGCCGATACCGATGCCGCACTGGAATGTGTCAAGCAATTCGATGAGGGGCCGGCCTGCGTTATCGTCAAGCATGCTAATCCCTGTGGTGTGGCAATCGGTGAGAATTTGCTCGAAGCCTATGAACGTGCCTTTTCCACGGATCCCGAATCGGCCTTCGGCGGTATCGTGGCCTTTAACCGTGGCCTCGACGCAACCACCGCCCAGGCGATTATCGATCGCCAGTTCGTCGAGGTAATCATTGCCCCGGCCGTGACCAAAGAAGCGGCTGCTGCGGTTGCTGCCAAAAAGAATGTCCGTCTTCTCGAGTGCGGCTTCTGGCCCGAAACTCCGGCGGATCGTCTTGATTTCAAACGAGTCAACGGTGGTCTCCTGGTGCAGGATGCCGATCTGTTGCTGACGAATGAACTTAAGGTGGTGACCAAGCGCAAGCCGACGGACAAAGAGATGCAGGATCTTCTCTTTACCTGGCGGGTCGCCAAGTTCGTCAAGTCGAATGCTATTATCTACGGCAAGGACGGCATGACTATCGGCGTTGGAGCCGGTCAGATGAGCCGGGTCAACTCGGCACGTATTGCGGCCATCAAGGCGGAACACGCCGGCCTGGAAGTAGAAGGCTCAGCTATGGCTTCCGATGCTTTCTTCCCCTTCCGCGATGGCATCGACAATGCTGCTGCTGCCGGTATCACTGCAGTGATTCAGCCGGGCGGTTCGATTCGTGACGAAGAAGTAATCGCTGCGGCCGACGAAGCCGGAATAGCCATGGTCTTTACCAGCATGCGGCATTTCAAGCACTAATGGCGTCGATGGCGTCGCAAAAATTCCGCCCTACTGCGTTACGGTGGTTTTTCAGGATCTCGACATACTGATGTATGCCTTCGTCCCTGAAAAACCACCAGGCCTTGTAGGACGAAATTTTTGCTTAGCCATCTGGCTGCGAATTTGTGAGCCCATTTGGCATCGACATGAGGGACGAAATCCCACGGTGTTCGGGCTTTCAATGTAGCGTTTTGGAGCTATTCAGGTCGCTGGTCGAAAGAAGCGGCTAGAAAGGGATAATCGATATGAACGTTCTGGTAATTGGCGGCGGCGGGAGAGAGCACGCCCTGGTCTGGAAAATTTCCCAGTCCCCCCTGGTGGAAAAGATCTTTTGCGCACCGGGTAATGCCGGCATCGCCGAGTTGGCCCAATGCGTCGATTTCAAGGTTGATGATATCGAGGGCCTGCTGGCCTTCGCTCAAGAGCAGCAGATCGGCCTGACCGTGGTCGGACCGGAACTGCCCCTGACCCTGGGTCTTGTCGATCGCTTTCGCGAGGCCGGCCTGACCGTCTTCGGAGCCGATAAAAAAGCGGCTCAGATCGAGGGCAGTAAAAGCTTCTCCAAGGATCTGATGGCCAAATATGGTGTACCGACGGCCGCCTACGGTACCTTTACCGATCCCGAGCAGGCGAAAGACTTTATCCGTGAGCAGGGCGCTCCCATCGTGGTCAAGGCTGATGGCCTGGCCGCCGGAAAGGGTGTTATCGTGGCCCAAACCGAGGCGGAGGCTATCGCTGCGGTAGAGGATATCCTCTGTGAAGGAGCCTTTGGTGCCGCTGGCAGCCGCGTGGTTATCGAGGAATTCCTGGAAGGGGAGGAGGCTTCATTCCTGGCCTTTACCGACGGCGAGAATATCGTGTCGCTGGCTTCTTCCCAAGACCACAAGCCGGCCCTGGACGGTGACACCGGTCCCAATACCGGTGGCATGGGTGCCTATTCTCCGGCGCCGGTGGTCACCGATGCGATTCATCAGCAGATTCTCGAAAAAGTGCTGAAGCCGACCATTGCCGGCATGGCCGCCGAAGGTTGCGATTATAGCAGCATTATCTACGCCGGCTTGATGATCAAGGACGGCGAACTCAAGGTTTTGGAATTCAACGCCCGCTTCGGCGATCCCGAGACTCAGCCTCTGTTGGCTCGCCTCAAGTCGGACATTGTGCCGGTTTTGTTGGCTTGTGCCAAAGGCGACCTGTCCGGTATCGAATTGGAGTGGCACGACAAGGCCGCAGTATGCGTAGTTATGGCGGCAGGTGGTTATCCCGGTGCCTACGAGAAGGGCCAGGTCATCGAAGGCCTCGAAGCCGCGGCGGCCATCGACGATCTTACCGTGTTTCACGCCGGCACCGTTGAAAAGGACGGGAAGGTGGTGACCGCCGGTGGTCGTGTGCTGGGTGTGACCGGGCTGGGCTCTACCGTGGCCGAGGCCATCGAAACAGCCTATAAGGGTGTCAAGGCCATTAGTTGGCCCGAGGTTCATTACCGCAGCGATATCGGTCGCAAGGCGTTGAATCGGTAGTAGGCTGCTGGAAAAGCCCCAAATTTTTTAAAAAAGGCCCCACGCCCGCTCCTTTCAGTCAAAGACGCCAAGAGAGGCAAAACCCTTCTTATAGGGTTTTCTTTGCGGCCTGAGTGAGCAGAGTGAACGGGTGTGAGAATTATTTTGAAGTTTTACCCCGATTTTTAGAACCAACTTAAAAAAGGAGAGTCTTTACTATGAGTGACAAGCCACTGGTCGGTATCCTGATGGGTAGCGACAGCGACTACGAAATTATGGCAGAGGCAGCCCGGGCTCTGAAGAGCTTCGGTATCCCCTATGAAATGCAGGTTTCCAGCGCCCACCGCTCGCCGGCGCGCACTGCCGGTTATGCCCGCCAGGCCCGCGAGCGCGGCATCCGCGCCCTGATCATCGGTGCCGGCGCCGCCGCCCACCTGGCCGGGGTGGTCTCCGCCGAAACGACCCTGCCGGTGATTGGCGTGCCCATCGATTCCTCGGCACTTAAGGGTCTCGACGCACTGCTGGCCACAGTACAGATGCCTGCCGGAATTCCGGTAGCGACCATGGCCATCGGCAAGGCCGGCGCCCGTAATGCCGGCATCTTTGCCGCCCAACTGCTGGGGGCCAGCGACGAACAAATGGCTGCCAAACTGGCCGACTTCAAAGCCGACATGGCGGAGAAGGTGGCTGTCAAGTCCGACGCCTTGCAGGAACGTCTGGCCGCCGACGGCCTATAGTTTTTTCCTAGTTGCAGCGGCCGTACAAAAGACCTATGTGTTTTGTACGGCCGTTTTTTCAGGAGCTGCCATGCCCGGTAAACCGCGTCGATCTTCATCCCTGTGGACCTTTCTCTGCTCTCTTAAGTTGACCGTCGCCACTTTGCTGCTGCTGGCAGCAACCTCCGTTCTCGGTACGGTCATCCCGCAGAAGCTTTCCTCTCTCCAATACCAACAACATTACGGCGAAAAAGCACAGCTGCTCCAGGCTCTGCAACTGGACGATATGTACCATTCCGTCTGGTTTATGGCGTTACTCGGCTTGTTTGTTCTTAATCTGGTTGCCTGCTCTCTGCGGCGCCTGCCGGCCGTCTGGCGTACCGTTACCCGGCCGCCATTAGTGGCCGATAGCGCTCTGCTCCGTTCGCTATCTCATAAGACGACCCTGCGGGTTGCCTTTTCTGTGGAAGAGACTGCAAAAAGACTTGAGCCGTTGGTGAGACAGCGATTTGCCGGACCCCGGCAGACCGCGGGGTCGGAACAAGAGGTCTGTCTGTTTGCCGAGCGGCGCCGCTACGCCCGTTTCGGGGCCTATGTCACCCACTTGGCGATTCTGTTCATTATTCTGGGCGCTCTGATCGGGAACTGGTACGGTTTCGATTCCTTTGTACCCGTGGGCGAAGGGGAGACGGTCACCCAGCTGCCGGCCAGTGAAGGACAAGCGCCGATCGAGCTTGGATTCGGTCTGCGTTGCGACGATTTTTCGGTGAGCTACTATGAGGGCAGTGCACGGCCGCGGGAATATCGCAGTCTGCTGACGGTCCTTGAAAATGGGCAGGAGGTGCCCGGTTACACCGCGGTTCCGGTGGTGGTTAACCGGCCATTGCAGTACCGCGGCTTGACCTTTTATCAGTCGAGCTACGGGCTTGCGGAGATGCCTCTGTTTCACCTGCAGGTGCGCATGCCGGATGGTACCGAGTTGCAGTTGGCAGGTCGGCCGGGCCAGCAGATGTCCCTTGCCGATGGCGGATTCCTGCGGGTGGTGGATTATACCCCGGCCTTTCGCGATCTGGGAGGGGCGGCGTTGGTCGAGGTGCTTACCGCCGAAGGCAACAGTCTGCCGGTTATTGCCGCTATGCAGGAGGTGCCGGAGGACATGAATCACCGCTCTCCCTATGACTTGCAATTGCTGCGGGTGGAGGAACGCTACTACACAGGCCTTCAGGTAGCTCGGGACCCCGGGGTGCCTCTGGTCTGGCTCGGCTGCTTGCTGCTGGTGCTCGGTTCTTTGAGTGCTTTTAGTCTGGCTCACCAGCGTCTGTGGCTGACAATTCGACCGACGGCCGCTGGTTGTGAGGTGCAGGTAGCGGGCAGCAGTCATCGCAACCAACCGGCTTTTGCCGGCACCTTTGAGCGGTTGTGCGAGGAACTGGCGACGGAGCTTGAAGCAACTAACAATTCGGCGAAGGAGGGTCGGTCATGAACAGTGCACAACTCTTCAATCTGACCACGGCTGTCTACTTTGTTGCCATGGTCATGCTGGCCGTGGTTATGGTACTGCGCAACCGGCGTCTTGGCATTTTGGCCGTGGCGACGGTCTGGTGCGGTTTCTTTGCCCACAGCGCCGCTATCGGATTGCGTTGGATCGAATCCTACCGTTTGCCCGGTGCCATCGGCCATGCGCCCCTCAGCAATCTCTATGAATCGGTGGTTTTTTTCGCCTGGTCTATAGTGCTTATCTATCTGCTCATCGATTTACGGCTTCGGCAGCGGGCCGTGGGTGTTTTTGTGGTGCCCTTTGCCCTGTTGGCCATGTGCTGGGCCCAGCTGTGGGGCAACGATGCCATTGAACCGCTGGTGCCGGCCTTGCAAAGCAACTGGTTGACCTATCATGTGGTGACCTGCTTTCTCGGCTATGCCGCCTTTGCCGTGGGTTGCGCGGTCTCGATCATGTACTTGTTTAAGAGTGCTTCTGCGGCGCCTAAAGCTGATAAGGCTGACGATCTGTTGCCGAGCCTGGAGGTGCTTGATGCTCTCAACTACAAGGCGATCATGATCGGCTTTCCCTTTTTGACGCTGGGTATCGTCACTGGCGCAGCTTGGGCCAATTACGCCTGGGGTACCTACTGGAGTTGGGACCCGAAGGAAACCTGGAGCCTGATCGTCTGGTTTATTTATGCGGCGTTTTTGCACGCTCGTCTTACTCGTGGTTGGAGTGGTCGTCGGGCCGCCTGGCTGTCGATCCTCGGTTTTGCAGCCACCCTGTTCTGTTATCTGGGGGTCAATCTCATTCCGGCTATCGGCGGGTTGCACTCCTACGGCGGCGGCTGAATTCGATGCCTGCAGATTCTCTGGACCAAGGTTCATTCGAATTGAAGGAGGGAGAAACCCTTGACGATCTGCGTCTTGGCGGATTGAAGATCATTCAACGTCAGGACGGCTATCGTTTCTCCCTCGATCCGGTGCTGCTCTGTGCTTTTGCCCGGGTTGCCACCGATGAAACAGTGGTCGACCTGGGCAGCGGCAGCGGTATTATCCCTCTGTTGTTGGCCAGGCGAAGCGAGACCCGGAACATTGTCGGTGTTGAACGGCAATCGGCTATGGTCGCCCGTTCCCGGCGCAGCGTGAAACTCAATGGATTGGAAAACCGTATCACGATTCGGGAAGGGGACTTACGGCAGGTTCGCAACTTGCTGGACGCCGAAAGCGCCCAGGTGGTGGTAGCCAATCCACCCTTTCGCAAGGCGGATAGCGGCCGGTTATCGCCACAATCGGAAAGGGCTCAGGCCCGTCACGAAATGGCCGGTGATTTAGCAGACTTTGTCGCCGCAGCCGCTTATCTGCTTGGTACCGGCGGTCGCTGCTATCTGGTCTATCTGGCCGAGAGATTGGCTGAGTTGCTTGCACTGCTGCGACAGGCCGGACTGGAGCCGAAGCGATTGCGCTGCATCCATTCCCGCATCGGAGAGGCCGCCCGCATGGTATTGGTGGAAAGTCGCAGGGGCGGCAGGGGCGGTATGACGATAGAGGCGCCGTTGTACGTCTATGATGGAGAAGCCTATAGCGCCGAGGTGTTGAGCTGTTACGGAGAGGCTTGCGTGAAGGGCAATTAGGCGCTCAGGCCTTGTTTTCCGTGCCGCCTTCAGAAGAGCTGTTTTGTGATTCTTTGCGGGCTTTGTTTACCTGAGCCTGGCGGCGAAACAAACGTTGTAACCCTTGGCGCAGTCCTTCGTCGGATAAGGACGCAACCGCCCGGGAGATCTGCTCCTCTTCACCGGCGGAAAGTTGGGTTTTCTGCCAGCGCAATACAGGTGCCTTGACGGCAACGGGGGCATTGTCTTTGCGGGGACGGCCGCGCCGCAGGTAGATGTCCTGAATCAAATCCTCGCCAAGGGCGGTATTAAGCCGGGCGAGGATTTTCGGTTTCATCAATTGGAGTTGCTGCATCCAGACAGCGTGATCAACCCATACTTCCAGAGTGTTGTCACGCATTCTGGAGGGGCGGGCGCGAGCGGCGATTTGCGGACCGACCACTTTGTCCCAGAGTTGCCAGGCACGGTAACGGCGCATTTTGTCTTCCATGCCCCGTTGTTGAAACAACTTGCCGATTACGGCACCGACGCCATCGATGTTGCGGCTGCGATTAGATCTGCTCATATCCTGGAGAGTCCTGTAGTCCGATCTTCTGTTTAATAGGGCACAGTTTATAGGTCACCTCGGGCGTCTGTCAATTATCATGATGGCCGCTGTAAAAGGTTGTTGACGTAGCTCTTGTCCCGGGTTGTTTGTGCCTTCCTCTCACGCTGGTGATGCCGTGGGCTGGCGGGGTTTTTCCCTTGACAAAGCCGGGGGTGTTAAATATAGTTCGCATTTGCGCAATTTAGCGCAACCGGTGCGTCTTGTTCGGGGAATCATGTTCGACAATCTTTCTGAAAAACTCGATTCAGTTTTTAAAAAACTGCGTGGTCACGGGGTCCTTTCCGAGGATAACATCAAGCAGACAATGCGCGAGGTGCGCCTGGCGTTGCTTGAGGCTGATGTTAACTTTCGAGTGGTCAAAGAGTTTGTCGCCACGGTACGCGAACGGGCCGTCGGTCAGGAGGTTCTCAAGAGTCTCAACCCGGCTCAGCAGGTTATCAAGGTTGTAAGGGACGAACTTGGCCGATTGATGGGCGAAGGTGAGGAAAACAGCCTCGATCTGGCAGCCCGTCCTCCGGTGGCAATCATGTTGTGCGGCCTGCAGGGTGCTGGCAAGACCACTTCCTGCGCCAAACTGGCCCTGCAGTTGCGACGCCAAAAGCGTAACCCGCTGTTGGTGCCGGCCGATATTTACCGTCCGGCAGCTATTGATCAGCTCAAAACGTTGGGCAAGCAACTTGATATTGCGGTATTTGATAGCCAGCCCGACCGCGACCCGGTGTTGATTTGTGAAGAAGCGCAGCGCTATGCCGAGCTCAACGGCTACGATACTCTGATCCTCGATACCGCCGGGCGTCTGCATATCGACGAACAGTTGATGGCCGAACTGGTGCGGATCAAGGACTCGTTGCAGCCCCGCGAAATTTTGTTGGTGGCGGATGCCATGACCGGCCAGGATGCGGTCAATGTAGCCGAGACTTTCAATGCGCAGCTGGAAATCAGCGGCGTGATTTTGACCAAGCTTGACGGCGATGCCCGTGGTGGTGCCGCCTTGTCAATACGTGCAGTAACCGGCAAGCCGATCAAGCTGGTCGGTATGGGGGAAAAGCTCGATGCTCTCGAGGTTTTCCATCCGGATCGTATGGCCCAGCGCATTCTTGGTATGGGCGATGTGCTGTCCCTGATCGAAAAGGCCGAAGCGGCCATGGATCAGGAAGATGCTCAGCGCATGGAGCAGCAACTGCGTCAGGACGGTTTCACTTTGGAAACCTTCCGCGACCAGATGCAGACCATCAAGAAGATGGGTAACCTCGAATCGATCCTCAAGATGATTCCAGGAGCTGGCAAGGCCATGAAACAGATGGGCAATATGCAGCTTCCGGATAAGGAAATGAAGAAGATCGAGGCCATCATTAATTCCATGACTCCCCGTGAGCGACGCGATCAGAAGATTCTCAACGGCTCGCGGCGCTTGCGTATCGCCAAGGGGAGCGGCACGACGGTGCAGGATGTTAATCAGTTGATGAAGCGCTTCGGTGAAGCGCAGAAAATGATGAAAAAGTTGCAAAAAATGGGTCCCAAGGGTATGAAAAACCTCATGGGGCGCGGAGGCGGCCTGCCTTTTTAAGACCAGGCATTCGCTAGGTAGTGTTCATCCGGAAACCATGGATGGGCACAACGCCGTTTTCAGATGGGAAACGACATGTTTCCCGATGAAAACCAGGTAGGTACCTTCTTACTTAATACAGATATCCAGCAATCACAACGGGAAACCGTTCGACACATCCAGGAGGAATAGCACATGGCAACAAAAATCAGACTAGCCCGTGGCGGCGCCAAGAAGAAGCCTTTTTATCAGGTGGTGGTAGCCGACGAGCGTTTCCCGCGTGACGGCCGTTTTATTGAAAACCTCGGGCAGTATGACCCGCGCCAGAACCCGGTAATGGTCAACATCGACGAAGACCGGGTGATGGAATGGCTGAAGAAAGGTGCTCAGCCTACCGACACCGTGCGGCGGTTGCTGCGCGACAAGGGCCTTTGGGCCAAGTTCAAGCAGGCTTAATCAACCTGCAGGCAAGTCGGGGCCGAAGTGGGGATGCTGTTCTTAAGCAAGGACTGACCCATGAAAGAGCTCATCGAATTCATCGCCAGATCTCTTGTCGAAAACCCGGATGCGGTCACCGTCACGGAAGAAGAGGGCGGGGATGGCAGTATCCTTCTTCAGCTGGTTGCGGCGCCTGAGGATATGGGCCGCATTATCGGCAAGCAGGGACGCACGGCCAAGGCCATGCGCACCCTGCTGAATGCCAAGGCCACGCGGGAAGACAAGCGGGCCAGTTTGCAGATTTTGGAGTAATGACGAATTCTTCCACAGAGTTGCTCCGAATTGGAGTAGTAGCGGGTAGCCATGGTTTGCGCGGTGAACTTAAACTGCGTGGTGAAGATCCTGACTTTTCGGTACTGCAGGAGCACGATGAGCTCTTAATACAGGTGACGGGAAGTGCGCCGCTGGCTTGTCGGATTGTACGCCGCAGTACGGTTCGCGGAAACCTGGTGGTCAAACTGACCGGGTTCGATAATGTCGAAGCGGTTCAGGGGTTGATCGGCGCTGCGGTCCTGGTCGAAGTGAACCGATTGCCCGCCCTTCCGCAGGGTGCTTATTACTGGCATCAATTACGTGGATTGCGGGCTATCGATAAGCAGGATGGCGACCTCGGTGCCCTCAGCAATCTTTTTACTACCGCTGCTCACGATATCTATGTGATCAATGGGCGTTACGGCGAGGTGCTGATCCCCGCGGTCCCGCAATTTATTACCAAGATTGATTTGGCCGCCGGGCAAATTCTTTTTGATCTGCCCGAAGGCCTGGTGTCCAAGCCTGATGATCTTTGAACTACTGACCCTGTTTCCCGCCCTGTGCGATTCACCTTTTGCCGATAGTATTCTCGGCAAGGCGGTGGACAAGGGGTTGATCGATATCTCAGCGCATAATCTGCGGGATTGGGCCGAGGGCCGGCACAAGATTACAGACGACACTCCCTATGGTGGTGGCGACGGCATGGTTCTCAAGCCGGAGCCTGTGGCTAAAGCTTTGGATGATCTCCGTAGTAGCGGACCACGACCCCGGGTGTTGTTGATGACCCCCCAGGGGGTACCTTTTCGGCAACATCATGCTCAGCAATTGGCCAAGGAAGAGCGGCTGGTTTTTGTCTGTGGGCGTTATGAAGGTTTCGACGAGCGAATCCGCACCCTGGTCGACGACGAATTCTCCATCGGGGATTTTGTGCTGACTGGTGGCGAACTGGCGGCAATGGTCATGATCGATGCCGTCGCGAGACTCGTGCCCGGTGTGCTTGGCAGTAGTGGGAGTGCGGTCAGCGATTCCCATGCCGACGGTTTGCTGGAACACCCTCATTATACGCGTCCGGCCACATTTCGCGACATGGCCGTGCCCGATGTTTTATTGTCCGGTAATCACGGAGCCATTGAACGCTGGCGACGCCGTGAACAGCTTAGGCGGACTCTGCAGCGCCGACCCGACTTGCTGGAAAAAGCCGTATTGAGCGAACAGGACCAGCGCTGGCTTGAGGAACTCCGCCAGGAACTGAAAAGCGGTGTCAAATGAAGCAGCCGGCTGTTGCTATAGCTTTGGTGCATCACCCCATTGTCGATCGGCGAGGTGATCTGGTCACCACGGCGGTAACCAATCTGGATATCCACGATCTGGCTCGTACTGCGCGAACCTACGGGGTCTCCAGGGTTTACCTGGTGACTCCCCTGGCGGAGCAGCAGCAGTTGGTGGATCGTATTCTGCAGCACTGGCGGCAGGGGCATGGATCCAGCTACAACCCTAAGCGGGCCGAGGCCCTCAAGCTGGTTGTTGTAGCCGCCAGTCTGGAAGAGGCTCTGGCCGACTGGCAGCAGGTCAGCGGAGCCGAGCCGTGGCCGGTGCTTACCGGTGCTGCGAGTCAGGGCGGTATCTCTTTTGGCCGTTGCCGGGAGATTTTAGCCGAGCGGTCGCTTCTGCTTGTACTTGGTACGGGCTGGGGGCTGGCGCCGGAACTGTTTGAACAGGGTTGGACGGTGCTGGAACCGATTGTCGGTGCTGGCGACAATTATAATCATTTGCCGGTGCGCTCGGCAGCTGCGATCATGCTCGATCGGCTGTTGGGGACAGTGGCAGACTAAACGATAAAGCTAGAACAAAAACAGCATGTTGCTGAGGAGGAAGATATGAACGTTATTGATCGTTTGGAAATGGAACAGATGAAGAAGGATCTTCCAGTTTTTAAGGCTGGAGATACCCTGCGAGTACACGTCAAGATCGTCGAAGGCGACAAGCAGCGTATCCAGGTCTTTCAGGGGGTTTGCATCAAGCGTATGAACCGCGCCCTGGGTTCGACTTTTACCGTCCGCAAGGTTTCCGGCGGCATGGGTGTTGAGCGTGTGTTCCCTCTCCACTCACCGGTAGTCGAGAAAATCGAAGTGCTGATGGTCGGTCGCGTACGTCGGGCCAAGCTTTATTACCTGCGCAAGCTGCAGGGTAAAGCCGCTCGTATCCGCGAAAAGCGTACCGCATAAAACCAGATCACTGGGTTCGTTAAGGCCTCGGCTAGTCGCCGGGGCCTTTTCTGTTCAACAGCTGATTAAGATGTTATGCGGCTTTCTATCGACTCAAGCCCTACGGGTTGCGGCCAGGCCAGCCGGTAACTATTATGTGGGGCGGTTTCTGTATGATTCCGTATTTCGAAAGGAGAGGTTCTGGTGACTCTGGAGCTTTTTCCACCGGCAGAGGAGCATCCTCTGCAGTTTGAAAGACGTCTGCAGCGGCAGGGTTATAAGCTTGTTGCCGGTATCGATGAGGCGGGACGGGGTCCCTTGGCCGGGCCGGTATTGGCTGCCGCGGTAGTGTTGCCGGAGCACTTCGAACTTCCGGGTTTAACGGATTCAAAAAAACTCTCCCATGCTGCCCGGGAGAGGCTCTTCCCTTTGATTCGCCAACAGGCCCTGGCTGTGGGCATTGGTCATGCCAGTCCGGCGGAAATCGATCAGCTCAATATTCTGCAAGCAACCCTTCAGGCTATGTTGCGAGCCGTCAGTCGCCTGTCGCCGGTTCCCGACTATCTTCTTATTGACGGCATCACGCCGCTACCCCATGCGATACCCCAGCAGACTTTGAAAAAAGGCGATAGTCGTTCCCTGTCCATCGCAGCCGCCTCGGTGATTGCCAAAGTGGTGCGCGACCGGTTGATGGTTCATTACGATCGACGCTTCCCCGGCTACGGTTTCTCCGGTCACAAAGGCTACGGCAGCGCCGCCCATCGGCAGGCGATTGTCGATCTCGGTCCCTGCCCGATTCATCGGGCCACCTTTCGCGGAGTCAAGGAGTATCTGCCTGTCCGCACAAGTCCTTGATTTAACCGTCACTCGTTATCTCACCTGTTAGCCTGTAGCTCTTCTTCAAGGTTATTCTTAGTTGGACCCCGATAGCATAGCATTTAAACAAAGCCTTTCGATGCGATGATTCCCAGTAAGTAAGGCAATGATCGCCTATCGCATCAGGCCTCCCGAGCACGGTAGTCTGCAATTTTGCGTTCGGCTTCCTCGTAGTTTAATACAACGGACTGGGGTTCGAGAGTGCGCCTTTCATCAAGATACATCGAGACTTCGGCGACATGGGTGCCGTGGTCATAAAAAGTGACAATCACGCCATAGTCGATAAATTCATAAATTTTTTCCAAAACCATCTCCATTTCAATGGCGAGATTATTCCCGCGACTGTTGCAGTAGATTATTCAAAAACCCAGGAGGTAAAATCAATAGGCAAATGTTTAGAACTTTTTAGGAATGCTCGCCATTTCTTGGATGTATGGTTTACTGAAGAATAGTTGTGGCCTTATTTATGTTTCTGCGATCCGCATAAATCTTGCATGGCTACAGTGTTGAGCGCATTGAGGTACGTTTTTTTGACAACCCGGGTTTTGCCGCTGCCTTGGTAGGGGGAATAGGGTGTAGTGTTAATTCGAGACTCATATTGACTGGGTGCTGGCACCACATATGTTCTGCCTTCTGAAACTCGAACAAAAGAATTATACGAACCCCTGCCAAATCATTGCCATAGAGGTTCCATGCAACTGATTCGTTTAACCGTGGCGCAAAAGATTGCTCTTGGGTATCTGCTGGTTGTCGGTTTTTGTCTGACGGCCATCATCTATGCCTTGATGTCTCTGAGTAGTCTGATGGGCCACTCGGAACAGTTGGTTTCCGTAGAATTCCGCACCTTCACATTGTCGCGCGACCTCTCCCGGAGTCTTTTGGATCAGGAGCGATTGGAAAAACAGATTCTGGTGTTGCGAGATGCCTCCATGTTGCCGTTGCTCGAAAGTCGACAGCTGGAAGTCGCCGGCACCTGGCGTCAGATAATCATAATTTCTCAAGACGATCATTTTCTCCCGCTGCAGAAGGTTTATTCCAAGTTCGATCAGGCCAGCCGCAAAAGTCTGGCATTGTTGACAGAAGAAAACTGGGACGCGGCAGAGCAGCATTCTATGCAGACCCTGTCGCCTCGCCGCGACAGGCTGCTAAAAGTTCTCGAGGTGTTTCGGCAGCGCCGGGGAGAGGTCATGGACGATACCATACGACTCTATGCCGGCGATATACAGCAGGGGTACCGTCTGACACTCGCCCTGGCTTTTGCCGGCATCGGCCTTGCTGCCGTTGTGGCCGTCGGGGTCATTCTCAAGATTCATCGAAGCGTCGGTCAACTCACCCGGGCTACCAAAGCCATCGCCGCAGGCAGTTACGACTATCCCCTTAACCTGGAGAGTCACGACGAATTCGGTCATTTGGCTCGACATTTTGCCGATATGTCCCAGAAGCTCAGGGCCCTGGAAGAACTTCACCTCGACGCCAATCCCTTGACAAGATTGCCAGGTAATTTGACCATCAAGAGTGAACTGGAAAACCGTATCGCCGACGGTCAGCCTTTTGCCCACATCTATGTCGATCTTGATTATTTCAAAGCCTACAACGATCGTTACGGATACCAGGCCGGCAGCGATGTCATCTCGCAGGTAGGAGATATGGTCAAAGACATCGGTACCCACTTCGGTACTCCACAGGATCTGATCGGTCACGTCGGCGGTGACGATTATGTGCTGCTGAGTACGCCAGATCGCGCCGAACAGATTGCCGCCGAGTTGATCAAGGCGTTTGATGCTCTTGTACCCGGTCTCTACAACGAAAAGGATCGCCAGGTCGGCTACTTTAAAGGAATGGATAGGTATGGCGTCGAAAGGGAATTCCCTCTGCTGTCCATGTCCATTGCTATCGTCTGCTCAAATAATTTAGCAAATCCCACGGCTGAGTCCATCGGCCGCGAGTGTGCAAAGATGAAAGAACACCTGAAAAAGCTGCCCGGCAGCAACTATCTTATCGATCGCCGCGAGCTACGTTGATTATGCGCTTATTGCTCTGCCTCTCTCTTTTGATTCTGCTCACTGCATGCACGGGCACCTCCCGGCCTATGTGGCTGACTCCTGCCGATCAACAGCTATTTGTCCTGGGGATGGAGGCGCTCGATAACGGAGAAGGGTTGCCTGCGGCCTTCGCTACACTGCAGAGTCGCTACCCCGATAGCCCCTGGTCCACCAAGGCAGATACTATTCAGACATTGTTGGACACCATTGAAAACCAGCAGAAAGTTATTAAGCGCCTTAAAAAATCCCAGTCGGTCAGTGACAAGCAGAACCAAAAACTTCGACAACAGATAGCATCGCTGGAAACGGAACTCAAAGCGTTGGAAACCGAGCGCACCAAACTTCGACAGTTGCTGATCGATCTGGAACAGCGCGGTCGATAATCATTCGAAACAACCTTTGCCGATCCCGGCGGCACACGATTTTCCCTCCCTTTCAGCTGCCCATCTGTTCTTCGATGGGTTCCTTAAGATATCTTTTCTGGGTCAATCCGTTTCCAAAGACCTTGTTACGGCCGGCGGTGCCCAGGTCCAGCGAAATCAACTCGTGCAATTTGAGTTTCTTGCAAGGCGAATTCTGGAATTATTGACCGGGAAAAATTAAAATGCTATAAATGTTCCCGCGTTATTTGATCCTACTTTGGTTGCCCTGAATCCGGCGGATGCATGGCTCCACAACCGAAACTCCTCGAGCAACTTGGCCGTTAGGCAAAAAGTCAGCGCCCCTATCCAAAACCAAACGTGCCACTTGTCATGCCTTTCGCTCTTTTGCCACCCATTTGCTGGAAGTGGGATATGACATTCGGACGGTTCAAGAACTTTTGGGCCATCGCGATGTCAAGACCACAATGATTTACACTCATGTTCTTAACCGCGGGCCAAGAGCTGTTTAAAGTCCAGTTCATGGCCTTTGAACAGCTCTGTATTGGTAGTGTTATACGGGTCCGCATAAAATGCCGATAAATTTTGTTAGGTATTAGCCAAGTATATGAAATTGAGCTATTTGTGCTTTTTGGGTAAAAATTATCAGGAGTGTTATGCGGGCAAAAAAACACTATTCGGCGGTTTATACGGACCCGCCTAAACACTGTTAGGCTCCAAAAAATGGAAATATATTCCTATGTACTAAAACACGACTCAGGATTTGCGCCAAATCCGTTCCACGGATTCCTCACGCTAGCCACTTGCAAGCCAGCCATCCGCAGGAATGCAAGGGCAGGTGACATTTTGTTCGGAACTGGTTCAAAAAACACCGTAGGAAATAATAAGTTGGTTTATGCTGCAATTGTTTCCAAGGTTGTACAAATCACCGAATACGACATCAATCCAAAATTTGAAGTTAAAAAACCAACAATAAATGGTGAATGGTACAGCAAGCACGGAGACAATATTTACAGTGTCGAAAACGCACATTGGATACAAAGAAGAAATCCGCACCACAATCGAAACGACATAAAAAGAGACACTAGTGGCAGCAACGTATTAATTTGTTATGAATTTTGGTATTTCGGTAAAAGTGCAGTCACAATTCCCGGACATCTTCAACACATCATCAAAAAAGGCCCAGGGCATAAGCGAATTTCAGAAAACAAAGAAATTATGCAGGTTAGTCAATGGCTCCATTCTCTCCCAAAAGGAATCAACGGAACACCAGAAATGGAGCCTAACAAACTAATCAACCGGCCGGAAAATACCTCTGAAAAAATTTGAAAACCATAACCTAAGTTTTCGGTGGTTCGTATTTGTCGCGTCGCCGCCGGTTATCATGAACCGTTAGTTTTCGGCCCTACCCATGAAAAGTGGACACCCTAATCAATGAGGGTATTCTTGATTAAGAGGTCTCATTATGGCGGGAAAGAAAACCACAGCTTATTCAGAACTGTTTAGGCGCGAAGCTGTACGATTAGCTGATTTAGCCGACAGAACAGCCGCCGATGTGGCGCGGGAATTGTGGGCTCGCCAGTGACTGTTATCCCGGCCGTGAGTCCTGCGACGGATCCTCGGGGGAATTGTTCAGCCGGCCGACTGGTTTGAACACGATTCGATACCAGCTGCAGGAAAAGGGTCGGTGAATATCGGGGACGTTGTTTCCTCTGGTCGGCAGAATGTATCTCCCCCTTAGTTTTTTGGTCTTGTTTTCTTTCGCGGTCATGGAGACACCTCCTTGATGCGGTATGTCAATAAAGTATATCAGGTCGCATCGGTTTGGTATCAACTGCCGGTTTAAACAAATAGCCCTCCCGTATCTATCGGGAGGGCTATTTGTAATTGTTCCAATAATAGCCCGGGTCAGGACTGGTTATTGTTCTTTTGCGGTGGTGGAATCTGTTTGCCGTGGGGGTCGAGTTTGGGGTTTCCCAGCTTCTCGTCGAGGTAGTCCACGGTGCCGTCGGCCCGTACATGTTCCAGCTGGTGCGCTGTCGTGTGAAGGCTGTCCTGCGGGGAGCCGATGGACTCCAGGTAGGTCTCCCACAGTCGATGGGCGCGCAGGATCTTTGCAGCTTCTTTCTGCCCCGGTTCGGTGAGCCGATAGCCCTGTTCCGACTCCTGAATCAGATTGTCCTGGGCCATTTGTCGCAGGGCTCTGGTCAGGGAGGCATGCTGCGGCACATGAAGGCGGATGACGGAGAGGGGCGTAGCCTCTTCCTGGCGCAATATTGTGGTCAGGACATCCTCTACCACCTGCTGCGGCACCAGCCTTCGCAGCCGCAGCCAGCGCGCCAGCAGCCCGTAGCGTGGCGCCACGGTCAGCACTACCAGAAACTGCAGGGTGCAGAACAGCATGATGGCACCTCCGCCGGCGGAATCGAGCCAGACGCACAGGTAGAGCCCGCCAACCACGCTGGTCACGCCGAACAGCGCCGCCAGGGCCATCATGCGATCCAGCCGGTCGCTGAGCAGGTAGGCCGTGGCTGCCGGGGTGATGAGCAGTCCCACCACCAGGATCACTCCCACCATGCTTACGGCGCTGACTACTACCAGGGAGACGCAGGTGGTCAGTACGTAGTCGAGCAGCAGCACCGGCAGGCCGATGGAGGCCGCCATTACCGGGTCGAAAGTGGTCAGCTGAAAGTGGCGGAAAAACAGGATCAAAATAGTTATTACCAGAGGAGCAACGATGGCACTGGTCCACAAGTCGGTATCGGCCACGCCGAGGATGTCGCCCATAATGAAGTGCATCAGGTCGATATGGATGTAGTGGCGGAAGATCGATACCAATACAACCCCCAGGGCAAAGATCCCGGTGTACATGATGCCGATGGCGGTATCCTCTTTGACCCGGGAGATGCGTGACACGAAACCGATCAGGGCCACAGTCACTACCGCCGCCAGCAGCGAGCCTAGCAGCATGCCGGGAGCATGGGCTTCGAGCCCGAACAGCAGCTTCATCACCAGGTAGCCGCCGGCCACCCCGGCGATCATGGCGTGGGACAGGGCGTCGCCGAGAAAGGCCATGCGACGCAGCACCACCAGGCAACCGACCATTCCCGCCACTACCGCCACGATGCAACCTCCGATGAGGGCTTTTTGGAAGTAGGTTTCGGTCAGGGGAGCCCAGAACGCCTGCAGCAGAAAATCGATCATGCTTCCTTCCTTTCCGCCAGATCGGCAAAGGCCCGCAGGCGTCCTTCGTACACCTGGCTGAGAAGCTCTTCCTGCAGTACGGCCCGGGGGGGCCGTAAGCATATAGGCGTTGTTTGAGCAGAATCAGGTTGTCAAAGTATTCTGCCGCGGTGGCCAGGTCGTGGTGCACCACCACCAGGGTCTTGCCCGCTTTCTTGGCTCGCTCCAGCACGTCGAGAATCGCTCGCTCGGTGGCCGCATCGACTCCGGCAAAGGGTTCGTCAAGCAGCAGGATATCCGCTCCTTGCGCCAGGGCCCGGGCCAGAAATACGCGCTGTTGCTGCCCGCCGGAAAGCTGGCCGATCTGGCGCTGGGCGAAGTCCTCCATGCGGACCATGCTTAAAGCTTCCATGGTCGCCTCGCGGTCAGACTTGGCCGGACTGCGGTACCAGGGAATTTGCTGGTAGCGCCCCATGAGTGCCACCTCCTGCACGGTGATGGGAAAATCCCAGTCTACCGCTCCGCGCTGGGGTACGTAGGCCACCTGGCCCTTAACTTTGTCAACAAGCTGGCCAGCGATTCGCACTTCGCCCACATCGGGCGGTACGAAGCCGAGGATGGCTTTGATCAGGGTGGATTTACCCGAGCCGTTGGGGCCGATCACCCCCACCAGTTGGTCGGGTTCGATGGTTACCGACACATCCAGCAAGGCCGGCCTCGCACCGTAGCTGACCGTCAGGTTACGTACCTCGATGGCTGGCGTCCGCTCAGTGCTCATGTGACTCCTCCCCATGCGCTTCCAGAGTAAAGGGGATGGTGCCGGCCACGCTGGACCCGCCTTGCCCCCATAGGGTTTGGTCCACCAGGACCAAGTTGTCCTGTAGCAATCGGACCCGCACCGCGTGATCCCGGCCGGCTTCGCTTACCGGTGGCTGGGCTTCCACATAGAGTTCGTTGCGTCCTTTCACCAGACCGTGCACCGGGGTCACCTGCAGCGCCACCCCCGGCTCCAGGTTTTCGGTGCGATACAGCTCTTGTGCGGCGGTTCGCACTACCAGGGGCGCTGCGCCGGCCTCATCCCCCTGCAAGGCGAAGGGGTCGGCTTCCGGAGAGAAGGTAGCGGTAAGTTCCAAAGTGAACTCCCGGGCGGCAAGGCCTTGTTGTACTGGCGCCTGCAGGGGCGGGGGTTTTTGTCGGTCGCGCTGATGGATGTAAAGACTCAGGCCGCCGAACATGAGCAGCCAGGCCAGAGCCGTCAAGGTAAAGCGCATGGTGGGTCCTTTGCGTTAAAAGATGTCGGTGTTTGTACTTAAGCACTTAGCGTTGTTTATGGTTTTAGCGCCAGTACGATGATCAGCACGTTTTCGCGCATCATGCCGATATAGGTCTCACCGGCACTGCCGGCCGGACCCATGGAGTCCGAATAGAGTTCGCCGCCGATCTCGACTCCTGTGTCCCGGGCAATTTCACGCACCTGCTTGGGATTGATGGTCGTTTCGACGAAGATGGCCGGGGTGGCGGCCTGGCGGATCGATTCCACCACCTGCTTGTGGCGCTCCGGGGTCATGCCGGCGCCCACTTCGCTGCCGGTGGACCAGCCTACCGGCGCGATGCTCAGAAAGTCGTTGTTGGGGTTGAAACGGTATTCGCGGCAGAAATAGTTGAAAGCATCGTGGGTGGTGACCAGTACCCGGCGCTCGGG
The DNA here is from genome assembly GCF_001887775.1 of Syntrophotalea acetylenivorans. Lineage (NCBI taxonomy): Bacteria > Pseudomonadati > Thermodesulfobacteriota > Desulfuromonadia > Desulfuromonadales > Syntrophotaleaceae > Syntrophotalea > Syntrophotalea acetylenivorans. The sequence goes on from NZ_CP015519.1 coordinate 3,103,188, forward strand.
AGGGATGCGGTTGACCTGTTGACGGATCCAGGCATCCAGGACTCTGAGTTGCTGCAGGTAGAGCGTGGCCCGTGCTCGGTACTCTTCGGCCCGGTCCGGATCGAAACGCTCCAGGGCCTGGACAATGTTGTTGACATAGAGGGCGGCGTTGCGGATCGAAAACCAGGCGTGGGGGTCGGCGATACTCTGGCCGTCAGCCTCGATCTCCAGTGGAGCCAGTCCCCTGGTGACCGTAACCAGGGGTTTGCCGGCATCCTTGGCCAGGGTAGCCATCCAGCTCTTGCCTTCCAGGTGCAGGCCGTTTTCCAGACACAGATCGGCGTCCAACACGATCTGAACGTCGTCGGGTGTCGGTTGATAAGTATGGGGGTCGGCACCGGGGGCCAGGATGGAGGTAACCGTCATCCTGTCGCCGGCAATCTGGCGGGCGAAATCGGCGATTTGAGTGGTGGAGGCCACCAGAGCCGGTTTGCGTTCCGTTTTTTTGGCGCCGAAGACCGTTGCGGGCGGGAGCAGCACCGCCAGGGCAAGTAGAACACTGAAAAGGCGAAGCATGGGAAACCTCCTGTAATGGCTATATATGTTTCATCCAATCTACAGTACGTGATGAATCAAAGCAAGGATGGTGGGACAGTGGACAGGCCGAGGACGATCGGGGGAAAAAAATTGACAGGTTTTAAAGCCAGGGGTTATAAGTTGCTATCTTCATAGTGTTTACAGCACTCGCATGTTTCAGTTTGCCTCTGGTGGCTGGGAGCAGATTGTGCAGGTATGGAGGGATTGTGACCGAGCAGCGCCAGACGTTGGGCAAATGGGGTGAGGAACAGGCGGCCCGTTTTTTGCGCCGTCGCCGATTCAAGATCGTCGCTCGTAATTTGCGCACCCCGGTGGGGGAGATCGATATCATCGCCCGTCAGGGCAAAGTCCTGATCTTCGCCGAGGTTAAGACCCGTCGCGGTACATGCTACGGGGCACCCCAGGAAGCGGTCGGCCCCACCAAGCAGCGTCAGATTTTGCGGGCTGCCAGCTGGTACCTCAAGGATCAGGGGCGGCAGGATTTGCAGCCGCGTTTCGATGTGCTGGCGGTGCAGGTGGTAAACGACCAGGCGCAGATCGAACATATTGCCGATGCTTTCGGTTTGCCGGATTATTGAGAAGTTTTTATCCGAAAACGGCCCTTTCCCCCAATCTCGACGTCAGTCCGCACGCTTGCTTGACCTTGGGGAAAATTGCTCGTTTTCCATGTAAAAACCGCATAATGTCTATCCAAGGTTCCCGAATAGACACTTATTTATAAAGAGAGGGATGTGAACATGGAAACCAGGTTGTCCGATCATGGGCTGGTCCGAATCGGGGTGGTGAGCCCCGAACATAGGGTTGCGGATATCGCTTTCAATTGCGAGAAAATTCGTCAGGCGGTAAGCGCTAATGGCGATTGCCGTTTATTTCTGCTGCCCGAACTGTGTGTCACAGCCTACAGCTGCGGCGATCTGTTCTTTCAGTCGTTGCTGATCGAGCAGGCGCAGCAAGCTCTCTTCGAGTTGGCCGAATTCAGCGCCGACAAGGAGTTGACCCTGGTGGTCGGTGCGCCGGTGGCCCAGGGTGGCCGGCTCTTTAACTGTGCGGCATTTATCTCCTGCGGTCGGATTCTCGGTCTGGTGCCCAAAACCTTTTTGCCCAATACCCAGGAATTTTACGAGGAGCGCTGGTTCTCCTCGGCTGGGGACCGCACTGCCGACTTCCTCGAGTGGCGCGGTGAGACGATCCCCTTCGGGCCCGACCTGCTGTTCCGTGCCGAAGAGCTGCCCGACTGCGTGATCGGTATCGAAATTTGCGAGGACGGCTGGGTGGCCAGCCCGCCAAGTGGACAGATGGCAGTGAACGGGGCGACGGTACTGCTCAACCTGTCGGCCAGTCCTGAATTGCTCGGAAAGGAAGCCTATCGCCGCAATCTGGTTCAGGCCAATTCGGCCCGCTGTCTGGCGGCCTATGTCTACGCCTCGGCCGGCCCCGGCGAGTCGAGTACCGACCTGGTCTTCTCCGGTCATTCGCTGATCGCCGAAAACGGCGCGGTGCTGGCTGAAACCGAACGTTTCCAATTTGAAAGCCAGACCATAATGGCCGATGTCGACATCGAGCGATTGGTCAACGAGCGGGTCAAGAACAACAGCTTCGGCGCTTCGCGCAGCGATGCCGGTTACCGGTTTATCGGTTTTTCTCTACCTGATACGGGCGCTGTGCCCCTTCTGAGACCGGTACCGGCGACCCCCTTTGTGCCGGTGGCGGCGGAAGAGCGGGCCGAGCGTTGTCATGAGATCTTCGAGATTCAGACTACCGGTCTGGCCAAGCGATTACGTCACGTCAATTGCTCCCGGGTGGTGATCGGCATCTCCGGCGGTCTCGATTCGACCCTGGCCCTGCTGGTGACGGTCAAGGCCTTTGACAAGCTCGGTTATGACCGCAGCGGTATCGAGGCCATCACAATGCCCGGCTTCGGCACCACGGGCCGCACCCGTACCAATGCCGAGCGGTTGGCGGAATTGCTCGGCGTCACTCTGCGGGTGATTTCCATCGACGCCGCAGTGCGACAACACTTCGTCGATCTCGGTCACGACGAGACGGTCCACGACATCATCTACGAAAACGCCCAGGCCCGTGAGCGCACTCAACTGCTGATGAATATCTCCAATCAGGTCGGTGGCCTGCTCATCGGCACCGGCGATCTGTCCGAGCTGGCCCTTGGCTGGTGCACCTACAATGGCGACCACATGTCCATGTACGGCGTAAATGGCGGCGTGCCCAAGACCCTGGTGCAGTACTTGGTGTGCTGGTGCGCCGAAGCGGAGTTTGCTGGTGAAACGGCGGACATTCTCATCGATGTCTGTGAGACGCCGGTCTCTCCCGAACTGCTTCCGCCCCACGAAAACGGTGAGATCAAGCAGCGTACCGAGGACAAAGTCGGCCCCTATCTACTGCACGATTTCTTCCTCTACCACTGCGTGCGTCTGCAGTACCGCCCCGCCAAAATTTTATTTCTGGCTCAACAGGTCTTTGCCGGGCAGTTTAGCGACGCAGAGCTGCGGCGCTGGTTGCAGACCTTCTATCGGCGCTTCTTCGCCCAGCAGTTCAAGCGTTCCTGCCTGCCCGACGGTCCCAAGGTCGGCAGCGTGGTCCTTTCGCCGAGGGGTGACTGGCGTATGCCGAGCGATGCTTGCGTGGCTCTCTGGTTGAAGGACCTGGAGCAACTGGAGGCGACCAGCGGTGAGTGCTAAAGACGCTGCGTCTGAAGAAAACGGCACCCTCTACCTGGTCGCCACGCCCATCGGCAATCTGGAGGACCTGTCCCCCCGTGCGCTGCGGATTTTGAAAGAAGTCGATCTGGTGGCGGCAGAGGATACCCGCCACAGCCGTAAGCTGTTTAACCATTACGGTATCTCCACTCCGTTGACCAGCTATTTTCAGCACAATGAGGTGACCAAGGGCGAACAGCTTCTGCAGACCTTGCAGGAAGGCAAGGACGTGGCGCTGATCTCCGATGCCGGTACCCCGGCTATCTCCGATCCTGGCTGTTTACTGGTTCAGCGGTGTCATGAGGTTGGGGTTCCGGTCAGCGCGATTCCCGGACCTTCGGCGCTGATTGCCGCTTTAGCCATGGCCGGTCTGCCGACGGAGCGTTTTGCTTTTGAAGGGTTTTTGCCGGCCAAGACCCACGCCCGCTGCCAAGCGCTGCGACTCCTGCGCCAGGAACTGCGCACCACGGTCTTTTACGAGGCCCCCCATCGGCTGGCGGCGGCGCTACAGGATGTGTTGACGGAATTGGGAGAAGAGCGGCAGGTCGCAGTGGTGCGGGAGCTGACCAAAGTCCACGAAGAGCTGTTCCGTGGCACCGCAGCCGAAGCCTGCGAGCATTTTTCCGGTAAGGTGCGGGGCGAGATCGTGTTGCTCATCGGCCCCGCTGAGCAGAGTACACCGGAGGAATCGGTGCGGGATGCTCTGCGGCGCTGGCGCAAGGAAACGGACCTGCCCATGCGGGAGATCGTCAAGCAGGTGGCTAAGATTTATGGGCTGTCCGGCAGCGAGGTGTATAGGGAGAGCCTGGCTTTGCGGGATGAGGAGGAGTGAGAGCAAAACATGAATCTCACGCCCGCTCCTTTCAGTCGCTCAAGCCGCAAAGACGCCAAGAAAACTGGGTTTGTATCTCTTTGCGGCTTTGCGGCTTAAGTGAGCGAAGCGAACGAGCGTGAGAATGCTTTAGAACCTTACCTCAAAACCATCAAATTCCCCCCGATAGGGCTCTTTTTCACAGTGCAGGGCATCGACATGTCCCCCCGCCGGTCCTTGGCGCAGATCATCAAGGGCAGCGCTGACAGCCTCCTCTGGTCCTTCCAATACCGCTTCAACGGAACCGTCGGCGCAGTTGCGTACCCAGCCGGTGAGGCACAGGGCTTCGGCCGTGCGCCGGGTGAAATAACGAAAACCGACTCCCTGCACCTGTCCCCGGACGGACAGCTTCACTCTAATGCTGTTCACCGTTATCGATCCTTGCCAGCAATTGCTGAAATTCCTCTTCGCTGAGCACTGTCACCCCCAACTCGTTGGCTCGATCAAGTTTGCTCCCGGCGTCCCGGCCGGCCACCAGGTAGTCGGTTTTTTTGCTCACTGAACCGGAAGCGCGGCCGCCGCGGCCTTCGACCAACTGTTGTGCTTCCTTGCGTTTGAAGATCTCCAGGCTGCCGGTGAAGACGAAAGTCTTGCCGGTCAATGGTCCGCCGCTGCGCTTTTCTCCAGCCTGGGGCCGTACGCCAGCCTCCTGCAATTCGGCCAGGAGTTGCCGGTTGCGTTCGTTGGCGAAAAAGTCCACTACGCTCTCGGCGACCTGCGGACCCACTTCGTGCAAGGCCAGCAGTTGGTCGTGACCGGCAGTGGCCAGTTCTGCCAGGGTGCCGAATTGTGCGGCCAGCAGCTTGGCCAGATGCTCACCGACGTTGCGAATGCCGAGGGCGAACAGGAAACGTGCCAGGGGCCTCTCCTTGCTGGCGTCGATGGCGGCCAGCAGTTTGTCCGTCGATTTTTCGCCCATTCGTTCGCATGCCAGCAGCTCTTCTCTGCTCAGGCGGTAGAGATCGGCAAAATTCCGCACCAGGCCGCGTTCTAATAGTTGGTCGATGGTACGTTGACCGAGGCCGTCGATGTCCATGGCTCGCCGGGCAACGAAGTGTTTGAGGGATTCCCGCAGGCGGGCCGGACAGGAACTGTTCTGGCAACGGGGCACGACCTCGCCTTCAAGGCGGCTGACCGGGCCGCTGCAAACGGGGCAATTGAGCGGCAGGGGCAGGGCTTGTTCATCGCCGCTGCGTTTTTCGGTCAATACCTTCACCACGTCGGGAATGACGTCGCCGGCTCGTTCCACCACCACCTGATCACCGATTCGTACGTCGAGACGGGCGATTTCGTCCCAATTGTGCAGACTGGCGCGGGAGACGATCACTCCGCTGACCTCCACCGGTCGTAACTGGGCCACCGGGGTGATGGCGCCGGTACGGCCGACTTGCAGCACAATGTCGTCGATAGTGGTGATTGCCTGGCGTGGCGGAAACTTGTAAGCGATGGCCCAGCGCGGCGTTCGGGTCTTTTCCCCCAACTCCCGTTGCAGGGCCAGATTGTTGACCTTGACCACCATGCCGTCGATTTCGTAGGGGAGCTGGTCCCGTCTTTGGAGCAGATTGGCATAGATCGCAAGTACCTGATCGATCCCCTTGGCGGTCTTAGTCTCTTCTGAATTGACTCGTAGACCCCATGTGCGGAGTTGCTCCAGCAGTTGTGAGTGGCTGTGGGGACGGGGTCCTTCGAGCAGGCCGATTCCATAGCAGAAGATCTGCAGGGGGCGGCGGGCGGTAATCGCCGAGTCCAGTTGACGCAGGCTGCCGGCGGCGGCGTTTCGAGGATTGGCGAAATTAGCCAGGCCCTCCTCCTGTCGCTCTTCGTTAAGGGACTGAAAGGCCGCGAGCTCCATGTAGACTTCGCCTCTTACTTCCAGCAGTGAGGGTGCGTCCTCAGAAAGAAGCAGGGGGATTGAGGCGATGGTGCGCAGATTTTCGGTGATTCCTTCGCCGCTGCTGCCATCGCCGCGGGTAGAGCCGACCTCCAGTCGGCCCTCGTGGTAGACTAGTTCAACCGCGACGCCGTCCATCTTGAGTTCACAGGCGTATTCGATGGTTTCGTCGGTAGACAGGAAGCGCTTGATGCGTTCGTCGAAATCGCGCATATCCTGGTCGTTAAAAGCATTCTCCAGGGACAACATCGGCAGGCTGTGAGCCACCGATTTGAATTTCTCCAGGGGTGGTGCACCGACCCGGCGGGAAGGGGAGGACGGAGTGTCCAGTTCAGGGAAGGCCTCCTCGAGCTGGAGCAGTTCGCTGAAAAGTCGGTCGTATTCGGCATCGCCGATTTCCGGCCGATCATGAATATGATACAGGGTGTTGTGGCGGTGCAGTTCCGCACAGAGTTGTCGATGTCGTTTCGCCGCCTGAGTCTGATCCATGATTCGTCCTCGAAAGTAAGAGAGCCGTTTGTTTTCACGCCTTATAGCACAAGCCGGGCTTCCTTTAAAGGTGCAAGATATTGGTGGCCTGCCTGTAGGCATTTTGTATTTGTATTTGTATCCGGGCTGCCCCGCTTGGGCAGGGAATGTAAATCGAGGGCTGTGACAAGGAAACGTTGTCTTGCAGGCTTCCTTCAAGTAAACTCCCGGTACACTATAGTGAAAAACTTGTTGAGGAGTTTCGGTTGTTCGACGATCCGTATTTTTATCTGATGATTCTGGCATTGCTGATTGCCCTGTCGGCCTTTTTTTCCGGCTCGGAAACGGCCCTGTTGACCCTCGATTCCTTGCGAATCAAGTACCTGGTGACCAAGGGTAAGCCCGGTGCCGGGCTGCTGGAGTCTATCCGCCAGCAACCGGACCGCTTGCTCGGCGCTATTCTGGTTGGCAACAACCTGGTCAACATAGCCGCTTCGGTCTTCGCCACGGCGTTCTTCGTACGTTTTTTCGGTGAACACGGCGAACTGCTGACCATCATCATTCTGACCCCGGTGATTCTGGTATTTGCCGAGGTCTGTCCTAAGACTTTTGCCGCCCGTAACCCCGAACGGGTTTCTTTTTGGGTGGTCCGGCCGGTTAAGCTGGTCATGGTACTGTTGGGGCCGGTGGTCTGGCTGGTGACGGGCCTGGCTCGGCTGATGAACCGTTTCGGCCGCAGTGAGACCGACGGGGAGGACATCTCCGAGGACCAGATTCGTACCATGATCACCGTTGGTGAGGAGGCCGGGGTGGTAGGCCAGGAAAAACGCCGCATGCTGCATGGTGTTTTTGAACTGACCCAGATTCGGGTTCGCGATATCATGATCCCCCGCACCGAGGTGGTAGGCATGGAGGTTTTCACCCCCTTTGCCGAAGTGCTGCAAATAGCACAGCAAGCCAGCCATTCGCGATTTCCGGTTTACAAACAGAGCCTTGATCAAGTGGTGGGCGTCATTCACAGCAAAGACATCCTCAGCTATGTGCATCAGCCTGGGGAGTTTTCATTGCCCGACTTGGCTCGGGCTCCTTATTTTGTTCCCGAGTCTCAGCGCATCAGTGAACTGTTGCAGACCATGCGGCAGGAGCGTATGCATCTGGCGGTGGTGGTCGACGAATACGGCGGGGTCGAAGGTATCGTTACCCTGGAGGATATCGTTGAAGAGATTGTCGGTGATATCCAGGATGAGTACGACGCCGATGAAATCCTGTTCCGCGAGCTGAGTCCCGGTCGTTTTCTGATCGGGGGCAGCGCCGCCCTGCGGGATGTTAACCAGAAATTTGAGCTGCAGCTTTCTGAAGAGCATGCCACGACTCTGGCTGGATTTCTGCTTCATTGTCTCGGAACCATCCCCGCCCGAGGTGAGAGCTGTGAGGCGCAGGGGGTTATTTTTACTGTGCGCAGGGTGGTCGATAAGCGTATCGAGGCTATTGAACTAAAATTGCCCCCAAAGCCGCCGGAAGAGGATGTTTAGAGGAGTGCTTACGGCATAATCGACTGAAATTAATAAACTCTTTTAGATGTTGTTTGCCTCCTGCTCAATATGACCGATTTGGTCCCTTATTTTTGTTTTAAAAGAGCGCCCTTCAACCGGAGGGCGCTCTTGTTGTTTTGGTGAGCTAAGTTCTTAAAAAGTCATAAAAATCCGCTTGACAGGTGTGGGGTGTCTCGCTATAGTTTTGGCCAATAAGTGGGTAAAAGTGTCAAATGAGACCATGCTGGGGTAAGGATGACCTTTCAGGGGGTACATAATAACGCCATCGATGCCAAGGGCAGGGCGAGCATTCCGGCCAAGTTCCGTGAGGTGCTGGCCGAAGCCTATGACGATGAGCAGTTGATGGTTACCCAGCAGAAGGGGGGGCTGGTCGCTTATCCCGTGCCCGAATGGCAGCGCATTGTCGAAAATGTGCAGAAAATGGACGCCGGCCCGATGCGCGAAGCCATATATCTTTCTTTGATCACCCCCGCCATCCCCTGTTCCTTCGATAAGCAGGGTCGCATCCAGATTAGTAAATCATTGCGCGAATATGCCGGATTGGAAGAGGTTCGGGAGGTCGTGGTAGTTGGTTCCTTCAATAAGATTCAGCTGTGGAACCGGGTTAAGCACCAAGAGATAATGCGGACCGCCGAAGCGCTGGTCAACGAAGATCCTCAGACTCTTTACGATCTGGGCTTCTAAATGGTGACGGGGCCCGAATTCCAACATCTGTCGGTAATGCCGGGCGAAGTTTTGGCCTGCCTGAAACCTGAGCCGGGTGAAATTTTTGTCGACGGCACCCTCGGCGGCGGCGGCCATTCCCGCTTGATCCTCGATGCCACCGCTCCTGACGGCCGTCTGATCGGACTCGACCGCGATCAAGATGCATTGCAGGCGGCGTCCCGGATTCTGTCCCCCTACGGTGATCGCGTGACCCTGCGTCACGCAAATTTCAGTGAGGTCGATCAGGTCCTTGAAGAACTGGGCATCGAGGCGGTGGACGGCATGCTGCTTGACCTCGGTGTTTCTTCCTTTCAGCTCGATGCCGGTCATCGGGGATTTTCTTTTCAGGTCGATGCGCCCTTGGACATGCGGATGGATCGCAGCACCGGCCTGACCGCTGCCGACATCCTGCAACAGTACTCTGCCGAGGAACTGGCACGGGTATTTTACGAATATGGCGAAGAGCGGTACTCTCGGCGCATTGCCCGACGAATTGTCGAACAACGGGTCGAGACGCCTCTGACCACGACCGGGCAGCTTGCTGAGCTTGTTAAATATAGCGTGCCCAAGGGGCGTGTGCCGGCCAGGATTCATCCGGCCACCCGGGTCTTTCAGGCGCTGCGTATCGAGGTGAACGGTGAACTGGAACATGTGAAGCGTGGCCTGGAGAAGGCCATAAGCTACCTGCGCCCCGGTGGGCGACTGGCGGTGATCAGCTTTCACTCTTTGGAAGATCGCCTGGTCAAACGGTTTTTTCGCAGCGAGTCACAAGGTTGCATCTGCCCGCCCAGGCTGCCACAGTGTGTATGCAATCACCAGCCCAGGGTCAAGGTGCTGACTCGCAAGGGGCTGAAGGCCAGTGAAGAAGAGGTGGCCAACAACCCGAGATCCCGCAGTGCGGTATTGCGGGCAGTGTGCCGTTGCCAAGACTGATTATGTCACGCCGAAAAAAAACATTTTTTCAGGCCGATTCCGAGAAGGCCGCCTGCGGGTTTTGCTCGGCAATGTAAAGATACAGGAGGGATGTCATGGCGCATACTATCGTTCGGCCGGTTCCCAAGGTTAATCTGATTCCGCTGCAGCCCCCGAGGCTGTTGCGGGTTTTTGTGTTTTTGGCCATCTTGCTTACCGTTTCTTTGTTTTTCGTCTGGTCTCGCCTGCAGTTGCTCAATTTGCAGTACGATATCTCCAAGGACGAATCTCGGCTGCGGGAGGCCAATCGCCAAGTGCGGCGTCTGCGGGTACAGAAGGCTACTCTGCGTCATCCCGGGCGGATCGAGGATGTGGCCAAAAAACAGCTCGCTTTACGCAACCCGACTCCTGAACAGGTGGTGTACATCAACCGATGAAGCATTCGAATCGCTGGCATAACTGGCGGATCAAACTGATCGGGCTGGGATTCATCCTGGCTTTCGGTCTGATCGGTTACCGTGCACTGAGCTTGCAGGTTCTTGACCATGAGTTGTTTGAAAAGCGTGCCCAGCGTCAGTATCAGCGAATCGTGCAGCTGCCTCGCCAGCGAGGCACCATCTATGATCGTAACGGCCAGGAATTGGCTCTGAGTACCGCAGTCGACTCGGTTTATGTCGAACCCCATCGGATTCAGGACATACCCGGCACGGCGAAAGCTTTAGCACGTGTCTTGTCTCTGTCGCAACGTCGCCTGTTAGCCAATCTGAGCAAAGAACGACGCTTTTTGTGGGTTAAGCGGCAGGTGTCGCCCAGGGAAAGTGAAAGCCTGCGGGCTCTGAAGCTCAAAGGGGTTGGATTCATCAAGGAGCACCGCCGCTACTATCCCAATTCTCAACTCGGCGCGCAGGTTATCGGGTTTACCGGGCTCGACCCAAAAGGGCTTGAAGGGCTGGAGTTGCAGTACGATTCCCAGATGCTCGGCGAGCGGGGATTTTTGGTGGTCGAAAAGGACGGCAAGGGCAAAAGTCTCGGTTTCGGCGATCATGATGCCTCGGTGCAGGGAGGGAACCCTGGACACAGTCTGAGGTTGACCCTCGATAAAAACTTGCAGTATATCGCCGAAAAAGAATTGGCCGCCGGGGTGCGTAAGGCACAGGCCACGGCCGGTACGGTGGTGGTTCTCGATCCGGAAACAGGAAAAGTGTTGGCCATGGCCAGCTATCCGGATTATAACCCCAATTCCTATCGCAGCAGCCGACCCAGTCAGTGGCGAAATCGAGCAGTATGCGACGCCTTCGAACCCGGTTCGACCATGAAACCCTTTTTGGTGGCAGCGGCACTCAACGAAGGACTGGTCAGCCCGCAACAGAAAATCGATTGTGAAAACGGGCTCTATCGCGTTGGCGGACGGAAGGTGCGTGACACCCATCGCTACGGGCGATTGACTGTTAACGACATCATCAAGCTCAGTTCCAATATCGGTTCAGCCAAGATCGGCAAAAAGCTGGAAAGGGATCGCTTCTACCGTTATCTACGGGACTTCGGTTTTGGTGATCGGTCGGGCATTGATTTTCCCGGTGAATCAAAAGGCTTATTGCGGCGTCCCGAGAAATGGTTCGAAGCGGATCTGGCGAATATCTCTTTTGGCCAGGGAATAGCGGTAACCGCTTTGCAACTGGCTCGGGCCACGGCAGCCATTGCCAACGGCGGCTTGCTGATGGAAGCGAACTTGGTGGAACAGGTTATGGACAGCCAGGGGGCCATCGTGGAGAAGTACAAGCCCCGAACGGTGCATCGGGTAATGTCTGAAGCGGTAGCACAACAGGTTCGGGACATGATGGTCAGCGTGGTTTCCGAGGATGGCACCGGTCCTCTGGCGCAGGTTCCGGGATTTACCGTGGCAGGTAAAACCGGTACGGCTCAGAAGGTCGATCCGGTGACCGGCGGCTATTCGGCGGATAAACGGGTAGCCTCCTTCGTCGGTTTTTTGCCTGCAGAGGCACCAAAGCTGGTGATACTGGTGGTTGTCGATGAACCGCAGGGGCAGACTTACGGTGGGCTGGTGGCAGCTCCGGTATTCTCTAGAATCGCTGAACAATCGTTGCGCCACCTGGGGGTGTCGCCAACGGAACCGGTAAAACAATCGGCACTGCCAGAGATCGTTTTTCAAGACCCTTTTCCTGCGGCCTTGACCAGTTTGGCGGATGTCCGTGCCAAGGGGGACTTGCCTATCATGCCCGATTGTGTTGGCATGAGCAGTCGTCAGGTGTTGCAAACGATGGAACGGGCCGGGCTTAATATCAAGCTTAAGGGCAGCGGTCGGGTCGTGGAACAGAACCCGGCGCCCCACAGGGCCATTCAATACGGAAGCGAAGTTTGGGTCAGGCTGGCACCACCGGCCTAGTAATCATCTTTAATCGTACTTGGCGGGGACATGACAACAGGTCATTCCATAAATATTTCCACGCTGGTTAAAAAGCTGACGCCGCGCGCGATCATCGGTCCGGCCAATGGGGAAATATCCGCCCTTCACTACAATTCCCGTCAAGTGGTTCCCGGGAGCACTTTTTTTGCCTTGCGCGGTGTTGCTGCTGATGGACATCGGTTCATCGACGATGCGTTGCAGCGTGGTGCTAAGGCAATTGTGTATGAGACAGAAAGACCCCTGCCCCCGCAGGTAACGGGAATCCTGGTCGATGATGCCCGTCAGGCGTTAGCTTTGGCTTCCGCCTGTTATTACGACGATCCTACAAAGGATATGTTGGTAATCGGCATTACCGGAACCAACGGTAAGACGACCGTCAGTTACCTTCTGGAAACTCTTTTGAGCAGTGCAGGCCGGCGTCCGGCTGTTATCGGTACGGTCAATTATCGTTTCGAGGGACAGTTGCTGGCGTCGACCCACACCACACCGGAATCGTTGGATTTACAAGAGTTGGCGGCCCGTTTTCACCGGGCCGGAGCCGATACTCTGATCCTGGAGGTATCGTCTCACGCCTTGGAGCAACGGCGGGTCGACGGTATCGCCTTTGATTTGGGCATCTTTACCAACCTGACGCCGGAACACCTAGATTATCATGGCGATCTGGAAACTTATTTTCAGGCCAAGTGCCGACTTTTTACCGGTCTTGGCTCCCGGGGACCGCGTCAAGCGATCATCGATATCGACGACTCTTATGGCCAGCGGCTGGCGAAGCAATGCCAGGGCTTATGGAGCTGTGGGCTGAGTCAAGAAGCCGACGTGCATCCTACCGTCAGCGATATTTCGCTGGAAGGGATCAAGGCAAGTATCGCCAGTCCTGCAGGTGATTTTGAATTGTGTTCGGCGCTACGGGGTGAATTCAATCTCAGTAACCTACTCTGCGCTTCTGCAGCCGGCCTGGCCCTTGGTCTTGCTCCGGCAAAGGTGGCTGAAGGATTAGCTGAGGCCACCGCAGTCCCCGGCCGCCTCGAGCCGGTAGAGAACGCTCTTGGCGCTCTGATTCTGGTCGACTATGCCCACACTGCCGATGCTTTGGACAAGGCGCTTGCGGCCGTTACCGACCTGAAGCCCGATCGCATCATCACCCTGTTTGGCTGTGGCGGCGACCGGGACCGCAGTAAGCGGCCGGTGATGGGAGAGGTGGCAGCCCGTCATTCCGCTCTGGTCGTGGTGACTTCGGACAATCCCCGTACCGAGGACCCCGGAGCCATCATCGACGATATCCGGCTGGGACTGGAGCGAGTTTTTAAAGGACAGTGGTCCCAACAGCAGGCAGCAGAAAAAGGCTGCGGGGGTTATGTGGTGATCGTCGATCGGCGTGCGGCTATCGATTTTGCCGTCAGCCAGTTGGGCAAGGGAGATCTACTGTTGGTGGCCGGCAAAGGACACGAGGACTATCAGCTGATCGGCAATCAGCGGTTGCATTTCGATGACCGCGAGGAGTTGCGACGAGCGTTGCAAGAACGGGAGGGCTGCCATGGAGCTTGATTTCCAGCGCATTGTACAGATTACCGCCGGCAGCCTGACTCCGAGCAGGGCACAGGGCAGTGTCAGCGGTATCTCTACCGATAGTCGCAGTACCCAGCCCGGAGACCTGTTCATACCGTTGCGGGGTCCCAACTTCGATGGCCACGATTTTCTTTTGCGTGCGGCTCGTAATGGCGCCGTGGCCTGTCTCAGCGAAGAGGTTATCTCCGGCTTCCCCGTACCGATTATTCGGGTCAAGGATACCCTGCGAGCCCTTGGTGATCTGGCGGCCGCCCGCCGTCAGTCCTTCGCCGGACCGGTGGTGGCCGTGACCGGATCCTCGGGCAAGACCTCAACCAAGGAGATGCTCGGGGCCATTCTCGGTTTGACCGGGGCGGGTCTTATTACCCCGGGTAACTTTAATAACCTGGTGGGCCTGCCCCAGACCATTTTTACCCTGCGTGAGGAACACCGTTGGGCGGTTTTGGAAATGGGCATGAGCGCCCTCGGGGAAATTGCCCGTCTGGCAGAGATAGCCCAACCACAGATCGGCGTTATCACTAATATCGGCGCCGCGCACCTGGAAACTCTGCGCGGCCTGGACGGCGTGGCCCGGGCCAAGGGCGAACTCTTCGCCGCTTTGCCACCGGAGGGGACGGCTGTGATCAACGCCGATGATGAGCGGGTTCTTGCCCTGCCGGTGGCCAACGGCGTACGGCGGTTACTGTTCGGCTGTTGCGAATCGGCGACAGTGCGAGCCGAAAATATCGAACTCTGGGAAAGAGGGGTACGCTTTTGTCTGCAGCTTCCTGACGGCAGCTATCCGGTTCAATTGCATGCCTGGGGGCGCTTTAACGTACACAATGCACTGGCGGCGGCGGCGGTGGCCCACACCTTGCAAATTGACGCCACGCTGATTGTCCGCGGCCTGGAGCTGTTTCGGCCTTGCGCCGGGCGCATGGAAGTCATCACGTTGGCGGATAATGTGCTGTTGCTCGAAGACTGCTACAATGCCAACCCTCTGGCGGTAAAGGCCGCTTTGGGAACTCTGGCTGAACTGCCGGGGAAAGGCCGCAACATCGCTGTGTTAGGGGATATGTTGGAACTCGGTGAGGCCGCGGCTCAACTGCATCGGGAGGTAGGTCAGGTGGCTGCCGGTTGCGCCGACGAAATTCTGCTGCTGGGCGAATTGTCGAAGGAAACGGCTGCTGCCGCCCGTCACGCAGGGATGAAAAAGGGGCGGGTCACGGTGGCTGCCGACCATAAGGACCTGACCGAGCAATTGCTGCAGATTGTACAACCGGGAGATCGGGTGCTGGTCAAGGGATCCCGGGGCATGGCCATGGAAAAAATTTGTAACGCTCTCAAAGCTTGCCATCCCCAGCAAGCGGTAGGGCACTAAGCAACACCTCTGGTATGAACGGACCGCCGTTTGGCGGCGCTTGAATTGATATTAGGAGACCCCCTCGAATGTTGTATCATTTGCTTTATCCGTTACATAGCGAATACTCCGTATTCTATATTTTTCGCTATATAACTTTTCGCACCATCTACGCAACCATCACGGCCCTGGTGATCTCCTTTATCCTTGGTCCCTGGTTGATTGACAAACTGTCTCGTTTGCAGATAGGCCAGAGTATCCGCAAGGTCGGTCCCGAGTCCCACTTCAAAAAGGAAGGGACGCCGACCATGGGCGGCACCCTGATACTGCTGGCCATTGTGTTGCCGACCTTGTTGTGGACCGATCTGAGCAATGTCTACGTCTGGGTTACCCTGCTGGTCACTATCGGCTTTGGTGTGGTCGGCTTTTTCGACGATTACCGCAAGGTCAGGAGCAAGAGCAGCGACGGCCTCTCGGCCAGGCAGAAGATGCTATCCCTGACGCTGCTGGCGACGACAGCCGGCATCATCCTGTATCTCTACCCCCCCTTTCAGACGACTCTTGCGGTACCCTTTTTCAAGGGTTTACTGCCTGATTTGGGAGTGTTTTACATCCCCTTTGCGGTGTTGGTCATCGTTGGTGCGAGCAACGCCGTCAATTTAACGGACGGCCTCGACGGCCTAGCCATCGGCCCGACCATCATCGCATCCGGCACCTATCTGTTGTTTGCCTACCTGGCAGGTAACGCCCGTTTGTCGAGCTATTTACAGATCAGTTCAGTGCAGGGAGCTGGTGAGTTGGCCGTGTTGTGCGGAGCCATGGTCGGTGCCGGGCTGGGGTTCCTCTGGTTCAATACCTATCCGGCCCAGGTGTTCATGGGGGATGTCGGCAGCCTGTCCCTCGGTGGGGCGCTGGGCACTATCGCCGTGATTACCAAGCAGGAGATCGTGTTGGTCATCGTCGGCGGAATCTTTGTTGTAGAGGCCCTGTCGGTGATCTTTCAAGTTACGTCTTTCCGGCTTTACGGCCGACGGATCTTTCGCATGGCGCCTCTGCATCATCATTTTGAACTCAAGGGGTGGGCGGAGCCGAAGATTATCGTTCGGTTCTGGATCATCAGCATCATTCTGGCTTTGGTCGCCCTGTCGACCCTGAAGCTGAGGTAGATATAGAAATTTACTGTGGATTGAAAACGATCGGTTTTGGGTTTGTAACGAGGTAGCATGGCAGCATACGATGGACAACAGGTAGTGGTGGTAGGAGCTGGCCGGACAGGGCTGGCGCTGACGGCGTTTTTCTTAGGCCGTGGCGCTCGCGTGGTTCTGTCCGATAGCCGCAGTGCCGCCGACCGTCCAGAGTTGGCCGCCCTGGCGGCCCGGGGAGTCACCCTGGATTGCGGCGGCCACAACCCGGAACTGTTCGTCGCTGCCGACCTGATAGCCATCAGCCCCGGGGTGCCCTTGACTTTGCCGGCAATTGTCGCCGCGAGGCAGCAGGGGGTACCGGTGCTGGGCGAGATCGAAATTGCCTGTCGCGAGCTGACCGCGCCCCTGGTGGCTGTTACCGGTACCAACGGAAAATCGACCACAACCTGCCTGTTGGGAGAAGTCTTTCATTCCTGGGGCAAGAAGAGTTTCGTTGGCGGCAACCTCGGTACCCCTCTCATCGAAGCGGTGGATGAGCAGTGGGACTGGTTGCTGGCGGAGCTCTCTTCCTTCCAGCTTGAAGCGATCGATACCTTTCGCCCCCGATACGGCTTGCTTCTCAATCTCAGCCCCGATCATCTCGACCGCTATCCCGATATGGCCGCCTACCTAGCCGCTAAGCAGCAGCTGTTTCTTAACATGGCCGATGGCGATGTGGCGGTACTTAACGGCGATGACCCTCAGGTGTTGGCTCTGGCCGAGTCAGCGCCCTGTCGCAAGGTGCTGTTTTCCTCCAGCAGTCAGCTCGATGAAGGCATGAGTCTGGTCGGGGGAGAACTGGTGTGGCGCTGGGCCGGTCAAGAAACCCGATTTTCTGCCGGTCAGTTGCAGTTGTGCGGCAGCCATAATCTGGAAAACGTGATGGCTGCCCTGATTCCCCCCTTGCTGGAGGGGTGCCCGGCAGAGATCGCCTGGGCGGCCGTGTGTGCCTTTGGCGGCCTGGAGCATCGCATGGTGCGGGTAAGGGAACTGGACGGCGTGGTCTGGTACAACGATTCCAAGGGGACCAATGTCGGCAGTGTGGTCAAGAGCCTGGCCGGATTGGAAGCACCGGTGACTTTGATCGCCGGAGGACGGGATAAGGGTGGCGATTACGCTCCCCTGGCCGAAGCAGCAGCCGGCAAAGTCGCCTTGTCCATTCTTATTGGCGAAGCGGCGGAACGCCTGGAAAAGTCCTTCCAGGGCAAAGTTATCACTCAGCGTGCAGCCACCCTGGAAGAGGCAGTGCTTCTTGCGCATCAAATGACTCCCTGCGGTGGTTCGGTATTGCTTTCCCCGGCCTGTTCTAGTTTCGATATGTTCAGCTCATATACCGAACGGGGCGAGGCCTTCGTTAAAGCGGTCAACCAGTTGCCTGCGAAAGGGGAGGGTTGAGCCATGACCTTGCAACGGGGCTACGATCATACCATCCTGGTGCTGGCGGTGGCGTTGACCTGTTTCGGCCTGGTTATGGTCTATTCATCTTCTTCGGTGATGGCGGTGGGGAAATATCAGGACGGGTTTCATTTTCTCAAGCGCCAGGGGATCTTTGCCCTGGCCGGTCTTGTTCTGCTGGCCGGGTTTATGCGTTTTGATTACCACCGGTGGCGCAAACTGGCGGTTCCGGGGCTGATTTGCAGCGCTCTCGCCCTGATTCTGGTATTGGTGCCCGGTGTCGGGGCCCAGGTCAACGGTGCCTGTCGGTGGATTCGGTTGCCAGGGTTCAATTTTCAGCCGGCCGAAGCGGTAAAACTGGCGATGGTCGTTTACGTCGCTCATTCCCTGGCCAAGAAACAGGATAAGGTCAAGACCTTTAAACTCGGCATTCTGCCCTATATGATCGTGCTATCGCTGTTGCTCGGCTTGTTACTGCTGCAGCCCGATCTTGGCAGCGCCTTGACTCTGGCGATCGTCGCCGGGTTGATGTTGCTGGCTGCCGGAACACGCATCAGTCACCTGCTCTATATTGTCCTGCTTTCACTGCCTTTTCTTTACTATGCAGTATGGCACGTAGCCTACCGGCGGCGGCGGATCATGGCCTTCCTCGATCCCTGGCAAGATCCGACGGACACGGGTTTTCAGATTATTCAGAGCCTGATTGCTTTTGGTACTGGCGGTTTTTTCGGCAACGGTCTGGGCGAAGGAAAGCAGAAACTCTATTATTTGCCCGAAGCCCACACCGATTTCATCTTTTCGGTGGTCGGCGAAGAACTTGGCTTTGCCGGTGTGCTGGTAATTACCGCCATGTTTCTGATGTTGGTGCTGCGGGGCTTGCGCACTGCCCTGCAGGCACCGGATGATTTTGGCCGGCACCTGGCCTTCGGTATTACGACCCTGCTTGGGTTGGAGGCCTTTATCAATATCGCCGTGGTCATGGGTCTGTTGCCGACGAAGGGACTGGCGCTGCCCTTTGTTTCCTACGGGGGCACCAGCTTGTTGGTGACCATGGTGGCGGTGGGCATATTGCTGAATGTTTCCAGCCAGACCAAGGAGGGGACGCCATGAAATTATTATTGGCGGGGGGCGGCACTGGCGGTCATCTTTTCCCGGCCGTGGCCTTGGCTCAAAAATTACTGGCTAGCGACGCCGAAGCTCAGGTGTTGTTTGTCGGCACCAAACGGGGTATCGAAGCGCGGGTTCTGCCGGAACTTGGCCTGCCACTGGAAACGGTCAACATCCGCGGTCTGGTCGGACAGGGTGTCTGGGGCAAACTGCGGCTTGTGCCGCAACTGGCAAATAGTATTCGCCAGGCGTCGCGCATCCTTGACCGCTTTAAACCCGATGTGGTACTCGGGGTGGGCGGTTATGCCTCAGGACCGGCTTTGTTGGCGGCTCGTTTAAAAGGCATCCCTTGTGTGATTCATGAACAGAATGCCTGGCCGGGACTGACCAACCGGTTGCTGGCTCGTTGGGCCGAGAGGGTCTGCCTGTCCTTCAGCGAGGCGGATCGGGCCTTTAATCGCGGACGCACCATATTGACCGGTAATCCGCTGCGCAACGGTATGGAAGATTGCCCTCCCTTGCCGTCGAATGAGCTGACCCTGCTGGTATTCGGTGGCAGTCGTGGTGCACGGGCCATTAACCGGGCGATGGTCGGTGCCTTGCCCCATCTCGAAGAATTTCGGGGTCGTTTGCGGATTCAACATCAGACCGGGGCTGCCGATCTGCAAGAGACACAGGAAGGCTACAGTCAGGCTGGTTGGGATGACGCCGAGGTGGTGCCCTTTATTAACGACATGGCCGCGGCCTATGCGAAAGCCCACCTGGTGATCTGCCGGGCCGGGGCGACCACTCTCGCCGAGCTGACCGTCTGCGGCCGGCCCTCAATTTTGATTCCCTATCCCTTTGCGGCCGCCGATCATCAGACCGCCAATGCACGCATGTTGAGCAGTAAGGGGGCGGGGTTGATGTTGCCTCAGTCGGAAATGACCAGCGACTGTCTGGCGCGAATGGTCAGCGACCTGTTGCAGGACCGGTCACGATTGAACTCAATGGCCGGTGTGGCCCGATCCCTGGCCAAGCGGGGAGCCGCCGAGCTGATTTTGGATGAATGCCGCCGCCTTGCCGAAGCTGCGCAACGGTAGCGTTAAGAAAAGAATAGGTAATTTATGTACGGTAAAATTCGCAAAATACATTTTGTGGGCATCGGTGGAATCGGCATGAGCGGTATTGCGGAAGTCCTGCTCAATCTCGGCTACCGGGTCTCCGGTTCCGATTTGCGGGAATCTGAAATTACCTGCCGGCTGATCGAGCTGGGTGGCGAAATCTGCTACGGCCATTCTGCGGAGAACTTGCAGGAAGTCGATGTGGTGGTGACATCGACGGCGGTCAAAGCCGATAACCCTGAAGTTCTGGAAGCCCATCGCCTGTTGGTGCCGGTTATTCCCAGGGCCGAGATGTTGGCTGAGTTGATGCGCATGAAATACGGTATTGCCGTGGCGGGCACCCACGGTAAAACGACCACTACCAGCATGGTGGCCACCGTCCTGTCCCACGGCGGCATTGATCCTACGGTCGTCATCGGAGGCCGCCTCGACTCCATCGGTTCCAACGCCAAACTCGGTCAGGGTAAATTCCTGGTCGCCGAGGCGGACGAATCGGACGGTTCCTTCATGAAACTGTCCCCGACCATTGCGGTGGTTACCAATGTCGATGCCGATCATCTCGATTTTTATCGGGACCTGGACCAGATCAAGGAGACCTTCAGCGAGTTTATCAATAAGGTTCCCTTTTTCGGTGTGGCAGTATTGTGCCTCGACGATGCAAATATTCAGAGTATGATTCCGCAGGTGCAAAAGCGCTTCGTCACCTACGGTCTATCCACCCAGGCCGATTTCAACGCGATCGATATCGAGCACCGGGAGGAACGGACCTCTTTTACCGTTTGCTATCAGGGAGAGCGTCTGGGGCGCCTGTCCATGCGCATGCCGGGGCAGCATAACGTGCTCAACGCTCTGGCGGCCGTAGCTGTAGCTCGCGAGCTGGAGATCCCCTTCGCCACCATCGCCGAGGCTTTTCATGATTTTTGCGGGGTGCAGCGCCGCTTCCAGTGCAAGTATCAGCGGAACGATATCATGGTGGTCGACGATTACGGACACCATCCCGCCGAGGTCCGCGTCACGCTGGCGGCAGCCCGGGCCGGTTGGGACCGTCGGGTGGTAGCGGTTTTTCAACCCCATCGTCACAGCCGCACGGCGGCACTGTTTGACGACTTTGTGACCGCCTTCTACCAGGCAGATCACCTGGTGGTGATGGACATCTATGCCGCCGGGGAAGAGGCCATAGAAGGTGTCAGCGCTCAGCGCTTGGCAGAAGAAATTCATGGTCATGGCCATAAAGAGGTTCATTACGTCGCCACGGCTGAAGAGGTGGCGGCCCATCTGCAAAGTACGGTACAGGAGGGTGACCTGGTTATTACCCTCGGCGCCGGCAATGTCTGGCAGGTAGGCGAAAGTCTGATCGAGTATCTGCGACGGGATGACAGTGTCTGAGTCCATTGTAAAAGAGCTACGCGCCGCCCTTCGTGGCGATGTGCTGACCTCCGAGCCGATGAGTCGCCATACCACCTGGCGCATCGGCGGCCCGGCCGATCTCTTTGTGCAGCCGCAAGATCGGGACGATCTGCTGACTGCTTTGAAAATTTTGCAGCAAGCGCAGTTGCCCTGGCAGGTCATCGGCAACGGCAGCAACATGCTGGTGGGCGATGGCGGTATCCGCGGCGCAGTTATCCATATGGGCCGACTCGATCGCTACGATTTTTCTGCAGCACCACTGGTTACCGCCGAAGGCGGGCTACGCCTCATGACCCTGGTCCGAGAAGCCTGCAAATCAGGACTTGGCGGACTGGAGCAGTTGGCCGGCATTCCCGGCACCCTGGGTGGCTCGGTAGCGATGAATGCCGGTGCGGGGCAGCAGGATCTCGGCCGGTTGGTGCGCACGGTGGTGCTCGCCGGCGCCGATGGCGAGGAACAATGGACTGCCGAGCAACTGCGTTTTGCTTACCGCAGCACCAATCTTCCCGCCGGACGGGTGGTGGTTGCCGTCCAGCTCAAGTTGGTAAGTGCCGAAGCCGAGTCTCTGCAAGAGGAAGTAAAACAACGGTTATTGCAGCGACGCCGTTCGCAGGGGGTCGGTCGGCCCAACGCAGGATCGGTTTTTAAAAATCCTCCGGGAGAACAAGCCTGGAAACTCATCGACCGGGCCGGTATGCGGGGCGCTGTCGTTGGCGGAGCCCGGGTTTCAGAGCGGCACAGCAATTTTATCGTCAATGGCGGATCGGCCAGAGCTGCCGACGTGCTGACGCTGATGGAGCAGATACAGGATCGGGTCTACCGGCAAAGCGGCATCAACCTGGAGCCAGAGGTTCGCATTGTCGGTGAACTATGATGGCGTCGCAAAAAGTCCGCCCTACGGCGTTACGGTAGTTTTTCAGGACCTCGACATACTATGAGGTATGCCTTCGCCCCTGAAAAACCACCGGGCCTTGTAGGACGAAAATTTTGCTTAGCTATCTGTGAAGGTGTCAACTAATAAAACGTTAAATCGAGCTGCCGGTTACGGCAGCGGAAAGCGATAGATAGGAATGATCGGCGACACTCCGAGAGAAAAACCGATAGCGGTACTGATGGGTGGCCTTTCGGCGGAAAGGGACGTGTCCCTGCGGACTGGCGAAGCAGTTCTTCAATCCCTGAAAAGGTTGGGCTATGCCGCTTTTGCTATCGACGCCGGTCGCGATCTGCCGAGTCGCTTGACCTGGCAGCAGGCTTCAAAGGTCTTTATCGCTTTGCACGGGCGTTACGGTGAGGACGGTACGGTTCAGGGCCTGCTGGAAATCATGCAACTGCCTTACACGGGCAGCGGGGTGCTGGCGTCGAGCATGGCCATGGACAAGGTTGTGACCAAGAAGTTGCTGGTCTATCATAACCAGCCGACCCCGGCTTTTGTCGAATGTACGGCTGCCGATCTTGTGCAAGGCCCGTTGGCCGAATGCCCGCCACTGCCAGTAGTGGTCAAGCCGGCCCGGGAAGGTTCGACAATCGGTATCAGCCTGGTGCGCAAAGAAGAAGAACTTCAGCCCGCATTGGAAGAAGCCTTGCGCCATGACGAATTGGTGTTGGTTGAACAATTTATCGCCGGCCGGGAAGTGACGGTCGGTGTGCTCGACGGTGAAGCCTTGCCGATAATCGAGGTGGTGCCCGAAGGTGGGTTTTATGATTATCAAGCCAAGTACACCGCAGGCCGCACCGAATATCTGTTGCCGGCGCCGTTGGAATCGGAACTCTATGCCAATCTGCAACAAGCCGCGGTAGAGGTCTTCAATATTCTGGGGTGTTCCGGCGCAGCCCGCATCGATTTTATGATTCGCGACGATAAATTCTTTTGTCTCGAAGCCAATACCATTCCCGGCATGACCGAAACCAGCTTGCTGCCGAAGGCCGCCGCTGCCGCCGGCATTTCCTTCGATCAGTTGGTCGAACGGATTCTGGCGGGAGCCGGAATCAATAAATAGGGGATAGCGTGCGAAGCCTCAAACAGCCCAGGTCGGTTCGTAGAAACCGGCTGAAAAAACAGAAAAAGCCCTTGCCCTGGAAACAACTGCTGGCCCGCTTGTTCAGGGTCACGGTCTTCTGTGGCAGTGCGGCCTTTCTTCTGTTCGGCGCGGTGCTGATTGGAAGGCTGCTGCTGGTCTCCGGCTACTTCGCAGTGACATCTGTGCGTGTCGAGAATAGCCAGCGCCTCAAGCAGGAGGAAGTATTGGCTCTGTCGGATATCGAACAGGGCAGCAATATTTTCGACCTCGACCTCAATATGATCGGCGCCAAGATCGAAGAAAACCCCTGGGTCGCCAGTGCACGAGTGGAACGGGTTTTTCCTAATGAAGTGACGATTCGTATCCAAGAGCGACAGCCTCAAGCCATTGTTCGCCTCGGATACCTCTATTATGTTGATATTGACGGTGAAATCTTTAAAATGCTTGATGCTGGCGACCGTCTCGATTACCCTCTGATATCCGGGATCGATCGGCAGTTGCTGTTGGATAACCCGGAACAGGCTCGTGAGTTGCTTCTGGGGGCTTTGGGGCTGCTGGATGAACTTTCGGAGCGCCGGGTATTCAGTCTGGATCAGGTGTCGGAACTGAGGGTTACGGCACAGGAGGGTATTACCCTCTATACTTATCGGGGCGGAGTGCCGGTGCGTTTCGGTCATAACGGTTATAGCACTAAACTCGATCGCCTGGAGCGCATCTATCGTGAGTTGCGGCCCCGGCTCGCTTCCATCGATTATATCGATCTGAATGTTGTCGAACGCGTTATTGTCAAGCTCGAGAGCCATCGCAATCGCGGCCGGGGCTAAGTTACCAAGGGGGAAGGCACACCATGAGCAATCACAAGGAGAACCTGATCGTCGGGCTCGATATCGGTACGACCAAAATCTGTGCGATCGTCGGCAATCTGACCGACGAGGGGCTTGATATTGTCGGCATCGGTACAAGCCCTTCCCGGGGGCTGCGAAAAGGTGTGGTAATTAATATCGAGAGCACCGTCGAGTCGATTCATAAGGCTCTGCAGGAAGCGGAGCTGATGGCCGGCTGCGAAATCAAGTCGGTCTTTGCCGGTATCGCCGGCGGGCATATCAAAGGATTTAATTCCCAGGGCGTGATCGCGATTAAAAACCGCGAGGTCACCAAGGAAGATATCGACCGGGTCATCGATGCGGCCAAAGCTTTGGCCATCCCTATGGACCGGGAAGTGATTCATGTGCTGCCACAGGAATTTATCATCGATGATCAGGACGGCATCAAGGAGCCCCTCGGAATGAGCGGTGTGCGCCTTGAGGCCAAAGTCCATATCGTCACCGGCGCGGTGGCCAGTGCACAGAATATCGTCAAGAGTTGCAATCGGGCCAACGTCAACGTAGCCGATATCGTTCTTGAGCAGTTGGCCTCCTCCGAGTCGGTGTTGTCCGCCGACGAAAAGGAGCTCGGGGTCGCCATGGTCGATATCGGCGGCGGTACCACCGATATTGCCATTTACCTCGATGGTGCCATCAAACACACCTCGGTATTGTCCCTGGGCGGCAACCATCTGACCAACGATATCGCTGTCGGCCTGCGGACCCCCATGGCCGAAGCGGAAAAGATCAAACAGCAGTACGGTTGTTGCTTGACCTCCATGGTGGGCAAGGATGAAAGCATCGAAGTGCCTTCCGTGGGCGGTCGTGAACCGCGGGTCCTTTCGCGCCAACTGCTGGCAGAGATTCTCGAACCCCGGGTGGAAGAAATCTTCACCCTGGTCAATCGGGAGATCATTCGCAGCGGTTACGAAGATTTTATCGCCTCCGGCGTGGTGATCACCGGCGGTACCTCGATTCTGCCGGGAATGCCGGAAATGGCCGAGCAGATTTTCAACTTGCCGGTTCGGCGTGGTGTGCCCCAGGGGATCGGCGGCCTGACCGACGTGGTCAATTCACCCATATACGCTACCGGTGTCGGCCTGGTCAAATACGGCAGCCGCAACCTCAAGGCCCACAAGTTCATGATCGGCCAGGACAATGTATTCGATAAAGTAGTGCGGCGCATGAAGGAATGGCTGCACGAATTCTTTTGATAAGAACAAGGTTTTTGCGAGTGCAGTAAGTTTGTAACATCAACAGACGCTGAAGGTTACGGAGAAACATTCGGCGTCCGCAGAGAGGGAGGGAGTCATGTTTGAATTTGACGAAAGTATCGATCAGACGGCCCAAATCAAGGTAATCGGCGTCGGCGGTGGTGGCGGAAATGCAGTCAACACCATGATCATGTCGCATCTCGATGGGGTGGAGTTTGTCTGCGCCAATACCGATGCACAGGCCCTGCGTAATAGCCAGGCGCCTCTGAAATTGCAGCTCGGTGCCAAACTCACAAAGGGCCTCGGAGCCGGGGCCAACCCGGAAATGGGCCGCGAAGCGGCTTTGGAAGATCGAGCGCGGCTGGCTGAAACTCTCGATGGGGCTGATATGGTCTTTATCGCTGCCGGTCTCGGCGGCGGTACCGGCACCGGCGCCGCTCCGGTTATCGCCGAAGTTGCTAAGGAACTCGGTGCTCTGACCGTCGGTGTAGTCACCAAGCCCTTTACCCGCGAGGGCAAGCAGCGACTGAAAAAAGCCCAGTTGGGCATCGACCGCCTCAAAGAAGTTGTCGATTCCTTGATCGTTATTCCCAACGACCGGCTGCTCGGACTGTCGGGCAAGAACACCAGCATCCTCGATGCCTTTCGCCCCTCGGATGACGTGCTGCGACAGGCCGTGCAGGGTATCTCTGACCTGATTACCACCAGCGGTCTGATCAACGTCGACTTTGCGGATGTCAAAGCGATTATGAGCGAACGGGGCATGGCCATGATGGGCATCGGCATCGCCGAGGGTGAGCGCCGGGCCAGCGAAGCCGCTCAACAGGCCATCAGCAGCCCGCTGCTGGAGGAGATCGATATCTCCGGCGCCAAAGGGGTGTTGGTTAACATCTCCGGTTCGTCGAGCATGACCATGGAAGAATTCGACGAGGCTAGCAGTATTATTCACGAAAAGGTCCACGAAGACGCCAACATTATCATTGGTCTGGTGATCAACGAGGAGCTCGGCGATACCATCAAGATTACCGCCATCGCCACCGGTTTCGGTGCTTCCTTCGAAAAGGGCAAGCGCAATGTGGAAGAGTTGCAGAATCGCATCAATCTGACTACCGACAAGGTCGACCGCGATCTGCCGACCTTTATTCGTGAGCGCCAGAAGGATGCGCCCCGTGGCTTGCGGACAACCTCCAGCGAAGACCACGAGTACGATATTCCGACCTTTTTGCGTAAGCGGGTCGACTAGCTCAACCTCCATTTAATTTGTTTGTTGCCGGCCGAAGGCTGTTATTCTGTGGTGGCAAGACTCCGCTTGTCCGCTGTAGTTGGGCTTTGAGGCCCTATGCAGCTGTGCCGGTGCCGGCTATATAGACTGGTGTTTTCACCCGTCATGCAATGAAGTGACGACTCCCTCGTCCCCGGGGACCGCCTATGCGGTCCCCTTTTCTTTATTTTCTGGGCGGGCATTTGCTACTATAAGGTGTATCTATTGCCCCGTTGGCCAAAAGCCAGCCTTGCCGATCTAACCTGGAACCTCTATGTCTCGCAGACTTTTAGAAAACGCACGCAGGCGGCTTGCCGCTGAGGAGGGACCTGCTCCTCATTCCTGGGGCGGCCGTCTGAGTGTGGCTCTGGTCTATCCCAATACCTACCATCAGGCTATGAGCAACCTCGGCTTTCAATGGGTGCACCATGCCCTGAACCGTCGGCCCGATTGTCTTTGCGAACGCTTCTTTCTGCCGGATGCCGCTGATCTGGCCGAACATAGAAAGACCGGTTTTAGTCTCTTTTCTCTCGAGTCAGCACGGCCCCTAAGCGATTTTGACCTGATCGCCTTTTCCATCTCTTTTGAGAACGATTATCTGCATCTGCCGATTCTTTTCGATCTGGCCCGAATCCCTCTGTGGGCTGTCGAACGGGGTGATGATTTTCCCCTGGTGATGTGCGGCGGGGTCTGCGCTTTTCTCAACCCCGAGCCACTGGCGGAGATCATGGATTTGTTCGCCGTCGGCGAAGGAGAGAAAATCCTGCCCGATTTGCTCGATACCCTGCAGGGAGGCTGCGGCGACCGAGAGATATTGCTGGATAAACTATGCCGGAAACCCGGCATCTATGTTCCTTCCCGTTATTCCATCGAGTACCATGAGGACGGGACCCTGGCGGCTTATGAATCTATCCCGCCTGCTCCCGAACATGTCCGACGCCAATGGCTGGGACGCCTTGACGAATCCCAGAGTCGAACATTCATCCATACCGATGACACGGAATTCGGCGACATGTCTCTGGTGGAGATCTCCCGCGGATGCGGTCGCGGGTGCCGTTTCTGCGCGGCGGGGTATATTTATCTGCCGCCCCGGGAACGAAGCGCCGCTGCCCTGACGGGCCAGTTTGCCGAGGGGCTTTGCCATCGCCAGAAACTCGGCCTGGTCAGTGCGGCTGTCTCCGATCACAGTGCCATCGCCGATTTAGAGCATCAGATTCAGCAGGCAGGTGGCCAGATTTCCGTGTCTAGTTTGCGCATCGATTCTCTTACGGCAGGTGAGGTTGCGGCTCTAAAAGAGTCGGGGCATCGCACCGTGGCGCTGGCACCAGAGGCCGGCAGTCAAAGGCTGAGAAATTTCATTAATAAGGGGTTCGACGAAGAGCAGATCCTTGCTGCGGTGCAATTAGTGGTCGAGGGCGGCATTCCCAACCTCAAACTCTATTTTCTGCTCGGCCTTCCCACCGAATGTGAAGCCGATCTCGCCGAGCTGTTGTCTCTGACGGAAAAGATTCGCAGCCTCTGGTTGGCCGAAGGGAAAAAGCGCGGCCGCCTCGGACAATTGACCCTGTCTGTCAATCCCTTTATCCCTAAGCCCTTCACTCCGTTGCAGTGGGCTGCCATGGCTTCCCAAGCGGATTTGAAAAAGCGCTTTCGTAAAATTCGCGCTGCCATAGGCCGGTTGCCCAACACCGAGGTGATTTTCGAATCATTGCGTGGCGCCGAACTGCAGGCCTTTCTGGCCCGGGGCGACCGACGCACTGGGCGCACTCTGCCCTCCCTGGCTGCGGGAGATAATTTGCGTAAGGCCTGTAAACAGGCCGGGCTCGATGCGGGTTTCTATGTCACTCGCGAACGGGGTGCCGAAGAACTTTTCCCCTGGGAGGTCATCGACAGCGGCGTTGACCGCCACTATCTCTGGCAGGAGTATCTAAGGGCGGCAGAAGGGCAACTGACATCCCCTTGTGTATCGGGTTGTCAGCGTTGCGGTATCTGCAAGAAAGACCCGAACCCTGCTTGACAGAGCCGGTTAGGGCGGTTAAATTTGAATTCTGACCAGAAGAATCATATTAACGTTCAGTCGGCTTCAACATCCGGGTCGGCTCCCGCATTTTATCCCCAAGGAGGAAGACCATGACCAAGGAACGTACCGGCATAGTTACCATCCACGGCAACCCCCTGACCCTGCTCGGCCCCGAGATATCCGTTGGCGATCAAGCTCCTCCTTTTACCGTGGTCGATAATGATCTCAAGCCCGTGACCCTCAACGACTCCAAAGGCAGGGTACGTTTGATTACGGTGGTCCCGTCTCTGGATACGCCGGTATGCGACACCATGATCCGCCGTTTTAACGAAGAGGCCGCAGGTTTGTCGGACGACCTTGTGGTTTACACGATCAGCGTCGATCTTCCCTTTGCCCAAAAACGCTGGTGCGGTGCCGCCGGTGTCGAGGGTGTGCAAACTCTGTCCGATTATCAGGAGCTTGATTTCGGCCTGCACTACGGTCTGCTGACCAAGGAGCTCAAGCTGCTGGCTCGGGCGGTGCTGGTGATCAATCGCGCCGGTAAGATCGTCTATTACCAACTGGTCAATGAAGTCGTCGATGAGCCCGATTATGCTGCGGCGCTGGAAGCAGTAAAGAAGCTGCTCTAGCAGGCCCGACAACAGCTGAAGAACTCTGTTTAAGGCATTTATAGAGCCCCCTGGTCGTAATCGATCGGGGGCTCTGCAGTTTTTCGGGAAAATTAAGACGCGATCGAATCATTTTGATGCTCTCGGTATTGGCGACATTTCTCTTTTGAGTTCTCCGGCTTGTTCTCTCTCCTTGCTTGAAGAGGTTTTTGGTCAATTAAATCCGCAAGGTCATGCCGCAGGAGAGATATGCTCTTTACGGACCGGTGGGGTGTTGATAAGGAGCAAATTGGCTGTGCCGAGCTTGAACCAGAGCAAAATCCAGGTAGCATTCTAAATAGATACAAAAGTCTCTGGGCAGTTCTGCGCCGCATGGGGACATCATCAAACCCGTGGCCTTGCAGACGGTTTCCAGCTCAGTAAGGCTGGCTTTCGGTTTCACGATGTGCCGCATCACCCTCTCTGAAATGTAAGTTTACTCAGGTCCAAAAACCGTTGGGAGCTCTGCCGTAACCGTCTCAGTTGTCCAATAAAGGTGCACACCAGAGGATCGGCACTTAGGTCACCAGCCAAAGTTAGCTGGAGAAAGAACAGTGTGAATGGACCGCCGACCCTCTTGTCAGCCGGGTCACTTCACGGGAAAATCAAACGGCACAAGATCACGGCAAGGAACATTTGCAAGCACAAACGAGATCAAAGAAAGAGCCATTGGGCGCTTAGAATAATGGAAGAGAGAACCGGGAGGAGGGCAGGTGATGGGCGTTAGCCTAATGGTCAGATTGCAGAGGCTGAGATCGCGCCGAAGTGTGCAGACTCTACTATTGCGGTCTCTGCTCTGGCTTGCTTTGGTGGCGTATTTTCTGGTTCCTCAGCCGGTCAGGGCGGCTCGTGCCGCCGTCCAGGAAATAATCGGCCGTGTCGAAACGGGTGAGCGGCTTGTCTACACCTTGCCTGATTTAAAAAAGGGCCAGACACTCTATGCTTATGCTCAAGGCATCTCGGATAGCCTTGATCCCTTCCTGGTGCTGGTCCGGCCCGGCACCGACATCAGCGCTTTGCGCCAAGCCTTTAGCGTTGAGTTGGAGAAGACCATTGCCGCCGGGGGGGATCCGCTGGTCATGATTCCCGAATTTGCCGATCGTTACAATCTTGCGTGGGATGATGACAGCGCCCCTGGCTACGGTGCGAAACTGGAATTTCGCATCCCGCAAAACGGAACTTATGTTTTGCAACTGCGCAGCGCCATAGCCCGGGAAACCTTCGGTGGTTTTCGTCTGCTGCTGGGGCTCGACGCCCCGGCCGTGCTCGGTGGCGAGGCTCGCTCGACCGGGGCGCGGATTGCCCTGCTGAATCGAACCGCCAGCAGCGGCCTTGCTCCGGTTCAGGAAACCAAGGTGACGATCAGCGCTGAGCGGCCGTCCACCTACCTGTTCCTGAATGGCGTTAAGGCCGGAGAAACCCTCTACCTTTACTTTGCGGGCCCCCCGAACAAGCCTCTGCCGACCTTCACCCTGCATGATTACGGCGACAAACCGGTGCGCAACAGCCAGCCCGGCGAACGACCCGGCATCGCACTGTTGGAGTATACCTTTCCCGCCGCCGCCGAAAACTACCTGCTGCGCTTCAAGGGACAGATCAGCGAGGATACTTTGGCCGAAGGCAGTTTCCGCCTGCTGGCGGGTCTTGATGAACCGGCTGTCTTGACCGGCAATGTCGCGTCAGGCGGCAGAGCGCTCCTGAAACAGCCTGTGCCGGTGCAGGTCGGTCTGCGCCTGCAGCAGATCACCAGCGTCGACCAAAAGGCAGAGAACTTTGGCGTAGTGGCCACCCTGCAGATGCGCTGGCACGATCCGGCCCTGGCCTTCAGTCCCGATCGCTGCCAGTGTCCCTTTAAGCTGTTTCGCGACGAAGCCTTCGCCAAATTCGCCTCGGAGTCCCATATCCCCTGGCCGGAATTCACCATCTTCAACCAGCAGGGCAAACGCTGGGTACAGAATCGCTACGTGGTGGTCTTTCCGGAGGGCAACGCCGTCTACCTGGAGCGATTCTCCACCACCCTGCAAGCCCCCGACTTCAACTTTCGCCGTTTTCCCTTCGACCAACAGCAGTTCGCTATTCGCATCGACAATCTCTACCCCGAAGAATTCTTCGTGTTTCAACCTCTGGAGGAATTTAACCAGGTAGGCATGAAACTGGGCGAAGAGGAATGGGTGGTGGTCGATTCGACCGCCAGCGTCACAAGCGACCTGTCCAGTTCCTTGCGGCCGGTATCCCGGTTTAATTTCCAGTTCAAGGCCAAGCGGCATCTCACCTACTATATCTTTCGCATTTTTCTGCCGTTGTTCGTGATTATCGCCGTTTCCTGGATTATCTTCTTTTCCAAGGATTACGCCAAACGGGTCGACGTTGCTGGCACCAACCTGCTGATTTTTGTCGCCTTCAACTTCACAGTTTCCGGCGATCTGCCACGCCTCGGTTATCTTACCTTCATGGACTCGATTATCGTTTCAGGTTTTCTGGTAACCAGCCTGGTGTTGGTTTTCAACGTCATCATTCGGCGCCTGGAACTGACCGGTATGATCAAATGGGTACAGAAAGTTGATCAGTACATGCTGTGGATCTATCCGCTCTTTTACCTGGCGGCGGTGCTGATCGTCACCCTGGCTTTTGACTGATTTTCCGCTTTAACTATGCTGCGCAGAATTCACAAGCGATGACCCGGGTATGCGTTTACTTTTATCCGTTGTCTGCTAGCCTTGAATTTGTATGCCGGTACTAATAGAAAAAATAGAACTACTTGTATCAAATCAGAAGAGGTGAGAGGAGAAACCCTGTTCGTTCGTGTTCTACTCAAAATATCGGTAAGTGTACCTGATTGACGGCAGAGAGATTAGTCACCAAACGACATCTTTTCGCCCCTGCGCTTATTGGATGGGTCATAAAGGGAAGGACTGTTTTGTAGGTTGGTAGGTGTTTGTTGCCTCACAGGGAAAGCCATGATTCATCGGTTGCCAGGTGGTAGAGGTGATTTGGTTGAGTTTTGCCGCCTTGCTTGCAACATATGCTCAGAGTTTTTTTGAAAGGAGTTCGCAATGAAATCCATTCATTTTTCTCCGTCATGCATTGTCTGGTTGGTCCTGTTGCTGATTATCGGTTTTGGACGGCAGGCAGTCTATGCCGATTCTGCGGCCGAGATTGACCAAAAGGTCAAGGTGGGGTTGGCGGATCTTTACGCGGGTTCGCCGACGGCACTGGAATTTTCCAAAGTCGCCAAGGGAATCCTGGTGTTTCCGGATGTGGTGAAGGCCGGCCTGGTGATCGGCGGACAATTTGGCGAGGGGGCCCTGCTGGTGGATGGTGCGACCGTCGGCTATTACAACACCGTTGCGGCCTCCTATGGTCTGCAGGTCGGAGCCCAGTCTTTCGGTTACGCCATGTTCCTGATGACCGACGAAGCCTTGAGCTATTTGCAAAAAAGCAGTGGTTGGGAGGTCGGCGTAGGACCCACCATCGTAGTGGTGGATAAGGGAAAGGCGGGCAGTTTGACCACCTCGACCGCTAAGGAAGATATCTACGCCTTCTTCTTTGATCAGAAAGGACTGATGGCAGGTCTTGGGCTACAAGGTTCGAAGATCAGCAAGATAACCCCGGATTGATAACAAGTACCTTGCGCAAGTATTGGAGTCGTCATTCACCGCTGGCAGCACTGTAACGGTTTGTTTATGGGAACTAGATTATAAAAATCACAAACCTGTTAATGGTGTTTTTGTACAGATTTTTGGCAACTGCTCTGGCGCCTCCGGCCGGGGCCATATCACCCAAGATGATGGCCACGATGGCCTACTAAATTTACAGCACTATACGAACTGAACTAACTCATAGGATGGCTAAAAAAAAATTCGTCTTATTAATGCTTGGTGTTTTTCAAGGGCGAAGGCATACATCTCGTATGTCGAGGTCCTGAAAAAATGCCGTAACGCCGTAGAGCGGACCTTTTGCAACGCCATCAAATATGGTCTGGCAGAGTGAGGCCTATCTTTTTCTTGAAAGGAGAAACAAAAATGAAGCAAACCTTGATGGTCGCATGTGTTTCGATTTTTTTGTTCATGGCGGTTTCGTTATCCTTTGCAGATTCGCATGAAATGAAGAAGGAAATGGCCAAAGTTGCAAAACCTCTCTCCCTGATTACCGAAACGCCACAGCAAGGATTTGACCTGGCTGTTAAATTAGCCCGCATCGGAGTTAAAACGACCCAGCCAGACAAAGAGGTTTTGTTTAAATTGCGTGAAATTTATGCCAATGATGCCGATTCGCTCATTGCCTGCTCGCAGGTGATCGCCATTCACTTCCAAACAGTTGCGGCTGCGAATAATTATTGGAGAGGGAGTAAGTAGATAGAGGTGTCTTTGGGGTGGTTTCTTTGGGGGCGAACCAAGGTAAATGCCTGGGCTTTAATTATTAATAGACATGACAGGCCTTGTTTTTATCGGTAAAAATGAGCCTCTAAGAATTGTGAGAACGAACTGACAATCTTTACAGAACTGAATTTGGGCATCAAGTTGGCTATTTATGCCCAAATTACAGCAATTTCCTTGATGCTTTGCTCATAGATTCAATGGGTTAGCTTGGTCCGAACCCAAGATTCAGACCCGGCGGTTTTATTATTGCTGTGTTCAATATATGGCAAACACTGGTAGGTAAGGGGCATTAGACAGTGCCACTTGGCGTTAATGCTTAACCAACGGCACCCGTAAGTAGGGGTGCCGCTTTTTCTGTGCTGCCAACCAAAAAGTTTGTTGCGATATGACTTTCCAGCGTCGTGTCGGCAAGAATACCTTCCGCTTGGATTTGGCTCGTAGGCATGTTTCAACTTCAAGAAATTCAAACCGTACGGCCAATTGTCCTGCTTGGTTAAGGGGCGACTGTACATCGCATTCAATTTCGGGCAAAATGTAAGTTTATTGTGAACAACTTCCTATACTGTTATAGCTAATCCCCGTTTTAACTGAACGAAAGGAACAATCCCTTCATGCGTACCTTGATCTGCGGCTCCTTTGCTTACGACAACATCATGGTCTTCGGTGACCGTTTTAAAAATCACATCCTGCCCGACCAGGTGCATATCCTTAACGTCTGTTTTCTGGTTCCGGAGATGCGCCGCGAGTTCGGCGGCTGCGCCGGCAATATCGCCTACGGTCTCAAGTTGCTTGGTGGCCAGCCCCTGCCCATGGCCACCGTCGGTCAGGATTTCGCTCCCTATCGGCAGTGGATGGAGAGTTGCGGCATCGACGGCACGTATGTGACCGAGGTGGACAATACCCTTACCGCCCAGGCCTATATCACCACCGACCTGGACGATAACCAGATCACGGCCTTTCATCCCGGTGCCATGGGGTTCGCCCATCGCAACGCTATCGATGAAGTGGCGGACGTTGCCCTGGGGATCGTCTCTCCAGACGGTCGCGAAGGCATGATCGAACATGCCGCCCAGTTCGCTGCGGCCGATATTCCTTTTATTTTTGATCCCGGTCAGGGGTTGCCCATGTTCAGCGGCGAAGAGCTGAGCAATTTTATCGATCAGGCCACCTGGGTGACGGTCAACGACTACGAATGGCAGCTGCTGCAGGAAAAGACCGGGCTGTGTGTGGCGGAGATCACCGAGCGGGTCGAGGCGCTGATCGTTACCCGCGGCGCAAAGGGGTCGGTCATTTACAGTAATGGCGACGAATACCTGATTCCCACCGTGACTCCGGGCGAGGTCAACGATCCCACAGGTTGCGGAGATGCGTATCGGGCCGGTCTAATCTATGGCCTGAACCAGGGGTTCGATTGGGAAACTACCGGACGCATTGCCTCACTGATGGGATCGATCAAGATCGAGCACAACGGCACCCAGAATCATCAGTTTACCCTGGATGAGTTTCGCCAGCGGTACGAGACGGAGTTTGGCAGCAGCTTTTAGCTTCGCAGATCCCCGGCCGGTAGCGGCAACCCCTACCGCAACGGCTTTGCATCTGTGTTGTTAGGTTTTAAAACCCAGCAAAAAATAGACCTCAGGCTCGCAAGTGATATGAACCAATCGCTTTAGCGCCAAATTGTCAGAAGAGAGGGCGCCGAAAAGAAACTGCCGTTGTTGAGGCACGGCCCAACGGTCGTTGCTTTCGCTGTCCGGACAAGCTGCTGCTCCACGCAGTGGCAGCCATTTTTGCCTACTTTTGTTGGCTCGGACAAAAGTAGGGCGTCCGGCGGGACGCGACCCGCCGATTTTGAGACTTGCGCGGTTACTCTAAGGAAAAACCATGATCAAAATGTTCGTGGTAATTTTGGGCGTCAGCCTTGGGGCCGCCCTTGGTTGGTGGCTCGGTATCAAGGTCGGTCTGATGACCGGCTATTTTGCCGCGGTTTTTGGCGCCTCCATCGGCCTATATCTCAGCCGCCAGTATATCCGCAATTACTTAGATTAATCCGCATTTGGAAGCTGACTATAGCCTGCTCTCCATCCTTCCTGCCGAAAGAAGATTCAATGACCGAGGAAAACCCCACATCCCCTTATCTGGGCCGCCCCGGCGTTCCGCTGCCTACCGGCAATGACCTGTTGCAAAACCCGATGCTCAACAAGGGTACCGCCTTCAGTTGCGCTGAACGGGAGTCTTTAGGCCTTATCGGTTTGTTACCGGCTCATGTTTCGACCATGGACGATCAGGTCAGCCGGGTGATGGAAGGGGTGCGCCGCAACAATACCGCGCTCGGTAAATATATCGCCATGATGGCTTTGTTCGATCGGAACCGTGCGTTGTTTTATCGGGTAGTGACCGATCATCTGCAGGAGCTGATGCCGGTCATCTACACCCCTACCGTCGGTCAGGCCTGCAAGCAGTTTTCTCATATTTATCGCAAGGGACGGGGCCTCTATCTCTCGGCGGTCCATAAGGGGCGCATCGCCGAACTGCTGCGCAACTGGAGCTACGAGGATGTGCGCATGGTGGTGGTGACCGATGGTGAGAGGATTCTCGGCCTGGGAGATCTCGGTGTCGACGGTATGGGCATTCCTGTGGGCAAGCTCTCTCTCTATACGGCTTGTGCCGGTATTCATCCGACCTACTGCCTGCCGGTGACCATCGACGTCGGTACCAACAACGATGAGTTGCTGCGGGATCCTCTCTATCTGGGAATGCGTCAGCCCCGCATCCGGGGCGCCGAGTACGATGAACTGATCGAGGAATTCGTCCTGGCGGTACAGGAAGTTTTTCCCCGGGCGGTGATTCAGTTCGAGGATTTTGCCAACTGCAATGCTTTTCGTCTGCTGAAGACCTATCAAAATCGCGTCTGCTGTTTCAACGATGATATTCAAGGTACGGCCAGTGTCGCTCTGGCCGGTATTTACGCTGCCCTGCGTCTGACCGGAAGTACTCTGACGGAGCAGACCTTTCTGTTCCTCGGTGCCGGTGAAGCCGGAACGGGAACCGGGAGCCTGCTGGTGGCCGCTTTGATGGCCGAAGGTCTGAGTGAGGAGCAGGCCCGTCAGCGTTGCTGGTTTGTCGATTCCAAGGGGCTGGTGGTGAAAAATCGGAAGGAATTGGCGATTCATAAGCGCCCCTTTGCCCACGACTACCCGCAGCAGACCGATTTGCTTAGAGCCGTGCGCAGCCTTAAGCCGACGGCTCTGATCGGCGTTTCCGGTCAGGGACAGGCATTTAACCATGCGGTGATGGCCGAGATGGCGTCCCTCAATAAACGGCCGATCATCTTTGCCCTGTCCAATCCCACCAGTAATTCGGAATGTACCGCCGAGCAGGCCTATGCCGCCACCGGCGGCCGGGCGATCTTTGCCAGCGGCAGCCCCTTTGCTCCGGTGGCTCTGGATAAACGCATTCTGGTGCCGGGCCAGGGCAACAATGTCTATATCTTTCCCGCCATCGGCCTGGCCGCCATGGCCACCGGGGCGGAACGTATAACCGATGAGATGTTCCTGGCGGCGGCGCGGGCTCTGGCCGCGCAGGTAACCGATGCCGACCTGGCTCAATCTTCGGTATATCCCCCCCTGACAAAAATTCGCGAAGTCTCCGCCAGCATTGCCGTGGCTGTGGCAGAACTGGTATACGAGCGAGGTCTGGCTCGTACGAAGCGACCGGCCGATCTGCTAAACTATATTTACACGTGGATGTACCAGCCGGCCTATCCCGACTACGTTTAAGTAAGGTATAAAAGCAGCTTCTGCTCTTATGAAGGCCGGTGATGCCAATTTTCAGGAAAGGAAACCGAGCCTTATGGCCCGATGTGTTTTTATCGATTTAAGCGGTACCCTGCATGTAGGTCGCACGCCTCTGCCCGGAGCTATCGAGGCGGTGAATCGCTTGCGGCACGAGGGCTACCGGGTGCGTTTTGTCAGCAATACTTCCAGCAAAAGTCTCCGTTATCTGCAGAAGGTTTTGAGCGAAATCGGTTTCGATATAGCCCTTGAAGAACTCTTTACCGCGCCCCTGGTGGTGCGGCGGCACCTGCTCAAGCACAACCTGAGACCCTACCTGCTGGTCCATCCCGATCTGGAAGAAGATTTTTCCGACCTGCATCAGCAAGACCCTAATGCGGTGGTGGTTGGCTGTGCCCTGCAGCACTTTACTTACGCTAATCTCAACCACGCCTTTCGCCTTCTTAAGGGGGGGCGCAACTCATTGCTACCGGCCGCACCGCCTGTTTCGAAGGCCGCGACGGTTTGCAACTCGATGCCGGCCCCTTTGTCGCTGCCCTCGAATACGCTGCCGGCACAAAGGCACTGGTGCTCGGTAAACCTTCTCCCGATTTCTTTGCCGCCGCTCGGGAAGAGTTCAGCTGTCCGCTGGAACGGGTCACCATGATCGGTGACGATGCCCGCTCCGACGTAGGGGCGGCCCTGAAAGCCGGCATGCGTGGTATTCTGGTACAAACCGGCAAGTACCGGCCGGGTGACGAGGCCCTGATCGGACACGCCAATGCTCTTGTCGTTGCCGATATGAACGAGGCCGTGGAAAAAATACTGAACGGCGATTGAGGCAAAGGCTTAATAGAAGCAGGAGCAGCCGCAGCCTTCTCTTTGACATCCAATCCTGGAGCCACACCGGTCAAGACAGGCTTTGCCGGGTACGATTTTCAAAGGCGGGCCGGAGCAGGAAGAGGAGGACTTATGAAAAATATCATCGTACTGTTGCTTGGGCTTATAGGTGTTATCTATCTATTCAATCCGGGCGCCGGTTTCTTTGAGTTGATTCCGGACAACTTGCCATTTATCGGAAATTTGGATGATGCCGCTGCCTTGGCTCTACTGGTTATGTGTCTGCAGCATTTCGGTATCAATCTGCCGGACCTGTTCGGCCGCAAAAAATATAAAAAAGACTGAGCAAGGAGATGCCGTCAGGTGCGAATTGAATTCGAGGAGGTAGGTTTTTGAGTAAAACGGCAAAAAGACGCTTTTCCAACGAATTGCCTTCAGCATTGGAGAACACGGCACAGTTGAATGGGGAGCTGCAAGACCGTCAACCGGTAGTTTTTCTCGATTTTGATGGTACTTTGACCCCCATTGTAGACCGGCCTGAATTAGCGGAGATTTCGCCGGAAATGCGGGACTCGGTACATCGACTTGGGAAATGCTGCATTCTGGCCATTGTCAGTGGCCGGGACTTGGATGATGTGCGGGTCAAGGTCGGCATCGACGAGGTTTACTATGCCGGAAGTCACGGATTTCATATTGCAGGGCCGGCTGGATTCGGTCACGAATTGCAACAGGGCAGCCAGTTTCTGCCCTCTTTGGATAAGGCGGAACAGGCCCTGCTGAGGCAGCTCAGCCAGATTCCCGGAGCCCAGGTAGAACGGAAAAAATTCGCTGTGGCGATCCATTTTCGGCGGGTGGCTAATGAACAGGTGGATGCAGTGACGGCGGTGGTCGACAGGGTACTGGCAGATAGCGAGGGGTTGCGCAAGACGGGTGGCAAGAAGATCTTTGAATTACGGCCCGACATCGACTGGGACAAGGGAAAAGCAGTGAATTGGCTGCTGGGGAAGCTGCAGCTGGCTAAGCACAAGGCTGTGCCAATCTATGTCGGCGATGATTTGACCGACGAGGACGCCTTTCGCGAACTGCAGCATCGGGGTATCGGGATTCTGGTGCGGGACGAAGTTCGACCGACCCTGGCCCGCTATGCCCTTGATAGCGTTGATGAGGTGGGTACCCTGTTACGACGTTTGGCGACTCTGTTCGAATAGGGAGGTCGCTAAAGTACAAAAACGAACCGTCCGGTGCAAAGATCACCGGGCGGTTTTTTGTTGGCAGTGCCCTGAATAACTTCGCAGGGGTAGATGGCGGGCATTATCTGGAAAAGACTTCTCAGGGCGAAGCTTCAAGAGCACGCAATAAAGCCAGGGGATCGACCTTGCAGTCATGTACCCGCGCTCCCCAGTGCAGGTGGGGGCCGCTGGCCCGGCCTGTGGCACCGGCAAGGCCGATGGTCTGACCGGCAATGACCCGCTCCCCTTCGCTAACGTTGATAGTGGAAAGATGAAAATACATGGTGAGGATACCCATGCCGTGATCGATGTAAACACTCTTGCCGGCAAAGAAGTGATCGGCTACCAGTACCACCTGCCCGCCGCCAGCGGCGGCCACCGGCTCACCGAGCCGGGCTCTCTGATCGACGCCGCTATGATAGCTGCGAGGCTGACCGTTGAGAATGCGCTGCACGCCGAAGGGGGAAAGTATTTTACCGGTCACCGGTAGTTGAAAGGCTTCTTTCCAGAGCCTCTCCTGCTGGGGGCGGGCAAAGACTCTATTCAATTCGGCTCGCTCGCGACGGTGGCGATCCATGGACTGTCGGTCGGGGCTTACCTGTCGCGGAGGCAGGCTGATGTGCTGCTCGGGAAAGGTCTTCTTTGCGATTTGCAGGTTAACCAAATGGCTGCGGCGAAGGCCATTTCGAAAAATGATATTTAGCTTGGCCTGGTGGTTTCCTGCCGTTATGTCTCTTGGAATACCGATCAGGGCCGCCATCCGTCCCTCCGGCAGGGTTGTCAGAGAAATTTGCCGGTTCTGCCATGTCAGGGTGGCGCCGAAGAATGCTGTAGCCGGGTTTAATTCGATCCTCGCTACGTCGCCCGGCTGTAGGATAGCCGGATGTACGACAACGGACCACTCAGCCGCCGTTGCCTGACGCTGTTGAGGAAAGATCAGCAGCAGAGCCATGATTGCTAAGAGATAAATTGCCAGATGATATTTCTTGACTAGGACACGCATTTATTTTCATAGATTAAGTGTAAGGTGTTGCGCTCTTTCCCGATTGGCTTATCCTTTTACCACAAAATTGCAGGTACACGCCACGGTACAAAAAGTGTTGGGAAACGTACCGTGTCATTGGGCTAACAGCGGACCCGGGGAGACTAAAGTGAAGAGCCTGTTTTTGATTGTTCTGGGAATTATTGGATTTTGTGGGAATGCCGCTGCCGAAACTTCAGTATGGGTAGTTCGTCAGGGTAATTTGGTGACCTACCTGGGGGCACCTGTCATGTGCTGCGCCCAGAGGATTATCCCTTGCCGGTTGAATTCGAGAGGGCTTATCAAGCGGCTGAAAAAATTGTCTTCGAAGCCGATCCCGGCCAGTTAAACAGTCCGAAAATGCAGCAACTGATCGCTCACAAGGCCTTTTATCATGATGGCACCACACTGGAAGACATTCTGCAACCGCAAACCTATCGGCTGCTGCAGGAGCATTGCCAGCGCCGTAATCTTCAGCTGAGCGCTTTTATCCGCCTTAAGCCTGCCATGGCGTCTCTGACCCTTCTGGCCATTGAGCTGCAACGTCATGGCATTGTCCAGGGTGGAGTCGATCTGCATTTTTACCAGAAGTCTGTGACCGATGGAAGGGAGCGGGAGGCCCTGGAAACCATGGAACAGCAGATGGAATTTATGATGGGCATGGCCCAAGGTCGCGAAGACCGCTTTATGCAACATTCTCTCGGTGAGTTGAATCGACTCGACGAAATTTTCCATGGTCTGATAGTTGCCTGGCGCGGCGGGGACGAAAAAGCCATCGCCAGGCTGGTCACGGATGATTTCAAGGGGCAGTTTCCGGAGATTTACGGCAGGCTTTTCAGCGAGCGAAATGCTGCCTGGTTACCGGTTATTAAAGGTTTTATAGAGACGCCGGAGACGGAACTGATCCTGGTTGGAGTCGGTCACCTGGTCGGTGAGGAGGGTTTGGTGGAGGCTCTGCGCCGGGATGGTTATCAGGTGCAAAAGCTACAGCTGTAACCTTAGCAATCACGACACCTTGCTATGGGTCGTTTCAGACTTAGATCAATAGAGTACTGAGTTTACGCCAAAGACCTTCCGTAAAACGGGA
Organism: Syntrophotalea acetylenivorans; assembly: GCF_001887775.1. Lineage (NCBI taxonomy): Bacteria > Pseudomonadati > Thermodesulfobacteriota > Desulfuromonadia > Desulfuromonadales > Syntrophotaleaceae > Syntrophotalea > Syntrophotalea acetylenivorans. The sequence continues at coordinate 3,144,753 of NZ_CP015519.1, forward strand.
GGTCTTTGGCTTGCTATGTGGGTTGAACCCGTGATGAGGAAGGTATTGCCTTAGCTAGGGGTCAAATAACGGTCAAAAATTCCGCGAATTTTCTCCGTGGTTTGCCGGTAATCGGCCAGTAGCTGTTCTTCCGGATGGTCTCCTGCATAGTCGAGACGATGGGCCAGTTTGGCCAGGTAGCCCATTTCGCTGGACAGTTGGTTAATCGATTGATCGTGGACTAGCCGCAACTTGTTTTCCAGGCGCCGCAAATAGAGATAACCATCGGCCAGCAGGCGGGTTTCCTGGTCGTCAAGATGCTCCGTCTGCTGTAGGGCCTGCAGTGCTTCCAAAGTATTGGGTGAGCGCAGGCTCGAATCGGTGCTGCCATGGAGCAATTGCAGGTACTGAACCAGGAATTCGATATCCACCAGGCCGCCGCGGCCGGTCTTGATGTTGTAGTGAGAGCGGTCTTCACGGCCCAGCTCTTTTTCCATGCGTTGCCGCAAATGGTAGATCTCCTGCCGGGAGTCTGGGGGTAACGGTCGCCCGAAAACGATTTCCTGCTGAAGGTCGCTGATGCGTTGGGCGAAGGGGGGCGGCCCGACCACGACCCGGGCTTTGATCAAGGCTTGGCGTTCCCATAGTTGTGCCGATTGTTGATGATAAGCGCGAAACGCCGGGAAGCTGGTGACAAGCGGCCCCTGTTGGCCCGAGGGGCGCAATCGGGTGTCTATCTGGTAGACGCATCCTTCGCCGGTAATCAGCGAAAGAATTGAAATGATCCGTTGCGCCAGACGGGAAAAGTATTCCTGATTACTGCGGACCCTGAACAATGCCGGATCGCTGTTGGCGGCCGCTTGTGTCTGCCCCAGATCTTCGTAAATGAAGATGATGTCCAGATCCGAATGATAATTGAGCTCACGGCCGCCTAGTTTGCCCAGGGCCACGATGGCGAAAGCGGCTTCCCGTGTGTTTCCTTTGGCATCCTGGCAGGTGGGCAGGCCGTAACGGGGTAGAAGTTCGTTGCGGGCCATGGCCGTGGCCTGCTGCAGGCAGATTTCGGCCAGCAGGGTAAGTTGACCGGGACCTTGCTGCAATGACAGATTTCCGCGAATATCGCCAAGAGCCACGCGCAACAGTTCTTCATTGCGAAAACAGCGCAAGGCATCGAGTTTCTCTTCATAGTCACCGGCCCGTTCAAAGTGTTTGGCTAAGTCCGCTTCGAGCCGGTCGCGGGCTTTTTCCGGGTCGCTATCCTGGACGGCAACCAAAAAATCCAGGGTGCCGGGGTGTTGAATGAGGATTCGTGACAGAAATTGACTGGTGCCGAACAGAGAGACCAGCAGCTTTATCAGCGGACGGTTTTCAGCCAACAAGGCGAAGAAGGTTGCTCTAGCCCGCAATGCACCGAGAAAGCGTTCCAGGTTGCGGAAGGCCATGTCCGGTTCCGGCAGGGCGATGACCTCGCACAGCAGCATCGGTGCAAGGCGGTTGAAGTGGCGGCGTGCCTGCGGGGAAAGGGGATGCCGGGGCGGGCCGTCGCGCAGGGCGGTGAGGGTGTCGCAGGCACCGACCGGGTCCGTGAATCCCTTGGCTTTCAATAAACCTTGTAACTCGGCAGGCTCGGCTGCGGGATCGAATAGATAGGCAACTTCTGCAGGAACGGCATCCGCTTCTTCTTCACTGGTATAAAACAGATCGTGGTAGATGGCGGAGACTTCCCGGCGGTAGCTTTCCAAGATCTGGCGAAACTCGGCACAGTCGGTAAATCCGCAGCGCCGGCCAAGTCGTTCGAATTCTATTTCATCGGTAGGCAGATTATGGGTCTGGCGTTCCTGTACCACCTGGATACGATGCTCGACGGTGCGTAAAAAGGTATAGGCTTCACTGAGAATCACGGTTGTTTCGGCATCGATCAGACCGTGACTTTGCAGTAATGTCAAGGCACGCAGGGAGTTCTTCTCGCGCAAAGCGGGATTCTTGCCGGCATGAATGATTTGCAGGGCCTGAATGAAGAACTCGATTTCCCGAATTCCTCCCCGGCCGAGTTTGAGATTGAGTTCGCCTTCCCGTTCGCGGGTCAGGTTGTTATCAATCTTTTGCTTCATGACCTTGAGATCGTCGATCATGGTGTAATCGAGATATCTGCGATAGATAAATGGCTCAAGGTTCTGTAAGAGTTGCCAGCCAAAATCGACGCAGCCGGCGACCGGCCGGGCTTTAAGCATAGCCGAGCGTTCCCAACTCTGCCCCCAGTGCTCGTAATAAGATTCGGTACTGCGCAGAGAACTGGCGATTTCACCGGAGCGTCCTTCGGGTCGCAGACGCAGGTCGACGCGGAACACGAAGCCGTCGGCGGTGACCTGATGCATGGCCTGGTTGATCTTCTCTCCCAGCTTGACGAAGTACTGGTGCAAGGAGATACGGTTGCGTACGGTATCTCCATCGGCGATGCCGGCGGTTTCGCCCTGCTCGCAGCTGTAACAGTAAATCAGATCGATATCCGAGGAAAAATTGAGTTCGCCTCCGCCGAATTTACCCATAGCCAGGACGGTGAACTTCGCTTCGGAACCAGGTTGGCCGCTGTCGGGACCGAGCAGCGGGGCGCCAAAGCGTTCGCGCAGCAGTTCGTCGCAGATTTGATAGGAGCGTTGCAGGGTGGCGGAGGCCAGATCGGAGAGTTCTGCCGTGGTGACGGTCAGATCGGCCAGGCCCGTCAGGTCGCGGGTGGCGATGCGCAGGATTTCCTGTTGTTTGAAGTGGCGCAGGCCTTTTTGTAAATCCTCGAAGGAAGACCCGGGCGGGATTCGCTGTTGCAATTCGGCCAGCATGGCCGAATGGTCTTTGGCCTGGCAGTAATCGTCATGGAGAAAAAGGCTGTCGAGCAGACTGTTGTGCCGGAACAGGATTGTGGCCAGAAACTGGGACGCACCGAGGACGGTGAGCAGTACTTCCAAGCAGGCCGCTTTGGACAATAGAGTATCTAATGTCTCGTTGTTCAGACCACTTGCGAGGCGTTCCAGGGAATTAATTGCCTGGTCGGGAGCGGCGCTTGCCAGGGCCGATCGGGTCAGATCGATGAGCTGTTCTTCGCTGAGACCGTGTTCCTGCAGCAACAGCAGATTGGCGGCGCTTTTATCCGGCTCCTGATAACCGCAGGCTGCGAGCAAGGTGGCGAGACCTGCCTGGTCCTGTTTACCTAGGGTGTCAGACAGTTGGGCCGTTGGAAAAGATGGTCCCATAGACATCAGTCCTGTTTTGCCAGCAATTCAGCCAGAGAGGTCCGATAGTCGCCCCGCGCCACTCCCCGTTCAGTAATGATAGCGCTGACCAGTCGGGCCGGAGTAACGTCAAAGGCCGGATTGCGCACCCCAATGCCTTCCGGTGCCAGCCGGGTCTTGGCGCAATGAGTGACTTCCGCTTCGTCCCGTTCTTCAATGGGGATCATGCTGCCGTCGGCAAGGGCCGGATCGATGGTCGAGATGGGCGCGGCGACATAGAAGGGCAAGTTGTGCTCTTTGGCCAGCACCGCCACGGTGTAGGTGCCGATCTTGTTGGCTACATCACCGTTGGCGGCGATGCGGTCGGCACCAACGATCACGCAGTCGATCTTTCCCTGGTTCATCAGTGCGCCGGCCATGTTGTCGCAGATCAGGGTGACCGGAATGCCGTCCCGGTGCAGTTCCCAGGCGGTGAGTCGTGATCCTTGCAGGAACGGTCGGGTTTCGTCGGCGTAAACCATAACCTTTTTGCCGGATTCGACGGCGGCGCGAATGACGCCAAGGGCGGTGCCGTAGCCGCCGGTGGCCAGCGCCCCGGCGTTGCAGTGGGTCAAAATCCGGCTGCCGTCGGCAATCAGTGGCGCGCCGTTAGCACCCATGGTGCGGTTGATCTGCTCATCCTCGGCGGCGATATTCAGGGCTTCTTGCAGTAAGCGCTCTTTGATCTCGGCTAAAGGCTGTTGGCAATGTTCCTTGGCGATACGCTGCATGCGCTCCAGAGCCCAGAACAGATTGACCGCCGTCGGCCGGGTGGCGGCCAGTACAGAGCAGACTTTTTCCAGTTGAGCAGCGAAACCTGCAAAATCGTCAGCGGCGATATCCCGAGCGCCGAAGGCCGCACCGAAGGCAGCGGCAACACCGATGGCCGGCGCTCCGCGTACCACCATGGTTTGAATCGCCTCGGCCACACCCTGGTAATCGGTGTATTCGAGCCAGACTTCCTCGGTCGGCAGCAGCCGTTGGTCGATCATGCGGCAGATGCCGTCATGGTATTGGATCGGTTTTATGGACATGTAGAATCTCCCGAAAAATGCGGCCCGAGGTGCGCGGTCCGCGGAAAATACCGTAATGCGTGACGCGTAATGGGTTAAAACCCTTTACGGCTTGACCACTCACGCCTTACGGCTTTATCCCTTACGTCTCGGGGCTTTATTCCCCGGCCAGCTTCTTCTTCAACAATTCGTTGAGGGTCGCCGGATTGGCTTTGCCTTTGCTGGCTTTCATGATCTGGCCGACGAAGAAGCCGAGCAGCTTCTCTTTACCTCCCCGATACTCGGCGACCTGCCCGGGATTGGCGGCCAGTACTTCATCGACCAGGGGCTCGATAGCGCTCAGGTCGGTAACCTGTTTCAGACCCTGTTCTTCGATAATAGTATCGGCATCCTTCCCCGATTTCCACATGGCGTCGAAGACTTTTTTAGCAATTTTGCCGGAGATGGTGTTGTCGTCGATGCGCTTCAGCATGCCGGCCAGCAACTGCGGTGTCACCGGACAATCGTTGATTTCCAGGCCATTGTCATTCAGGGCGCGCTGGACCTCACCCATCACCCAGTTGGAGCAGAGTTTGCCGTTGCCATGCAGTTTAACCAGGGCATCGTAATAGTCGGCAATGGCGCGCTCGGCGGCCAGCACCTCGGCATCGTAGCGGGGGATATCGTATTCCTCGACGAAACGCTCGATCTTGGCAGCGGGCAGTTCGGGCAACTCACGGCGAGCCCTCTCGATCCACTCTTCGGAGACCAGTAAAGGTACCAGGTCGGGATCGGGGAAGTAGCGGTAGTCGTGGGCCTCTTCTTTACCGCGCATGGAGCGGGTGGTGCCGCTGGCGGTGTCGAACAGGCGGGTTTCCTGAACCACCCGGCCACCTTCTTCCAGAATGTCGGCCTGACGTTCAATCTCGTAGTCGATGGCTTGTTTGATAAAGCGGAAGGAGTTGATGTTCTTCAGCTCGGCGCGGGTGCCGAACTCCTTCTGCCCCCAGGGCCGAATGGAGACGTTGGCGTCGCAACGGAAGGAGCCTTCTTCCAGATTGCCGTCGCAGACGCCGAGGTAGACCACGATCTGATGCAGTTTCTTCAGGTAGGCGATGGCCTCATCGGAAGAGCGCATATCGGGTTCGGAGACAATCTCCATCAGCGGGGTGCAGGCCCGGTTGAGGTCGACTCGTGACCCTGCTTCGTTGCCGTGGAGCAACTTGCCGGCGTCTTCTTCCATGTGAATACGGGTGATGCCGATGGTTTTACTGCCATCGTCGGTCTCTATGTCGAGGCGACCGTGTTCGCAGATCGGCAGCTCGAACTGGGAGATCTGGTAGCCCTTGGGCAGATCGGGATAGAAGTAGTTCTTGCGGGCGAAGATCGACCGGGGGGCGATGGTGCATTCGGTAGCCAGACCGGTTCGAATGGCATACTCGACCACCTTTTTATTCAGCACCGGCAGGGCGCCGGGAAGTCCCAGGCAGACCGGGCAGGTCTGGGAGTTGGGCTCGTTGCCGAAGGTGGTGGAGCAGTTACAAAAGATCTTGGTGTCGGTAGTGAGCTGAGCATGGACCTCCAGCCCGATGACGACTTCATATTTGGATAGCATAGTTTCAATCCTTCCGGATTAGGCAGCATATTGTGAACAGAAAACAGAATCTTGGTTATGCCCTTGTCTTCAATTCTTTTTACCACGCGTTCACTTCGCTCACTAGAGCACACAGAGGTCACAGAGGTCACAGAGAAAACCCGCATATTTTTCTGACCTTCTCTGTGTCCTCTGTGGTGAAACTTTTTGACCTTGACAGGATCATCAAGTGGAATCACGTGCATAACCAATAACAGAATTTTCGGACCCACGGCTGTCCTGGCGTTAAAGCGGCGCTTTTTTACAATGCCAGTCGCCGGCCTGTTCAAAGGCGTAAGCGGTTCGCAGCAGGGTCTCTTCGCCGAAGGGACGGCCGATGAGCTGCAGGCCGATGGGCAGGCCCTTTTGAGACATGCCGCAGGGCAGACTCATGCCGCAGGTTCCGGCCAGATTGACCGGAATGGTGAAGATATCCGACAGGTACATCTGCAGCGGATCGGCTGTTTTTTCGCCAATTTGAAAGGCGGGAGTCGGTGCTACCGGGGTCAGGATGACATCGACCTGGTTGAAGGCGTCGAGGAAATCCTGGCGGATCAAGGTACGAACCTTTTGGGCCTTGAGATAGTAAGCGTCGTAGTAGCCGGAGGAGAGAGCGTAGGTGCCGAGCATGATGCGGCGCTTGACTTCGGGACCGAAGCCGGCCGCGCGGCTCTGCATGTACATATCGATAAGGCCTTGCTCTCGATCGACCCGCTGACCGTAACGCACACCGTCGTAACGGGCCAGGTTGCTCGAGGCCTCGGCGGTGGCGATGAGATAGTAGCAGGCGACGGCGTAATCGGTATGGGGCAGAGAGACTTCTACAGGTTCCGCACCGAGTTCTCTTAAGGTATCGACGGCCTTTTCCACTGCCTGCTTAACGTCGGGGTCGAGCCCTTCGATGAAATACTCTTTGGGCAATCCGACTTTCAGGCCTTTAACCCCGTCCTTGAGGGTTGCCCGGTAGTCCGGTACCGGCACGTCTACCGAGGTCGAGTCGGCTGGATCGTAACCGGCCACCGCCCCGAGGAGCATGGCGCAGTCTTCTACATCCCGGGTGACGGGGCCAACCTGGTCGAGGGAGGAGGCGTAGGCGATTACCCCGTAGCGGGAAACCCGGCCGTAGGTCGGTTTGAGCCCGACCACGCCGCAGTGGGATGCCGGCTGGCGGATCGAGCCGCCGGTGTCGGTGCCGAGAGTGGCTATCGCCTGACGAGCGGCGACGCAGGCCGCCGAACCGCCGGAGGAACCGCCGGGCACACAGTCAACCTTCCAGGGGTTGCGCACCGGGCCAAAGGCACTGTTCTCGTTTGAGCTGCCCATGGCGAACTCATCCATGTTGAGCTTGCCGAGGATGACAGCCCCCTGTTCCTTGAGTTTGGCTACCGCGGTGCCATTGTAAGGCGGAACAAAGTTGCTGAGAATCTTTGATGCGCAGGTGGTGCGTAGCCCTTCGGTGACAAAAATATCCTTCAGGGCCAGCGGAATGCCGGTCAGAAGAGCGTCGTCACCCGCTTTGAGACGAGCGTCGGCTGCCTCGGCCTGCAACAGGGCATCCTGCTCACAAACGGTGATAAAGGCGTTGACCCGCTCGTCGGTGGCAGCGATGCGGTCGAGAAAGGCCCGGGTCACTTCCTGTGCCGAGGTCTTACCCTCCCTGAGCAGATCGTGCAATTGGTGGATAGTCAGGTCGGTCAGTTGCATAATTCAATTCTCCAAAACAAAATCGCTCAGTAGCGGCGGCGACTATTCAATGACTTTAGGCACCAGGAAACAACCGTCATTGGCCTCCGGCGCATTTTGCAGGGCCTTTTCGGTGCCGATGGACGGCCGCGCCGTATCTTCGCGAAAGGCGTTTTCCATCGGTACCGCATGGGCCGTGGGCACGATGTGATCGGTGTCCAGCTCGTTAAGTTTTTCAACGTAACCGAGTATGGCATCCATCTCGCTGGTCAGGGCTTCGAGTTCGTCCTTCGAAAGGGCCAGCCTCGCCAGTTGCGCAACGTGCTCAACCTGTGTTCGGGTTATCTTCATATATTCAACCTCCGTGAAAATCTGGTCTGTTCGCAATAAGAGCACAACCTAACATGGCAAAGGCCGTTTTTTCAAGGTTTAAGGCGGCAAAGTAAGCTCTCTGTCAGGCAGGTCTGGAAGGATATTTACGGTTCCTTAAAAGCTGTTTCTGGAGTTGCTTTAGAAAAAGAAGACATTCCAATGCGTAGAGAAAATATAGATTAAAGGGGAGTGGAAATTGCATACAATCACCCTCTAGCAAGATTAAGTTGATAAAAATTGTAGGGTATTTTTGGAGTTCTAGGGAATATGACTAGTAATCGCAAGAAGTTCGGCGAAATATTGCTGGAAATGGGTGTGATCAGCGAAAATGACCTGGACACCGCTTTGTCACGTCAAAGGGTGTCAAAAAAACCACTTGGTCAAGTTTTTGAAGAGTTGGGCGTGATTTGCGACAAAGATATTCTGCGGATTCTGGCTCGACAATTTAATCTTAAAAAAGTCGAGGAGATCGGACGACCGCCGGTGCCGAAGGAAGTGCTTGAACTCATCGATGGTGAAATGGCGCTGGAAAATCTTATCTTTCCCCTTGGGATCAGTAACGGGAAACTGCTTCTTGCTACCAGCGACCCCCTGAATTTCTCTGCGATGGATAAATTGGCCTTTCGTACCGGGTTGCAGGTTGAACCCTACTTGGCAACTCCGACGGAAATTACCCGGGCCATCAAGAAATACTATCTGAAAGAAACCGCGGCGGACGATAATCAAAATCAGACGGTGCTTGTGGTAGACGATCAACAACCGTATCGAGTGACTTTGTGCAACCATCTGCAAAAAGATGGCTATACTGTAATTGAGGCTGAAAATGGTGCCGATGGCTTAAAGCAGGTTTTAAGTCATCAGCCGAAATTGATTTTGTTGGAAACGGGTTTGCGAGGCATGGACGGTAAAGATGTGTTTCGTACGTTGCAGACCAACAGTTTGACTCGCCAGGTTCCGGTGATTGCTCTTTCTTCGCGAGCTTATCCTGAGGAGGAGGCGAAATATCTCGACATGGGATTTTTCGACTTTATTGCCAAGCCTTATAATTATGTTCGCCTGATGGCAAGGGTTCGACGAGCGTTGTGCTTTAACCGTGCATGTCCAGTTGTGAGCTTGGGTGATGTTCCGTATCCTGGCTTGAAAAAAATAGATGCCCACCAGATGTAAACTTTAAACCTTTTGGTGCGTCTCTTTATAAAAATAGGGTGCCGGTTGCGGATGGAAATTTTGCTTGCTTTCTGATTAGGTCGTGATAAAAGTAGGTTCGTTCTAATTGAAAAGGTACCGATTACCTGAAACACTTTGTTTTTCCTTGCGACGATGAAAAGGAGAGTTTTTATGAAACGCATTTTGATCTGTATATCTATTGCCTGTCTTATTTTGGCCGGTTGCAGCCAGCCCATGACCCGTACCCAGAAAGGGACCGCTATTGGTGCCGGTGCCGGTGCGGTGGTCGGCGCAGGTCTCGGCCAGTTGATTGGCGGCGACACGGAAGGGACCCTGATCGGTGCCGGTATCGGTGCTGCCTTGGGTGGCACCGCCGGTGGTTTCTTCGCCAATTATATGGAGAAGCAGGAAATTGCCATGAATCAGGCTCTGGCCGGTGTCGAAGGCGCCAGTGTTCAGCGTGATATGGAAGTTTTGGCGGTTACTTTCAAGTCGGATGTGCTGTTCGATGTGAACTCCTACGCTTTGAAGCCGGGCGGTTACGACGAGCTGCAACGGGTTTCTCAGGTACTGAACAACTATCCCCAGACCAACATTCAGGTCGCCGGTCATACCGACAGTACCGGTAGTGAAGCCTATAACCAAAAGCTTTCCGAGCAACGGGCAATGGCCGTCAAGAATATGCTGGCCGGATACGGGGTATCGGCTATGCGCCTGACCACGATTGGTTTCGGCGAGACCAAGCCCATAGCCAGTAACGTCACCGAAAGCGGTCGGCAGTTGAACCGCCGGGTGGCGATCACCATTACTCCCCGTCAGCAACAGCAACAGTATCAGAATTAAATAGGCTTCTTAGCCACGGTATAGCAGGTTTGCTTTGAAACGCCCGTTCCTTAGTCAGGAACGGGCTTTTTTACTGCCAGTTTGAGCCGGTGTGCTTGACCTATTGGTCGGAAGGTATTTTAATGTCTATATGTATTGAGAGGTGAATCTTCGGTCCACCCACCCTCAGGGAAGATTTTTACCACAGAGACCACAGAGTAAGACAAGGCCTTCGATTGAAGTAGGTGCTCCCGGGTTTCTTCGTGTGTTCTGTGGTGAATGTTTGTTTTTTGGACTTGTCCGACAAAATGCTGTTCTGTCAGCTGCCGGGTGTTTAAGCTTTCTTTACGACCCTGGAGATAAGGATGTTTATTATGCTGGATGCCTACCTGCAACATCAATCCGAACGAAACCGACAGGGTATTCCGCCGTTGCCGCTGAATGCGGAACAGGTGACCGGTTTATGCGAACTGCTCTGCGAACCTCCAGCAGGGCGGGAAGAGCTCTTGTTGGCCCTGCTGACGGACCGGGTACCACCGGGGGTGGACGAGGCCGCTCAAGTCAAGGCGGATTTTCTCGGGCGAATACTACGGCAAGAAATCAGTTCGCCTCTACTCGATGCCGAGGGAGCCATTGACCTGCTTGCCGCCATGATGGGAGGCTACAATATCCCTCCCCTGGTAGCCGCTCTTGATGATCCTGAGTTGGGTGTTAGAGCCGCTGCAGCACTTTCCGGACTGATTCTGGTTTACGATGCTTTTGATCAGGTGTTGGCCAAAACTGAGACGAACCCTCTGGCTCGGCAGGTTGTCGAATCCTGGGCCGCGGCTGACTGGTTTGTACGCCGCTTGCCTCTGCCCCAGCAGTTACGGGTCAAGATCTTCAAGGTTGAAGGGGAAATCAATACCGACGATTTTTCGCCGGCCAGCGATGCCTGGAGTCGGCCCGATATCCCCCTGCATGCTCTGGCGATGGGTCGCAGTCGTTTTGCCGGCGGCATCGAAACGATCGCTAGCTGGCGTGCTGCAGGCCATCAAGTGGCCTTTGCCGGCGATGTGGTCGGTACCGGCTCTTCCCGCAAATCCGCCTGCAACAGCCTGCTCTGGCACATTGGCGAGGATATTCCCGGCGTGCCCAACAAGCGAAGGGGCGGCGTGGTCCTTGGTGGCGTCATTGCACCGATTTTCTTTAATACTGCACAAGATTCGGGGCTTTGCCGCTGGAGCTGGACATCAGCGCCCTTCGGCATGGCGCCGAAGTGGTCATCGACACGCTTGCCGGTGAAATTCGCGACGAAACCGGCAACGTATTGACGACCTTTTCGTTGCGGCCCGATACACTGGCTGATGAATACCGGGCGGGCGGTCGCATCCCGCTGATTATCGGCCGGGCTTTGACCGAACGGGCTTGCCGGGCGTTGAAATTGGAATCATGCACGTTGTTTGCCGAGGCACAGAATCCACAACCGAAGGCTGGGCAGGGTTACAGTCTGGCGCAAAAACTGGTGGGCAAGGCCTGCGGTCTGCCGGGGGTATTGCCCGGTACGGCCTGTGAGCCGCGTATGACCACCGTCGGTTCTCAGGATACCACCGGTCCCATGACCGCCGACGAGCTTAAGGAGCTGGCCTGCCTCAAGTTTCAGGCGCCTTTATTCATGCAGTCCTTTTGCCATACCGCGGCCTATCCCAAACCGTCCGATGTGCTTATGCACCGTAAACTGCCCGACTTTATCAGTGAACGGGGAGGCGTGGCGCTGCGTCCCGGCGACGGGGTCATTCACTGCTGGTTGAACCGTCTGTTGCTGCCCGACACCGTCGGCACCGGAGGCGATTCCCACACCCGCTTCCCCTTGGGCATCTCCTTTCCGGCCGGTTCCGGTTTGGTGGCCTTTGCCGGGGCCTTGGGTTTTATGCCCCTGGATATGCCCGAGTCTGTTTTGGTGCGGTTCAAGGGGACCTTGAAGCCGGGCATCACCCTGCGTGATTTGGTCAACGCCATTCCCTATGCCGCTATTCAGCAGGGACTGCTGACCGTGCCGAAAAAGAACAAGAAAAATATTTTCAACGGCCGCATTCTGGAGATGGAGGGACTGCCTGACCTCAGTGTCGAACAGGCTTTTGAGCTGACCTGCGCCGCGGCCGAACGGAGTGCCGCCGCCACCTGTATCGATCTCTCCGAAGCCAGTGTGGCCACCTTTCTACGTTCCAATATCGCCCTGATGCGGCGCATGATCTCTGATGGTTATCAGGATGCAGCAACTTTGCAGGCACGTATCGACGCTGCCGAGAACTGGCTGCAAAAGCCGCAACTTCTGCGGGCCGATGGCCATGCCGAGTATGCCGCGGTGATTGAAATCGATCTGGATCAAATCGATGAACCCCTGGTTTGCTGCCCCAACGACCCCGACGACGTTAAACCCCTGTCGGCTGTAGCCGAACAAGCGATCGACGATGTCTTCATCGGTTCCTGCATGTCCAATATCGGTCAGTTTCGCGCCGCTGCTGCCCTTTGGCGGGGGCAGGAATATACCGGTGCAGTGCGTACCTGGCTTTGCCCTCCGACACGCATGGATCAGCGGCAACTTAAAGAAGAGGGGCTGTTTACTTTGTTTAGCGCCATCGGTGGACGGATCGAACCCGCCGGTTGTTCTTTATGCATGGGTAACCAGGCCCGGGTACCCGATAAGGTTCAGGTTTTTTCCACCTCCACCCGCAACTTCGATAATCGCCTGGGCGATGGTGCCCAGGTCTATCTCGGTTCGGCAGAGCTGGCTGCCATGGTCAGCATGCTCGGCCGCATGCCGAGCGTCGAGGAGTATTTTAAGCTTTTTGCAGAAAAGGTTGCGCCCGTTGCCGACGAGGTATATCGCGGGTTGCAGTTTGATGAAATGGAGGGCTACCAGTCTTAGCCGGCAAACAGTAGCAGTTCTGTCACGTCCTAAAATAGATTGACGGTTTTTTCAAGCCACCTCCCTTGCGGAGGTGGCTTTCTTATGTACTTCTTCTGGTGTTTTCATGTCTAAGCTGAGGTGTGGCCTCAGACGATTGTAGGTATCGACGGATTCCCGCACCAAACCCTTCAACTCACTCAAAGTCCGGCACTTGGTGATCAGAAACTCCTGCTTCAAAATACCATTTACCCTCTCGGCCAAAGCGTTCTGATAACAATCATAGCCATCTGTCATTGACGGCGTCATACCATGACGCTTTAGCTCTTGCTGGTAGATCGCTGAACAATATTGTAGACCTCGGTCTGAATGGTGTATTAACGCTCGGCTTGTCTGTCGTTGCTTAGCTGCCCGACGTAAAGCTTTTACGACCCTGTCAGCACGCATATTGTCACTGACTTCATAACCCATGATTTTGCGGCTATAGGCATCTGTGACCAATGATAGATAGTGAACACCTTCATCCGTTTCAACGTAGGTAATATCGCTCACAAAGGCTTGTTCGGCACAGCTGATCTCTTGACTGCCTAAACGATTCGGGTATTTCTTCATCCAATGTTTGCTGTGCGTCGTTTTTGTGTAGCGCTTGATCGGTGTCACCAGCAGTTGATGCGCTCTCAAATAGTCAAAAAAAGCGTCACGCCCCAACTTTATTCCCTGCTCAACAAACATGGGTTTCAACAAAAAATACAGTTTGCGCGTACCAAGCCGCGGCATAAACCGTCTGACCTCCATCACCATTGACTTGACGGGTGCCAACTCTATGCTGCGCTGCTCACTGCGTTTTTCTCTTTGATAAACGGCTTGCCGGGTGATGCCAAGGAGCTTACAAGCGCGGCTTAGACTCAGCCCTTTTTGTTTTTGAAGGCGTCTCGCTCCTTGGCAATATACTTTTTTCGCAGTCCCGTTCCGTGCTCTGCATCCAGGATATCCACCACTTCATTCAACAACAGATTGCGAAGACGTTCATCCTCAAGTTCGCGCTCGAGTCGCTTGATTTTCTGTGCGGGACTTTCTTTGGCTTTGGGAGATTTGGGCATGGTCATCCTCACAGGTTGGGTCCAATCCAGCCTTCCGTGTTTTCGCAACCATTTTAACACTGTCGAGCGGCCCTGGATGCCATAAATCTTCTGAGCCTGCTTGTAGGTCATGTCGCCTTTTTCTACGGCAGCAACCACCTGCAATTTAAAGCCCATGGTGTAATCACGTTGAGTACGTCTCTTCCGCTTACTTTCTGCTGTGTCCATAAATAAGCCTCCTAGCTGTAAACTTATTTCAGGACGGGACATTCAGTCAAAAAAGGCCGTCTCCCAAATCGGGAGACGGCCTTTTGGTTTGCGCCTAAAGTCTTTCTTTTAGTAGTTGCGTTTTGAGTGACCAGGCAAACGGTTATGAGAAGCCTTTAAACCCCAACCCCATATCTCACGCAAAGCCGCAAAGCCGCCAAGAGAATCAAAACCTGATTTTCAGGGTTTGCTTTGCGCCTTTGCGTCTTGAGAGAGCGAAGCGAACGGGCGTGAGGCCGCTTTTCAGGGTTTGCAAACGCTAGCCGAATTCAATCGCCAAACCGATCGTGCCATTGGTTGCAAATCGTTACCGCTCTAACCCCCAACCCTATATCTTACGCAAAGCCGCAAAGCCGCCAAGAGAATCAAAACCTGATTTTCAGGGTTTGCTTTGCGCTTTTGCGTCTTGAGAGAGCGAAGCGAACAGGCGTGAGTTCGCTTTTCAGAAGTTCTAAATTCAATCCGGATTCAACCGCCGAATCGTTCGTGCCATTTGTCGAAAATCACTACCTTGTCCTCACCGTGGCGGGCCAGGGAATTACGGACTTTATCAACGCTGCGCTCGAAGCCGAGTTTGGCCGGGTTTTTGGAAAAAAACAGGTCCGCGTAGGCGACGATCCGCTCCTCCAGGCTTAGGGGCAGCATATCCCGTACCGGCAAAGGTAGTTTCTGACGCACAATCTCTTCAGCGCTTAAACCGACACCGATGTGTCGCTCGCATACCAGTGCATGGCGTGGCAGGCCTTCGGCGTCGAGGAGTTCCCGTCCCTTGATGCCATGGCAGAGATAGGGCAGTGTTCCCTTGCATCCGAGCAGGGGGGCGGCGGTGAAAAGAATGCCGATGTCGTGCAACAGGGCCGCTTCGCGGACGAAATCCGTATCAACGGCGGTTTTCGGCATTCGGTTGGCGATGATAACCGCTTTTTCGGCGACTTGCTCGCTGTGTTGCAACAAAATGCGATGGGTGGTGCTTCCCGGTGGATAATGTTTTTCTATCAGTGCAATGGGGTTCACAGGAATAAAGCATTTCCGTTTTAGTAGGGTGTGAAGTTTATGGTCTCTTTTTTTTATAATATATTTCAGCCGGTTAAGGCCAGCTAAAATATGTTCAGATGTTGGATAGGTATGGTGACCTGTTGCAGATGTTCTATACTCTGAACAAGGGTTTACATCTTTGAAGGGGGCGATTATGGAGCAGCAAGTTGTTTTGCGAGGCCATTTGATCGATGACCAGATTTTGTCCCGGGTGCTGGACGCTATCGGTAGCCTCGGGGCTGAACACGAGATTGAAAAGCTCTCGGTCGGTCGTACCCGCCAGGATTGCAGCGAGGTGTTGTTGAGAATAACCGCACCGACCAGTGAAGTTTTGGCTGAAGTGCTGGAACGTATCGCTGTTTTAGGGGCTGAGCCTGTTGAGTTTCTTCCTGCCCGGTTACAACCCGCTCCCGGCGACGGTGTTTTGCCGAAGCATTTTTATGCTACCACCAATTTGCCGACGAAAGTTCTGGTTGCCGGACACTGGCTGTCTGTGACCGAAGAAGAGATGGATCTGGCCCTGGTGGTTTCTCCTGAACTGGATCGGGTCAGGGCGCTACCCATGACTGCGGTAAAGGCGGGCGATCAGGTCGTGGTTGGCGAACAAGGAGTGCGGGTCAGTTATCCTCCCCGGGTATCGGGGGAGCACAGTTTTCGCTTTATGAGCAGCAGTGTTTCGGCCGAAAAGCCCAAGAGTCCTTTGCTTCAGCAGGTCGTTGCCGCGGTTCGTCGCATCAAGCAGGCGAATAAAAAGGTTTTGTTGGTCGGAGGCCCAGCCATCGTTCATACCGGAGCCGGACCGCTCCTCGAGGAACTGATTCGCCAGGGGTGGGTCGACGTTCTGTTTGCCGGTAACGCCCTGGCGGCCCACGATATTGAGCAGGCGCTGTTCGGTACCTCTCTGGGAGTGCCGGTGTGCGGTGACCGGCCAAGCCGATCGGGCCATGCTCATCATCTATGGGCTATCAATTCCATTCGAGAGGCCGGATCCATTAAGGGGGCTGTTACCTCCGGTGTCCTCAATCGGGGCATCATGCACGCCTGTGTTACCCATCAAATCCCCTTTGTACTGGCCGGTTCCATTCGGGACGACGGGCCGCTGCCGGAGGTCGTCACCGATGTGCTGGTGGCTCAAGAGGCGATGCGCCAACAATTATCCGGGGTCGGTCTGGCTTTTATGATCGGCACCACATTGCACGCTATTGCTACCGGCAACCTGCTGCCTGCCCGGGTCTTTACCGTCTGTGTTGACATCAATCCGGGAGTGGTGACGAAGCTGCACGACCGTGGCAGTCGTCAGTCTCTGGGCATCGTTATGGATGCTGCTTCCTTTCTCGAACAGTTGGCTCGAGGGTTGGAAGTTGAAATCAGTAACGAGTGATGAGTGATGGGGCTTGAATCTGAAATCAGCCACTAACCACCGTCCACGTTCGTGGAGGTGTTCGGCAGAGTATTCAAAAACAACCACGCCCCAGGTAGCAGCGCTACGGCGAACAGTACCGCCATTACGCCAAAGGTAGGACGCAAACCGAGGTGGTCGGCGGCTAGTCCCACCAGGGGGCCTGTCGCAACGAACAGAATGCGAAAGGCCAGGCTGTGCAAAGACAGGATGCTGGCGCGGTTGCTGCGGCTACTGGCTTTTTGCAGGTGGTTGCGCATGATGGGGCCCTGCAGGCCGCGCATGGCTGTGAGCAGGTAATAGAAAAGGAAGCTCCACACTCCGGCAGTCAGTCCCAATCCCGCATAACCGGTGATAATCAGGACGATGAACAAGGCAATACTGCCGCGGTGCCCCCAGGCGAAATGCAAACGTTGGCTGATCAGCGAACAGAGGGCGATGGTCAGGTTGGCCCCCGCCCACACCGGTCCGAACCAGGCGAGGGGTACTCCGGTCTGTTGCATGTAGGGTTGAATCAGCCATACGGTATAGAAAGAGGCGATGCCGAGCACGGTGCCGAACAGGATCGTGGCCCGGACGTGACGGCTCTCCAGAAAGGCGTAGCGGCAGGTGTGCAGCGCTTCCATCAAGTGAGAATGGATGGCCGGTTCGGCTTCTGTCTCCGGTTCGATCAGAGTCAGGCAGAGTCCAAGCCCGAGTATCCATAGGCCGATCTGTCCAACAAAGGGCAGCAGGGGCCAGGCCGCATACATGACCCCCGCAAACAGGGCTCCGGCGGCCTCGCCCGTCTGGGCGCAACCGGTCATGCGCCCGTCGAAACGGGCATACTGTTCTTCCCTTCCCTGGGCACGCAATGTCTCAAAGAGCAGGGCACTGTCTGAACCGCTGATGAAAGCCCAGGCCCCACCGAGAATAATTTCAGCAAGCAGCACTCCGGCAAAAGAATCGGCTAGGGTGTAGAGGCTCCAGCCGCCGATGGCTAGCATGCAGGCCAGAGTCAGCGCAGTGCGGTAGCCCAAACGATCGCTGAGGTAGCCAGACGGATACTCAAAAAGGATACTGGCTATCGAAAAGATCGCCTGCAGCAGCAGAATATCGGTCAGACTGAGGCCGATCTGATCCTTCCAGAACAGAGTGATGATCGCCATCGGAAACAGAGTCATCTTGAGGAAAGAAAAAGCGTAGAGCTTGGGTATATTGTGTTGTAGTGGCATGGTACCGGTATTCATGGAATCACTTTCTCGCCCTTCAGGTCGAAAGCCGTTGATGAACAGCTTGGAAAACTGTCGTCAGAATAGCAATTCCGCCATGCATTTGCTACTCGTCTTAACAATCCCTTTCTGAGCTTCTCTTCATTCTATTGTTGCGCCGGTTTGGCTGTGCTATTGTTCGGCAATAACTGATTTGCTGCTTGAGTTAGGATGACGTTCGTCTGTCGGGGAGGTCGTGGGTGGCCAAACAGGTCGGTCTTCGCACTGAAATCATTTTTCATATCACCCTGTTGTTAGGGGCGGCGCTGCTGTTCGGTGGGTTCTTGATGCTTAAGCTGACCGAGCGGGAGCTGCTGAATCAGCGGCTTGATAACCTGAAGGCGACTTTGGAGGTCGTGGCTCTTTCCCTTGGTGAAACCTTGGCTGGTGAAGATGTCGAGCGTAATCAGGAGATGCGTGTTGCCCGTCTATGGCCTCTGTTGCCTGATGCCACCGCTTTGGGAGTTTGGCGGCTTAAAGGCAAAATTTTAGAGCCACTTTTTCTCAGTTCATCAAAGGAATCTTTGCTGAGCGACGGTCCCCAGTTGCAGGCCTTACGTTTTAGGGCTGAACCTCAAGACCACCTTGTCTATACTGGTGTCTGGTTACCTTGGGGAGGAACACCAACTTGCTATTTCAGTTCGACTCTCCCGCTTCGCCAACGGGGCAAACTCGCCGGTGTCTTGCAGGCCCGTTTCTCTCTGGATGAAGTAGCCGTCCGGGTCCGCTCCTCTCTGAAGATTTTGCTCGTATATGTTGTTATTTACGGTGCAGTCCTGTTTTTGTTTGGTCTCTATCTGCTCAACCGAAATGTGGTGCGCCCCATTGGTTTACTCTTGGATACGACTCGACGGGTAGCTGAAGGGAACCTTGATGACCAGGTGAGCGAAGAGGGACCTTTGGAAATCGCTTCTTTGGCCAGTTCATTTAATACCATGGTCTCGGCTTTACGGGAAAGCCGCCAGAATAGCGAAGACCATATTTACTCTTTACAACGGGCCAACGCAGAGCTGAAAGAGACCCGTAGTGAATTATTGCGCTCGGAAAAAATGGCTTCGGTCGGTCATCTAGCTGCAGGCATGGCCCATGAAGTCGGGAACCCTTTGGCGGCGGTAGTCGGATATCTGGCGTTGCTGAAAATAGAACTTCCGGCTGGTCGCCAACGGGAGATAGCCGAACACGCTGCGGTGGAGGTTGAGCGTATCGACCGCCTGGTTCGCGAACTGCTCGATTATGCCAAGCCGGGAGAAGAAAAAACCGAGAATTTCGACCCATTGACGGTTTTACGAGAAGCTTTATCGCTCCTCGATCATCAGGGACTTTTTGCCAATGTTGAAATTGTCGAATCGCTACCGCAACAGTTGCCTCAAGTGACCATGATTCGCCATCGTCTCCTGCAGGTCTTCGTCAATTTGCTGGTTAATGCCCGGGATGCTCTATTCGAGAAGGGTGAAATTTACCTGGCTGGTGGAGAGGCCGAGGATTCGGTTTGGATTCGTTTCGCCGACAATGGAAGCGGTATTGCCCCGCAGCATCTGCCCCACATCTTTGATCCCTTCTTCACTACAAAAGCGCCTGGAAAAGGACGAGGTTTGGGCTTAGCAGTTTGTTACCGTGTGCTGCAAGAGGCCGGAGGGGAGATTGAAGTGCAATCTGAACTCGAGCGTGGCAGCGCCTTTACCGTGCGTATGAAAAAGGAGGAAGACGAGCATGGGGACTAAGAAGAAAAAAGTCCTGGTCGTCGATGACGAAACCAGTGTGCGACACATGTTGCGCCTGGTCCTTGAAGGCGCAGGCTATGAGATGTGCGAAGCCGGCAGCGGAACGGAAGCTCTTCAGTTTTTGCAAGATAATTCCTTTGACATTATCTTGAGTGATATTCGCATGCCGGAACTGGATGGGCTCGGGCTGTTGCAGCAAATCAAAGAGCTGGGTGTCGATAGCATGGTGATCATGATGAGCGCATATGGTTCTGTCGATACGGCCGTGGAATGTCTTAAACATGGCGCCTACGATTATATTTCCAAACCCTTCAAGCCCGACGAGGTGATTCTTACCTTGCGCAAAGCCGAAGAGAGGATTCGTCTGCAGCGAGAGAACGTGAGGTTGCGGCAGCAACTCTCCCAAAAAAACGAGAGTCATAAGATTGTTTGTCGCAGTAAGGTCATGGACCGCTTGCTCACCTTGGTGACACGGGTTGCCGAAACAAATAGCCCGGTGCTTATTACCGGGGAAACCGGTACGGGGAAGGAATTGATAGCGCGGGCTCTGCACCAGCAGAGCGCCCGTGCTAAAAAACCTTTTATTGCTGTTAATTGCGGCGCCATCGCTCCATCACTGGTCGAAAGTGAGCTGTTTGGTCACGCCCGGGGTGCTTTTACGGGAGCGGTGCAACAGAAGGCCGGGCTTTTCGAGGAGGCTTCCGGCGGCACCTTGTTTCTTGATGAGATCGGTGAACTGCCGATGGATTTGCAACCCAAGTTGCTGCGAGTTCTTCAGGAAGGAGAGGTGCGCCGCGTCGGTGAGAATCGATCACGCAAGGTCGATGTGCGGGTGCTGGCTGCCACGGCCCGTGACCTGCGGAAGTTGGTGGCAAATGGTAAGTGGCGCGACGATCTATTTTTCCGTCTTGCCGTTGTGGAGATGCATATTCCACCACTGCGCGAGAGGCGGGAAGATATTGTACTGCTGGCGAAACATTTTGCCAGTGGCGTAGCGGCCAGAGAAGGTCGTCCAACCCCGGAAATCACACCGGGGGTTGCCGATACTTTGAAAAACTATTCCTGGCCCGGAAATGTTCGTGAGCTAGCCAACTTTATGGAAAAAACCATGATCTTCTGCCGAAACGATGTGCTTGATCTTGAGACTTTGCCCGGGGAAATGCGCCGCCGGGATCGTGATGCGACACATAAATACTCCCTTAAAGAAGCGGCCCTGCGTCTGGAAAAGGAATATATCCGCAAAGCTTTGGCGGCGACTGATGGCAATCGAACGCAGGCCGCAAAACTGTTGGAAATCAGTTTGCGCAAGCTGCTTTATAAAATAAAAGAGTACGAAATCGAATAGCCGTAACACGGGCTTCTGTAATGTAGCTAACACGCTAATCATCGATGCCGCTCCTGTTTTCCTGTATGCAAATCTCACCTTATCCCTTCGTTGTTTATGGTTCCTTTTGCTTTTTGAAAAACCAGAAGGCCCTCATTTAATCAACTGTATAGGTGGCTGGGTGTGCAAAAAGTGCACCCCTGGTATGTATCTTTTGCATTGTTTTGATGTGGGTTTAGATAAATATGGAAGAAAATTGCTATTTGTCGGGGCTTATGTCTTTGGCTTAATATTTGCATATAAAATTTCATAGTCAGGCATAATGCTTGACAAGGTTCGTCAATTTTTCGATTGAGGAGTTTAGATGTGAAGCGATTCAGTAACGAAGGATTCACTTTGATCGAAACCTTAGTGGTGGTAGTTATCCTTGCTATCGGCTTGGCTATAGCGATCCCCACTTTTATGGAGATGGGGCGAAGCAATGCCGTAAAGGCCGAAGCTCGTTCGCTCAAAAACCTGCTGGCGCGAACCCGGATGGATGCAGTGGAGGGCAATCAATCCCTTACCGCCACAATCAACGTGGCTACTAGCAGCTGTACTGTAACCGATACGGCTACCGGCACCGTTGTTTCTACTACCAATTTCGATGGGGTGCAGCTGATTCCCGCTCCGAACCCTTTGTCGATTGTTTGGAATTCCAGAGGAATGGTTGGCAATTTTTCGAGCATTAACCTGGTCGGCGCTGAAGCGACTTACCAAGTGTTTGTCAGTGCTGCAGGCAATGTCCGTATTGCCAAACAGTGAGAAGGAGAGATCTGTCGTGAAATCAAAAGCGGGCTTTACCCTGATTGAGGTGCTCATCGCCATGGTGGTGTCCATGATTATTATGGGGGGCGCTTATTCGGTGTTTATGTCGCAACAGAAAAATACCGTCGCGCAAACCGATATCAGCGATATTCAACAAAATCTGCGGGCGGCGATGGATTTTATGGCGCGGGATATTCGTATGGCTGGGTATGCCGGGACGGCAAACGGCAGTCTGGGGGATTTCGGTTTTGTTGAGGTGGGTTTCAGCGACTTTTCCGGCAATCCAAGCTCGGGGGCCATGGATCAGGGGTTTCTGCAATTTTCCTGGGACATGGACGACAGCAACTCCCGGATTGCTGGGGATGGAGAAACCGTTACTTATTCCCTCTCCAACAATACTTTGGTCGCTCCCGGCTCTATCGCTTTGATGCGGCAGCGAGACAGCGAGCTTGTTCGACAGCCGTTGGCCGGTTTTATCATTGCTTTGGGTTTGGCTTTTGCTTACGACGCCGACCAGGACGGCGAACTCGACCAGGATGCCGCAGGCAACGTGATCTGGGCGGTTGATACGCGCAACGACGGCGTCTGGGACAACTTGGACACCAACGGCGACGGGCAGATCAGTGCCGCCGATCTCGGTGGCGCAGCAGCTACCGGTCAAATCGCTGGAACCGCAACAGGGGTACCCCTCCGGCCGCAGGATATTCGCGCGGTGCGTATCTGGCTCCTCGGGCGTTCGGCGTCGCCGGATAATAGCTATACCGATAGTAATATATATACTGTCGGCCCCAATGTCATTCAGCCGAATAACAATTTTCGCCATCGATTGCTGGAAAGAACCGTGCTTTGCCGCAATATGGGGTTAAATCTATGACTACAGTGAAAAACAATAATCAGAAGGGCTTTTCCCTGCTGGAAGCACTCATCGCCATGGTGCTTTTGAGCATCGGTTTGCTGGGTGCAGGGTTGATGCAGATCGGCAGTATAAAGGCTAATACCAATGCCGAAAATCGCACTTTTGGTGTCGGCTTGGCGCAATCGGTAATGAACGACCTTCGCTGTCAACCTCTGGATTTTGTTCTTACGCCTGACGATCTTTTGGATGATGAGGATGGCGACGGGGCGGGCGGTTTAAATGATGGCATGGCCCTTGCCGGTGCCAATCCGATTCCGGCCAATGCCGATCAATCTCTGGGGCAGATTACCGCCTCCGATGGCAGGAATTACACGATATTCTGGAACGTTGCCGATAATGTGCCGGTAAATGGGGCCAAAACCCTTAGGCTCTTCGTCTATTGGAACGACCAAAGATTTGGCGTGAACAAGGTTATCATGACCACTGTGTTGGGAGGCTTTTATCTATGAACAAACCAATTACAGCCAAAGGTGTTTTGGTTATCCTGGCTGATCAGCAAGGCTTTGCTCTAATTACCGCCGTGATGATGCTGTTCGTCGCCATGGTTCTGGGCCTGATGGTAGTGGATTCCGCGGATATGGAGATTTTGCTTTCCGGTGGACAACAGCGCTACGAGGAGAGCCTTAATATCACCGAAGGGGGATCGGGCAGTGAGGCCGCTGCTATTGGCACGGGCAATCCTATTAATTGGGCCGGACCCAGTCGCTCTTATGCCGTGGTGAATCCATCGATACAGAATCAAATTCTTTCACCCGCCACCTCCAGCGACGCCCTGTTCGACCCCGGCGGCGACATGACACTGCCGGGGACAGCCTATACTGTCACCGCTGCCACCACTCCCGAACTGTGGCCCACGGAAAATCTGCTGAATTCCACCGCTGCTGCCGATGATCGTTTTGATTATCAATACCGAGGTACTTACCTGCGCGATGATGCTCCCCCAAAGGGGTACGACGTGACCAAATTCAGCGGTTATCTTTTTCAAATCGAAGCCCAACGAAATACGCTGGTTGAGATGGGCGGCAGCAAAGTCGGCCCGAAAATGAGCCTGTAAAGGAGACCCTTATGTCCAGATACCAGTTGAGAAAAGCTCTACTCGCCTCAGTGGCTTGCCTGTCTCTGTTATTGCCGGCCAATATCACCCGGGCTGTTGACACCGATATCTACCAGGCCAATGTTAAGCAGAATGCTTATATTCTTCTCGACAACTCAAGCAGCATGGATTTCGGGGTGTACGAGAGCAATATCGATTATGCGGCAATGTTTGAATATTTGTATGCCATGGGTGATGTAGACGATACCATTGCAGGGGCCTATTTTCATAACAACCACAACGACCGAACTAAGGTTTATTTGTTGAAGGGTAATATAGGGGTGTCAATTATTAACATCGATGGTGAAGACCGTGCTTTTACCGGCGATGCGGCAGACCCCGACTACCTTTGGTATGTCAATGACCTGGTAGACCTTCATGTATACATCGATTCCAGCGGAAATTTGACGACCGAATCTGGGCAGACTGCTCGACTGAGCGTTGACGGTGACGGAAATATCCTTCTTGATGGTGTCGCCCTGCCCCTTGGTCAAAATCGGAAGCTTCATGACTACAAGACCCTGTATGACGGATCGGTGGTGGACGAAGGGGTAGGCGGATTGCTTAACGCGCCCGGCTATTATTTCAGCGGTTTGGAAGCTGTTGGCTCCGATGCAGGCGATCACGATAAGGCCGAAGATGGTGATACAGAGGTTTATTTCTTTATTACCGGTAACTGGATCAACATGCAGCAAATGTATAACCTGCATTACATAGCCAACCCGCCCGGTGACCCTGCCCTGGGCGATCCGGCTTGGAAGCATGAGTTGTTTCCGATATCAGCCAGTGACTGGAGTGTTACCAATAATGTGGTCGATTACCCGGAAGGAACCGGCAATTATACCAATAAGTTAAGCGAAGCCGACACGGTGAGGACCATCACCCATCCGGGGGCCGCTCAGATCCAGGTTCACTTCAGTATGTTTGATGTGGAAGGAGACAGTAACTCCAGTAAATTTAGTAATGATTATGTGGCCCTCTATGACGGAGAGGGCACGTTGGTCGCCCAGTACGACAACGACAACAATCCGCAGGGGGATTGGTCGCCCACGGTTACTGGGGATACGGTCCGCATCGCTTTAAAGAGTGATAAGGGTGTGGTTAAAACAGGTTATACCATTGATCAGTATCGCACCACCTATTCCGCTGATTCCTATTTGATGCAGAACCGCCTGGATGTGGCGAAAGATGCCTTGCTTTATGTCATCGACGAATTTCGCGGTAAAATCAACTGGGGTTTTGCTACCTTTGCCTATAATGGCACCACGGCAAACGGTGCTACGATTAACTCTGCACTTAACCCCAACGACACGGACGATGCCAACCGCGCCGCTATCGCGATGCATGTGGAAAATGCTAAACCCATGTACGGTACGCCTTTGGGAGAGGCACTGCAGGATGTGTTTGAGGACGGATATTACGGCAAAAGGAATGCGCTGGATAATCTTAACTGTCGAAAAAATTATGTTATTGCGGTATCCGACGGTTTCCCGTCAGGGGACGAGGATTGGAGCCGAATTTCAGGAAAAACTTTTACGGATGAGGACGGGGACGGGTTTACTGCCGATCCTTACCAATATGCCAACCCGCCTGCCAATTATTATGACGATGTGGCCCACTGGATGTATACCCATAGCTGGCATGACAAAACCGAGGTGACTGACCCCGTGACTTCCTACGAAAATGTCATTTCTCATCAGATTGCCTTTGGTGCCAATCATCCCCTAATGCAGGATGCGGCTGAAGAAGCGGGTGGGGAATATATTACCGCTTACAATAAAACTCAGTTGGTAAACGCTTTTTATTCTTTGGGGTTAATGATTTCCGAAGCGATTTCGTTTACCGCACCGGTTGTGTCGGTGGATGCCGCCAACAAAGTACAGAACGGTGACGATCTTTATATGGGGCAGTTTCTGCCGATGGACGCGGCCTATTGGCCGGGAAATCTGAAAAAATTTGTTTTAGGCGACGGCAGCACTGAACGGCCCGACCACTGGATGATTTACGATGCCGGTAACAACGAGGCAATCGACAGCGACGGGCTTTTTCTGGATAATACCAGCACCTTCTGGGGAGATGACAACGATGTGACCGACTCGGACAATTTCGGCGCTCCGGATATCCATGAAGATGGCGCTGGAGAAGTTCTGACTGAACGGGTTTTAAAGGACTTTATCACCAATAATTATTATGAACGCAATATCAAGACATTTTTGAATGGTAATCTGGTTAGTTTTGACCAGACGGAGGTTACACCAGGGGCTTTGGGCCTGGCTGCGACGGATACGGCAACACGGGATAAAGTAGTCAATTGGGTTTATGGCTACACCTTCGATGCCGATGCGACTACTGGTGATCCTGTCGCACCAAGGGACTGGGCTTTGGGGGCGATTGTTCACTCGAGGCCAACAGTTGTTGATTATTATAATGCCAGTGATTTTTCTCAGGTGGACAAACGTTATATCGTTGCCGGATCTGATGACGGCATGCTGCATGTGTTCAATGATGCCGATGGTTCCGAGGTACTGGCTTTCTTGCCATCGGATGTTTTACCAAAGTTAAAGAATTTTGAAACGGCTCTGCATCAACCCCTCGTTGACGGCACCATCAAGCTGTATAGAGAAGACGGCGATCCAAAATATCTGATTTTTGGGTTGCGTCGCGGCGGGGCAAGTTTCTGGGCTTTGGATGTGAGCGATAGCAATGCGGCCAACTGGAAGGTCGCCTGGTCCTTTTCCGACAGCGAGATGGTCGAGAGTTGGTCCGATGTGGAGATAGCCAAAATCCGTACTGGCGCCAATACCTTTACCAGCGTTGCCATTTTCAGCGGTGGTTATGATCCTGTGGAAGACTCTTTTCCGGAACCTTTTGAAGATCTGGACAATAACGGTACTCCTTATACGGCTGCCGGTAATCTCGATAGCAAGGAATGGAAATCAAGTGATGCGGACCAGGATGTCTATGACAATGATGCGTATGATCGGCAAAATCCGGTTGGTGACGGCCATGGGCGTGCCATCTATGTGGTCGACGTCAGCACCGGTGTAGAGCTTTTCTCGGTCAAACATGGAGCCAGCAATCTTCCCGCGACTCTCGGGGATGCTTCGCAGGATGTTGCTCAAACCCGGACCGATTTCATTTATTGTTTCCCGGCAACACCTTCCGTCGTGTCTTTGAGTAAACTCTATTCCTACACCAGTGGTATAGGTTCGGTTACCTCTCGCATGAGCAACGTGCTAGAGGCCATCTATGCGCCCGATATCTACGGCAATTTGTTCCGTATTACATATGATTACAATGACGGAACCCCCCTCTGGCAAGTTAGACATTTGTTCAGTGCCAATCCTGCCAGCACCAGTACCAGCGGTACCTTGGGTGGCGGTTCAAACAGCACCGATACGGGGCGCAAAGTCTTTTACGGTCCGGCGGTTTCCTGGCTGGGAGCGGGGCGGTTTTTGGATCCTTCGAATTATTCCTACCCTGGAACTACTTTCGATGGTACCGGTTCGATTGCCAGCCTCTATTTCGGCACTGGTGATCGGGAACACCCCACCTATCAGATGGTGCAGGATCGGGTTTATGCCATCTATGATGACCTGCCGGTTACGGCCAGTAATTCAGTAAAAGTGACTTCCGCACCCTACAGCGAGGACGACTTGCTCAATCTGACTTGCGACGAACTGGGAGTGAATACGACCCAAGTAGGGATGACGGCGGCAGAAACCGGTCTTTACAAATCGGGTCTTAATACCCTGTTGACCGACGACGTGCTTAACAGCACCTACTATGACCCAATGGAACTCGCCGGCAACGGTGAAAATGACGCCAAAGGCTGGTACATCGTTTTGGAAAAGCAGGGTTTGAGTCCCGATTGCGATCACTGTGATTATGAAGCGACTGTCGCTAGCAACGAAGGTGAGCGGGACTATCATGTGGGAGAAAAGATTCTCAGTAAATTGGCCTTATATGCTGGCAATCTTTACTTCACCAGCTATCAGCCCGCTTATGACGATCCCTGTAATCCCCAGGGCAATGCCTTTAACTACGCTCTCAACTATCTGGATGGAAGCGCTGCCCTTAATCTCAATAAAGCGAACGATGCAACCATCGGAGACAATCCTTTGAAGAAGGATGTCACCGACCGGTATGGTAAGCATTCCGGCGTGAAAGGGCTGCCGTCAGGCTTCGAGATCGTTACCCGTGGGGGTGAGGCCGGTGCTCTGTCAAGTATTGGCGGGTCGATCAAAGGTGGTGGCGAGGATGGATTTGAAATCCCGGGGCCTGTCAGTGGGATTAACCTCTATTACTGGATTGAACGTTAAGGAGATCGGTTATGAAAACGTTAAGCTTGAGTTGTCTGTTTCTTCTGATGTTCTGTCTATGTACTGCAGAGGTGCAGGCACGGTTGGCGGTCGTTTTGCAGCAGCGGGATGCGGTTATTCTGACCGTAGACAAAGAAGGCCGGATGATGACCAGCGATTATATGTCCTTCATTCTTGCCAATGATGAGGTTTCCGCAAAAGCTACGGAACTAATCGGACAGAAAACACATATTCTTTTTTATGCAGCTGGTGAAAAAAAATATTGTGTCGACCTGCGTTCCTTTGCCGAGCCGGATTTTAAGGTTCCGGCAATACCGAACCGGGGAAGTCGGTCGAAAGAGAAAGCGTTGCACTGACACGGGTAAGAAGCAGGTAGTTTGGTAGTGATAGATTGAATGGCTGACCGGGATATATTCTCGGTCAGCCATTTTAGCTTTTGGCATGGATAATCAGGCCACCTGCATGGGATGCCTCTCTTGCCGTGCATGGCAACGGGGAGTTTTCCCTTGCACCCATCGTAAGCCATTGCGTATAGTAACTCATTTCGATTCTGCCTGTTGTCTAGTTTTTATAGGAGTTGCTTCGATGGCCAAAATAGCCCCGTTTCGTGCTGTTCGCTATAATCTGGAAAAGATCGCCGAACCGGTCAGTGTGATGGCGCCACCTTACGATGTTATCTCATCTGAACTGCAGGATGATCTTTACCAGCGCAACCCCTACAATTTGGTGCGCTTGATCCTCGGCAAAATCGAAGAAACCGACGATGAGAGCAATAATCGCTATAGCCGTGCTGCAGATTTTTTCAAGAGCTGGCAGGAAGAAGGCGTTCTGGTCCGCGATTCTGAGCCGGGTATTTATCTATATGACGAAGAATATTTTGCCGAGGGCATCGGCCCGGTGGTGCGGCGCGGTTTTCTGGCCCTGACCCGTATCGAAGATTTTGCCTCAGGCGTGGTCAAACCCCATGAAAAGACCTTGTCTGGTCCTAAAACCGATCGGCTTAACCTGACCAAGGCTTGCGGCGCAAATTTTAGTCCTATTTTCGGCCTTTATTCCGATCCGTGCTGTGTGTTGGAGGCTTTAACTCGCGATGCCAGCAGTTGCCAGCCGGATATAGATATGACTGACGACGACGGTGTTAAACACCGATTGTGGCGGGTGACCGATCCCGACATTATTGAAAAGGCGAAGGAGTTGCTTGATAGTAAGCCGCTATTTATTGCCGATGGACATCACCGTTATGAAACGGCTTTGAATTATCGCAATTACATGCGCGAGCAGGTGGGCGAGTATTCCGGCAAGGAGCTCTTCAATTATGTGTTGATGTATTTCGCCAATATGGAAGACCAGGGTATGTTGATTTTCCCGACCCACCGTCTGGTCCACAGTCTGAAAGACTTTCATCTGCCCGGTTTTCTGTCGGCGCTTAACGAATTCTTTGAAGTCGAGGTTCGGGACCTGAACCTGTCGGACGCCGATTCCCGGCGCGAAGCGCGCACCATCCTGCAGCAAAAAGGGAACGAAGCTCATACCCTGGCGTTATATGCCGGAGGTCAATCCCTCTATTATTTAACCTTGCGCGATCCGGCCATCATGGACCGCTTTTTTGATGATAAGGCGTCCAAGGCGCTTCGGGTCCTTGATGTGTCGATTTTGCATCGCTTGATTCTGGAACAGCTTTTACAGATTACCCCTGAGGCACAGGAGCGTCAGCTTAATCTCAAATATGTCAAAAACTTTGACGAGCCCTTTGACTCTGTGCATTCCGGTGATTTTCAACTGGCTTTTTTGATGAACTCCACTCGCATGAGCGAAGTGAGGGATGTCGCCAATGCTGGAGAAAAAATGCCGCAGAAGTCGACCTATTTCTATCCCAAGTTGTTGACCGGCCTGGTCCTCAATAAGATTGGTGATGGGGAATCGGTCGTGGATTAGCGGTTCTGGGGGGAACTGAGGGTAGTTTTATCTTGCCCGATGGTGCCCTTTGTCGGCCCCGGAAGTATTATTTGTATAGAAACTTTTCTGTTTTCTTCGCCGGGCTAACAACAGGCCACAGGGCAATGTACACTGATATTATGTTTTCAGGTTTGTTATTTCAATCCGTACCCAGTCAGGGACGCTAGTTATGTCCTTATCGCCGGACGAACTTCTGGCCCATCTTAAGAAGCATCCGGGTCGGAGTCTCTCTGTTCGGGAGATTCTTGCTGCCTTCCCTTTGCCGCGCCATGAACGACAGGCAGCGCGGCTTCTCATCGAAAATCTGGCCGACGACGGTCTTTTACAGCGGGTTAAGGGTAATCGTTACCGATTGGTCCGCAATGCTGTGCTTCTTCAAGGCAAAGTGACGGTGCATCGAGCCGGATACGGCTTTGTAGTGCTGGACGATAAGGACAAAGAGGATGTTTTTGTCCCGGCCCGGCATCTTGGAGCGGTAATGGATGGAGACCGGGTGGCCGTGCGGATTGTTCGCTCGGAACGCTACGGCCGTCCAGGACGCTCGGAGGGGCGTATTGTTCAGGTATTGGATCGGGCCCACCACGAGTTGCTCGGTCGTTATGAATTACACCACCGCCAAGCCTTTGTCGTCCCTGCCGATCCTCGCCTGTCTCAGCCCATTCAGTTGTCTACTCCTTCCTCGGTACCGGTCAATCCGGGACAGATTGTTGTATTGCGCCTCGACAGCTATCCCACTGCAAGCCGTCCGCCTTTTGGAACCATTCTCAGGGTGTTGGGAGACGCCGATGATCCTGCGGTGGAAATTGCAGCGGCGGTCTATAAATACGGGCTTCCCGCCGATTTCGAACCGGAAGTGCTCGCCGCTGCCAGCGCTCTTCCCTCTGTGGTACGACCGGAAGACCGGCAAGGTCGAGAGGACCTGCGGGAACTGCCGTTAGTGACTATTGACGGTGAAACGGCTATGGATTTTGATGATGCTGTTGCCGTCCGCCCAGAAGAACAGGGCAAAATTCGGCTGTGGGTGGCTATAGCCGATGTTGGTTACTACGTTAAGTCCGGCTCGCCTATCGACCAGGAAGCACTGGAACGTTCGACAAGCGTCTATTTTCCGGGGCACTGCATACCCATGTTGCCGGAGTCATTGAGCAACGAAATATGCTCCTTGAAGCCGCAACAGGACCGTCTGGCGATGGTGGCGGAGATGCTGTTCGATACGGAGGGTCAGCGCTTGGAGAGCCGCTTTTATCCGGCGGTAATTCGTAGCCAGGCTCGCTTGACCTACACGGAAGTGAAGGACTATCTTCAGGCAGAGAGGACACAAGAGCCAAGTAAACAGGACGAACTGCTTGGTCACCTGCAGGTTATGGAAGCCTTGGCCCAGCGCCTTTCCGTAATGCGTCGTCGACGGGGGAGCCTCGATTTCGATCTGCCGGAGGCGGAAGTGGTGCTGGGTTTGCGTGGGCGCCCGGAAGATATTGTTCGTGCAGAGCGCAACATGGCCCATCGTATCATCGAAGAGTTTATGCTGGCGGCCAACGAAGCTGTCGCGACTTTCTTGCACGAGCGGCAGGAGCCGCTGCTGTTTCGTATTCACGAAGAGCCTGAGCTGGAGAAATTGCAGGCTTTCCAGGAGTTTGTCGCTTATTTGAACTATGGCCTGGTGATCGATGGCCAGAGCGGAACGGCTCACCAGCTGCAAAAGCTCTTGTCTCAGGTTGCCGGAAGGCCCGAAGAGCGCATGATCAATCAGGTGCTGTTGCGAAGTATGAAGCAGGCACGTTATGATGCGAAAAATGTCGGCCATTTCGGTCTGGCCGCGGAGCTGTACTGCCATTTTACGTCACCTATTCGCCGCTATCCCGACCTGGTGGTCCATCGTATACTGCGCGAAGTCTTGACTTCTGAAAAAAAATCCGCTCAACGCTCTTCCTGGTGGCAGCGACAGTTGCCTGCCATCGCCGAACAATGTTCTGTCAATGAACGCCGGGCTATGGAGGCGGAGCGGGACATTATTGATTTGAAAAAGTGTCAGTTCATGGCCGATCGGGTGGGCGAAGAGTTTCAGGGGAACGTATCCGGTGTACAGCCTTTTGGCGTCTTCATTGAACTGCAGCAGGTTTTTGTCGAGGGGCTGGTGCCTGTGGCCAGTCTGGACGACGATTTTTATCAGTATGAAGAACACCTGCACCGGTTGATAGGTCAGCGACGGCGTAAAATTTTTCAGATCGGCATGGAGGTTTCAGTGCGCCTTCGACACGTGGACCTTGATCGTCGGCAGATCGACTTCGAATTGGTTTAAAACACGTAATAGGTAATGCGTGAGGCGTAATGAGTTAACCCCGTCATACCTTACGAATTACGAATTACGAATTACGAATTACGAATTACGAATTACGAATTACGGGCCTTACCCCATGCGTATCATCAAAAACTTAAGCGAATTGAAAGAACCCTTACAGGATGCCGTGGTCACCATTGGCAATTTCGATGGGGTGCATCTTGGCCACCGGGAAATATTCCGGCGCGTGGTTCGCCGTAGTCAAGAGCTCGGCGGGCCTGCGGTCGTTTATACGTTTGAACCGCACCCTCTAAAGTTTCTAGCGCCCGACCGGGCACCGCTGCTGATTAATACCAATCAGGAGAAAGCAGTGTTGATCGAAGCCTCCTGCATTGATGTGTTAATTCGTACTCCCTTTGACCAAAACATGGCCGATCTGCCGGCTCACCGGTTTGTTCGGGAAATATTGGTGGAAAAGGTCGGCATGCGGCATCTGGTGGTCGGTTACGATTATCTTTTTGGTAAGGGCCGCGAAGGCAATGCCCAATTATTGCAGCGTATGGGAGAATATCTCGGATTTGCCGTGGAAGTTCTCGAACCGATTAGCGGGGAAGGGCAGGTTTATAGCTCGACCCGTATTCGCCAGTTGATCAAAGAAGGCCAGGTGCATCAGGTGGTGGACCTGCTGGGTCGCAATTTTACCCTGCAAGGCCGGGTAGTCCATGGTTTCAAACGAGGGCAGAAACTAGGATTTCCAACCGCGAATCTTCAAACTGACAAAGAACTTCTGCCAAGCCCCGGGGTTTATGCGGTGAAGGTCAAACGAGGTGCCGAGGTCTTCAACGGGGTCCTTAATATTGGTCTGAACCCTACATTTGAGGCTGCCGGATTGTCTATCGAAGTACATCTGCTAGACTTCGATGGGCAACTTTATGGGGAAGACTTGCGGGTCTACTTTGTTAAGCGATTGCGGGACGAGATGCGTTTTGCTGATTCCAGTGAGTTGGTACAGGCGATCAGTGCGGACATTGTAAGTGCACGGCAGATTCTTTCTGAAACAGAGATCATCCAGTATCATGATTATCTCGATTGTGGACAGTAGGTTGGCGAAAACAAGAAAAGAAAGGAAGGGAAGGGACGGTTGTGCAACTGAATGGTAAAACCAGGGTTTTAGGAATTTTCGGTGATCCGGTGGCTCATTCCCTGTCGCCGGTTATGCAAAATCAGGCCTTGCAACAGGCTGGTATCAACGCTGTTTATGTACCGTTCCATGTACCTGCTGAACTGCTTCCTCAAGCTGTTGACTCAATCCGTAGTCTCGGACTGTGGGGGGTTAACGTTACCGTCCCCCATAAAGAGGCTGTCTTTCCCTTGTTGGATGATATCGATCCTGCCGCTCGTTTGATCGGCGCGGTTAATACCATCGTCAATAGTCAGGGCCGACTGATCGGTTATAATACCGATGGCCTGGGGTTTTTGCGGTCGCTGGCCGAAGATTTGCATTTCAACCCTGATGGCCAACGAATTTTACTTTTGGGGGCCGGGGGTGCTTGCCGGGCGGCGCTGGTTTCCTTGTGCCAAGCAGGTGCTTCCTGGATCGGTATTGCCAACCGGACCCGCAGTCGGGCGGAAGCTCTGATTCAAGAGTTCAGGGAAATATTCCCGGAAGTCAGCTTTGAGCATTTCGGTATCGATAAAGAGGAGTTGCGCCGGGCGACCGAAAACATTGACCTTCTGGCCAACACCTCGGCTGTCGGTTTGAAGGGTGAAGTCTTTGCGGACCTGCCTTGGGTGGGTTTAAGTAAAGAAGTAGCGATCTATGACATGGTCTACAGTAAAACCGGCACCCCCTTGCTTCAACAGGCCATGAGCAGGGGGCTTCGTGCCAGCGATGGACTGGGAATGTTGGCCGGGCAAGGGGAAGAAGCTTTTACCCTTTGGACCGAGGTCAGGCCTTTAGAAGGTCTGATGAAGCGCTGTCTTATTAATGAATTGACAGGTTGAGGGTCATTTCCTTGACTTTTCCTTAGTCTTTTCTATAGGATGCGCAAGATGAGCCGTTTTTAAGTGATTGTTTTTTAAGCTGACTTCCAAAAATACTGGTTTACTATATGACAAGCAACAGACTCGGTGAATTGCTGGTTCGCAACGAGCTGATCAGCGATCAGCAGTTGCACGATGCCCTGGAAGACCAGAAAGCCCAGGGAGGACGTCTGGGTTCCAGCCTGATAAAGCTCGGCTTTGTAAAAGAAGAAGAACTTTCAGCGTTTCTCTCCAAACAGTATGGTGTGCCCTCCATTAATCTGTCGGAATTTGAGATCGATGCCGATGTCATTCGGCAGATACCTCCCGAAGTAGCCCAGAAATATCAGATCGTACCGGTAAACCGAGCCGGATCGACCCTGATCGTCGCCATGAACGACCCATCGAATATCTTTGCTATCGATGACATCAAGTTCATGACCGGCTTCAATGTCGAAGTTGTTGTGGCGACGGAATCTTCCATCAAGACGGCTATCGACCAATATTACGACCAGAGCGCTTCGTTGGCCGATGTCATGGGCGATCTGGACGATATCGACCTCGAATTGGTCGATGACGACGATGACGTCGATGTCCGTGAACTGGAACGAGCTACAGAGGACGCGCCGGTCGTCAAACTGGTCAACTTGATTCTGACTGACGCCATCAAAAAAAAGGCGTCGGATATTCACATCGAGCCTTATGAGAAAGCCTTCCGCGTACGTTATCGTATCGATGGTGTCTTGTACGAATCCATGAAACCGCCGATGAAGTTGCGGGCGGCCATCATCTCCCGTCTCAAGATCATGGCTGAGATGGATATCGCCGAACGACGTCTGCCTCAAGACGGTCGGATTAAGATCAAGCTCCCCGGCGGAAAAGACATGGATTACCGGGTCAGCTGCTTGCCGACCCTGTTTGGCGAGAAGATGGTTTTGCGACTGCTCGATAAGTCGAACCTACAGCTCGATATGACCAAGTTGGGTTACGAGGAAGAGCCGCTTAAGTGGTTCAAGGAAGCGATTCATAAGCCTTTCGGCATGGTGCTGGTCACCGGGCCGACCGGTTCCGGCAAGACCGTTTCTCTTTATTCGGCCCTTGCTGAGCTCAACGACAGTACCCTCAATATCTCCACCGCGGAAGATCCGGTCGAATTTAACTTCGCCGGCATCAATCAGGTCCACATGCACGAGGAGATCGGTCTCAACTTCGCCAATGCTCTGCGCTCCTTTCTCCGCCAGGATCCCGACATCATCATGATCGGCGAGATCCGTGACTTTGAGACGGCAGAAATTGGTGTCAAGGCGGCGCTTACCGGTCACTTGGTGTTGTCGACTCTGCACACCAACGATGCACCGAGCACGATCAGTCGTATGCTCAACATGGGTATCGAGCCTTTTCTCGTGGCCTCTGCGGTTAATCTGATTACCGCTCAACGATTGGGTCGCAGGGTTTGTTCAGAATGCAAGGAAGTAGAAGATATCTCCAAGCAGGCCTTGCTCGATGCCGGTGTCTCACCAGAAGAGGTTGATGAATACGTTTGCTACAAGGGGCAAGGCTGTTCGACCTGCAATAACACTGGATACAAGGGCCGGGTCGGCATCTACCAGGTCATGCCGATGTTCGAGGAAATTCGGGAGTTGGTGCTGGCCGGAGCCAATACCGCAGAGATCAAACGCGAATCGATGCGTTTGGGAGTTAAAACCATGCGTCAGTCAGCTTTGAGTAAATTGAAGGAAGGGGTGACTTCCTTTGAAGAGGTATTGCGCAGTACGGTGGCGGATGATTGAAACCCGTAAGGCGTGATGGGTAAGGCGTAATTGGTTTTAACCCCTTACCTATTACGTATCACGGAATTTTAAAGTTTTTGCGGACTCTCAATTGGTCCGAAATTTGCTAAACTTAGTTTCCTTGTTCTGGTGATTTGGTGCCTGATATTGATTATTGGATGGTTATGCAAAAAAATTGACCTACAAGGCTTGGTGTTTTTTCAGGGATGAAGGCATACATCGCGTATGTCGAGGTCCTGTAAAAACACCGTAACGCCGTAGGGCGGAATTTTTGCGACGCCATCTTATTTGAAAGGAAGAGAATTCAATGGTGGGGATTCGCGAACTGCTTAAAGCTATGGTCGAAATGGGGGCCTCCGATCTTCATATTACCTCTGGTGCTCCGCCGCAGGTACGAATTGACGGTGAAGTCAAGGCTCTTCAGCACCCCCCCCTTTCAGGCCCAGGATACCAAGCAGCTTTGTTACAGTATTTTGACCGATGCGCAGAAGCGTAAGTTCGAGGAAGAAAACGAACTTGATCTTTCCTTTGGCGTAAAGGGTCTGGCGCGTTTTCGCGGTAATATCTATTTGCAGCGCGGTGCTATTGCCGGGGCCTTCCGGATGATCCCCTATAAATTCATGTCCTTCGAAGAATTGGGGTTGCCTTCCGTGGTGCGGGATATCTCACGCAAGCCTCGGGGGTTAGTTCTGGTTACCGGGCCGACGGGCAGCGGCAAGTCGACCACCCTGGCGTCGATTATCGATGCCATCAATATGGAGCGCCAGGAACACATCATCACCATCGAAGATCCGATCGAGTACATACATCCCCATAAAAAATGTTTGGTGAATCAACGGGAAGTAGGCTCCGATACCCATTCCTTTAAAAAAGCCTTGAAATATATTTTGCGCCAGGATCCTGACGTGGTGCTTTTAGGGGAATTGCGGGACCTTGAAACCATCGAGGCCGCTCTGACAATCGCCGAGACGGGGCATCTGTGTTTTGCGACCCTGCACACCAATTCCTGTGTGCAGACGATCAACCGTATTGTCGATGTTTTTCCCACCAACCAACAGACCCAGGTGCGTACCCAGCTTTCCTTTGTTCTGGAGGGGGTATTGTCCCAAACCTTGATCCCCAAGGCTCAGGGTAAGGGGCGAGTATTGTCGCTTGAGGTTATGGTGCCTAATGTAGCGATCCGGGCTCTCATACGAGATGACAAGGTCCACCAGATCTATTCGCAGATGCAGATGGGACAGGAAAAGTACGGCATGCAGACCCTGAACCAGTCTTTATTTATGCTTTATCACAAGAAATTGATTTCCCTGGAAGATGCGCTGGTGCGTTCCCCTGAAGTGGATGAACTGAAGCAGATGATAGCCAATCCTACCGCCGTGTTGAAAAGACAGGTTTCGGTGCAGAAATAAAGATAGCTTTGATAATCCGTAACGCGTGATGGGTAAGGCGTAAAGGGTTAAACCTTTTACGATTTACGGCTTACGTCTTACGGTTTTTAAACTGATTAAGAAAAAGAGGTGACAAATGGCCAAGTTCGCTTGGGAAGGCAAGACCCGCAGCGGCCAAGCTCAAAAAGGGGAGATGGAGGCGCCAAATGAAGCGGCGGTCGGTGCTGCTCTGCGACGTCAAGGGGTGATGCCCGGCAAGATTAAAGAGGCGGGCAAGGGGCTTGACATGGAGATCAAACTGCCCGGCTTTGGCGGGAAGGTGACCACCAAGGATCTGGTTGTCTTCACCCGGCAGTTCGCCACCATGATCGATGCCGGCCTGCCTCTGGTGCAATGCCTCGATATCCTCGGCCGGCAGCAGGACAAGAAGATCTTCAAGGATATGCTGGTTCAGGTCAAGGAGAGTGTCGAGTCGGGCTCGACCTTTGCCGATGCCTTGAAAAAGCACCCCAAGGCTTTTGATAATCTTTTCGTCAATTTGGTTGCGGCCGGTGAGGTGGGGGGTATTCTCGATACCATCTTGAACCGCCTTGCAGCCTATCTGGAAAAGGCCCAGAAGTTGAAGAAGAAGGTCAAGAGCGCCATGACCTATCCTGCTACGATTGTCGGTATCGCTCTGGTTGTTATCTCAGTCATCCTGATATTCGTTATTCCGGCATTCGAAAAGATGTTTGCCGACTTTGGCAGTGCCCTGCCGATGCCGACTCAGGTCGTCATCAATATCAGTAATTTTGTGCAGAACTATATCCTCGCTATTATCGTGGGTGTCATCGTTTTGATCTTTATCTTAAAAAAAACCTATGCCACTGAAAAGGGGCGGGATTTTATCGACGATAAGATTCTCAAACTGCCAATTTTTGGGATTCTACTGCGTAAGGTGGCGGTCGCCAAATTTACCCGCACCTTGGGGACCATGATCTCCAGCGGGGTGCCGATTCTCGATGGTTTGGAGATTGTGGCCAAGACCGCTGGCAATCGAACCATAGA
Organism: Syntrophotalea acetylenivorans; assembly: GCF_001887775.1. Taxonomy (NCBI): domain Bacteria; kingdom Pseudomonadati; phylum Thermodesulfobacteriota; class Desulfuromonadia; order Desulfuromonadales; family Syntrophotaleaceae; genus Syntrophotalea; species Syntrophotalea acetylenivorans. The sequence continues at coordinate 3,183,245 of NZ_CP015519.1, forward strand.
AAAAGCCATTTACAAGGTCAAGCAGAGTATTAGCGAGGGCAAGACTATTGCCGAACCGCTTGAAAAATCAGGTGTTTTTCCACCTATGGTATGCCAGATGATCGCCGTTGGCGAACAATCCGGTTCCATCGATACTATGCTCAACAAGATCGCTGACTTTTATGATGATGAAGTTGATGATGCGGTCGGTAATTTGACGGCCATGATGGAGCCAATGCTTATGCTCTTTCTCGGTACCACTGTGGGTGGTCTGGTCATTGCCATGTATCTTCCGATCTTCAAACTTGCTGGTGCAATGGGCGGTTGACCGGTAATTTTATGAAACGTAACACCTTTATTGCTCATTGGGATAAGACTGCGCCACGTTTTCTCTACTGGTATTTGGTGGCCCGCCTGCTGGTTGTTGCCCTGTTTCTCAGTGGTACAATAGTCAACCAGATACGTTCTGCCACTGCGGGCTCTCAGACCCTTGGCTGGCTCTATCTGCTGGCTGCCGTCTGCCTGATTCAGTCGTTGGTCTTCCCTGCTCTGTTCAGTCTCAGGCATCGCAACAAATTGTTGTTGCGATGCCAAATCTGTTGGGATTTGCTGTTTGTCACTGCCCTGATTTTTCTAGATGGTGGTATCGCCAGCCATCTTTCTTTCCTCTACATCTTCATAATTTTTAGCGTCAGTATTTTTTTGTCGCGTCGCGAAGTATTCGTAGCAGCGTCAGCGGCTACAATCCTTTATGGCGGGTTGCTCGATCTTCAGTATTATTCCATGCTGCCGGTTTTTTCGACTTTCCCTGCCAATGCTGTTAGCAGTCGAGCGATTTTCTATAACATTTTTATTAGTGTTATCGTTTTTTACCTTATCGCTTTTTTAAGCAGTCTGTTGGCTGAACGGTTGCGACATAGTGAACTGGCTTTGAAAAAGCGGGAGATTGATTTCGAGGAACTGGAGAACCTTAATCAGATTATTCTGGAGAATATTCCAAGTGGCCTGATCATTATTAACAATGCTGGGCGTGTTCGATCTTTTAATGCTGGTGCAACAACAATCACCGGCTATTATCTGGAATCGATTTACAATCGACCCATCGGCGAACTGTTCCCGGAAATGATCGTTTTGGAGGGGGATGAGTTCAAAACCGTTGCTCGTGGAGAAACGTGCCTGGTCGATAAACAGGGAAACCAGCGACCGGTTGGATTTACCTCTTCCATTGTCAGAGATGTGTCGGGAGAGACTCTGGGTTTGTTGATAACCTTTCAGGATCTAAGTCGTCTCAAGGAAATGGAAGGTCAACTCAAACGTGCGGATCGCTTGGCTGCTGCCGGCCAGTTGGCGGCCGGCATGGCTCATGAAATTCGCAATCCCCTGGCATCGATTAGCGGTTCGGTTCAGTTGCTCATGGAGGACGATAAACTTGAGCAGCAGGATCGGCGTCTGATGGGGATTGTGGTACGGGAAGCGGAGCGCTTGAATGCGCTGCTGACCGACTTTCTGGTCTTTGCTCGACCCTCGCCGCTCTGTTATGAGTCGGTGGATTTGGTGGAACTCCTCGATGAGCTGGTTGCCCTGGTCGCAGCGGATGAGCGGTTTAAAGATGTTGAATTGCAGAGGGATTATAAATCCGCACTGGAATGGTATTGTGACCGCAGTCAACTTCGCCAGGCTTTATTGAACCTGATGTTAAATGGCGCTGAGGCTATGGAACATGGCGGACGGTTAATCTGTGGGCTCGATTCTGAGGTGTCGGCTGTTTTTATCGAAGATACCGGCCCGGGGATTCCTGATGCCATTCGGGATAAGGTTTTTGATCCTTTCTTTACTACCAAGGACAGTGGCACCGGATTGGGGTTGGCCACGGTACATGCTATTGTCGAGGCTCATCAGGGACGGCTGGACCTGGTCAAAGTAGAAGGTGGCGGAGAGCGATTCATTATTAGCATGCCCAGTCCGGACATGGCCAAAATAGGGCAGGCAGTTTGATCGACAGACCTTTGGTTTAAACTCATTACCCATCACGATTTAAGCATTACGTTAATATCGGGGAGTAATTTTGAAAGAAGAAAAATACAATATACTGGTCGTCGATGATGAAGAGAGTATGCGTGAGTTTCTCAGTATCATGCTTCACCGGGAGGGTTATGCGGTCGATGCGGCCTTTGACGGGGCTCAGGCCGTGGCTCGTTTAAAAGAGCACTCTTACGACCTGGTCATTAGTGACATCAAGATGCCCCGCCTCGATGGTTTCGGTGTGCTGGATTATATTACAGAATCTTGCCCTGATACAGCGATTATTATGATTACCGCCTTTTCCACCGCACAGCAGGCGGTGGATGCTATGAAAAAGGGTGCCTACGACTACATTACCAAGCCTTTTAATAATGAAGAAATTCGGCTGATTGTTAAAAATGCCCTGGAACGCAAGGAATTGCGCCGTGAAAATCTTGAACTGAAAAAGGAACTCGGCCAGCGTTACTCCTTTGCCAATCTGATTGGCAAGAGTCGAGCCATGCAACAGGTTTACCATTTTATTGAAAAAGTTGCAGACAGCAAAGCCAATGTTTTAGTAACTGGGGAAAGCGGCACTGGCAAAGAACTGGTTGCTAAAGCCGTTCACTATAACAGCCGCCGCAAAGACCAGCCCTTTGTTCCCATTAATTGCGGAGCCATTCCTGAAAATCTACTCGAAAGCGAACTGTTCGGTCACGAGAAGGGAGCCTTTACGGGGGCTACCCATCAAAAATCCGGTCTGTTCGAGGTTGCTAGTGGCGGAACGGTGTTTCTTGACGAGATCGCTGAATTGCCAGCCATGATGCAGGTCAAACTGCTGCGGGTATTACAGGAACACGAATTTCGCCGCGTTGGAGGCACCAAGGATATAAAGGTCGATGTGCGCTTGGTGGCGGCTACCAATAAAAATTTGGAAAACATGGTAGCGGAAGAAACTTTTCGTGAGGACCTCTTTTATCGGCTCAATGTTATTCACGTTGATCTTCCGGCCCTTAAAGAACGCAAGGAGGACATTCCCTTGCTGGTCGAGCACTTTTTGCACAAACTGACTGGCGACGATCAACTTAAGGCCTCTGAATCGATTATGCGTCGCCTCCTTGATTATCACTGGCCCGGCAATATCCGCGAGCTGGAAAATACCATCGAGCGTTGCGTGGTGCTCGGTTGCGATGGAGAGTTGGCTGAAGACAGCCTGCCGAAGCACGTTGGTAGTTCTACTTCCAATGGGGCTGGCGTTTTGGACGAGTTGCCTGAAGAAGGCCTTGACCTCGATGCCTACCTTGGTACCATCGAGCAGGATATCCTTCTCAAGGCCCTGGATCGGTGTGGTGGGGTGCGGAAAAAAGCCGCCGAACTCCTCTGTATCTCTTTCCGTTCCATTCGCTACCGTTTGGCTAAATACGGCATGGCAAACGAAGGCGAGGATGAATAGCTTATTCGGATCGAAAAAGGATTTTTTAAGCGGGACTTTCTTCCCTTGCTATTTGCCAAGGGAGAAATTATAATTTTTGGCGTTTAATCTCTTTCCAGAGAACAATAGATGCTCGTCATTACTTTGTCTCTGTGACACGTGTCGGAGACAAAATTTGACAAAAAGTGTGACCTTTATTGTCTGTGGCAGTGTTGCTTTACGTGGCAGATATTGGTAAGTATTTGTAATAAGGCAAGTAAAGTTTTTGGCACTTTCGTTGCATTGAATAGGGTGCCTCGTCTCGAAAATTATTAACCACTGGCTTTTCGGGGCCGTTACCTTCAACTCACAAAAGGAGAACAAAACTATGTTGACCAAGTTGAGAAAGTCCCAAAAGGGTTTCACCCTGATCGAACTGCTGATCGTCGTTGCTATTATTGGTATTTTGGCAGCCATCGCCATTCCTCAGTTCGCGGCCTATCGGACCCGCGGCTTCAATGCTTCTGGCCTAAGTGATGTTCGCAACCTTTCTACCTCCCAGGCCGCCTTCTTCGGGGATTGGCGGGTGTTCGGTACTACTGCGGCGGTTGCTGCCCTCCCGGGTGCTGGTACTTTTGGTGCCGGTACTATTATTACCGGCCCCAATAACGGCGTTGCGGGTAACTTCCCCATCATTACTGGAACCGATGCTAGTGCTGTCGCTCGTGGGATTCAGATTCCGCTGGGGAATAATGTGATGATTCTCGGCAGCACCGATGCAAATGGCGCTACTTTCACTGGCGTTGCCAAACATCTTACCGGGAATACCTATTATGCGGTTGACGGCGACACTACCGCAATCTTCTTTGATCAGACCGCCGGAACGGAAGGCACTCCGCTCCTCGCGGCTGATTGCCCAGCTTCAACTACCGGCGATGACTTCACAGGTGTTACGAGGCCTGTCGGTGGTCTCTGGGGTGCTCGCTAAAAGCTAGAACTCGGTTTTATTATGGACAGGGCACCTGCATTAGCGGGTGCCCTTTTTTGGCATGTGTAAACAAGATTAAAGGTGAGAAATTGCATGGCCGATAGCGTTGTCTTTTCTGAGGTCTGGAAGACCTATCAACGAGAGCTTGGCGGGGTTTCCGCACCGGCGTTGCGGGGGGTGACCTTTTCTGTTCGGCGGGGAGAAACCTTGGGGTTGATCGGCGCCAATGGAGCCGGCAAGAGCACCTGTATCCGGCTGTTGATGGACTTTATCCGCCCCGACCGGGGGTGTATCACCATAGAAGACCGGTCGCCGGAGAATAGTATCCTGCGTCGTGATATTGGATATTTGCCCGAGATTGCAAGTTTTCCCGCCAGCCTGACGATTTTGGATATGTTGCGTTTTGTAGGTGCCACCCATGATCTACCGAAGGCGGTTCTTGCCGAACAGTCCGAACGATGGCTAAAGACGCTGGAACTCTGGGATGTTCGGAAGCGTCCTATCCGTACCTATTCAAAGGGCATGCAGCAGCGTGGCAGTTTTGTGCTTGCGCTGGTGCATGATCCTGCTCTGTTGGTTCTGGATGAGCCGATGAGCGGCCTTGATCCCATAGGGCGGGCCAGTATTATTCGGCTAATTCGTGACCTTAAGGTTCAGGGAAAAACCATCCTCTTTTGTACCCATATCCTTGAAGACATGGATCAGTTGGCTGACAGGGTTCTGATTCTGCATAAGGGGGAGAAGCGATTCCTTGGTACGCCGAATGACTTGTCGGCCGAATTTGGTACTAATTCCATTGTGGACGGTTTTTTAAGTGCCATTGCGGAGGAACAATCATGAAGGGGGCGTTGAAGCGGATTTTTGCCGTTGCCAAGCTGGTTGGTGTGGACGGCTTACGGCGTCACGCCCTGCTCGGGTTGGTGGCATTAGCGTTGGCTATTGAGCTGAGCGGCCTGTTCTTTTTTGCCTTCGTACCTCGGGACATCGGTCGCGTATCTGCAGATTTTGTGGTGACTGTCGGCTGGTGTGTCGGGATGGTTTTCCTATTTTTTCATGCTGTGCATGTGATGAGCTGGGGAGAGGACCGGCGCGTTATCCATACGCTGCTGGCACATCCCTTGTCACGAACTGATTATACTCTTGGGGTATTTGCTGGGCTGTTGTTCTTGTTGTTGCTGCTAAATGGATTGTTGGCTTTTATCGGCTATGGTGTGCTGGTAGTAATAAAATCATGGGTCGGGGTGGAGTACTTTAGTCATCTCGGCATTGGCGGATATTTACTCTCCTGGTGGGGGGTGCTCAGCATAGAGGCCATGATTCTGGCAGCTATTGTACTTTTTTCCGGTATGGTCCGGGGCAGCTTTACTGTGTTGCTGGTGACGCTCTCCTATTATCTTATCTGCACTGGCCTGCCCGTGGCCGTCGAATTTTTTAAGGGGAATTCACTGCTGTTGCGAAAAATTTTGGTGGGCATGACGTTGGCCTTTCCCAATTTTTCACGATTAGACTATAAGGGGGTTATTGTTGCTTTGGATAACTGGCCTTCGGCTTCTTCGTTGGTGCTTAACTTAGCTTATGTTTTGCTATATTGCGGCTTGATATTGGCCATCGCAACATCAGTTTACAATCGACGGGACCTAAAATGAAAATCGCTGTGGTCGGCGTGCTATTGGTTTTTTATCTTGCTGTTTGGGGGGTGCAGCAGGGAAAGGCTCGTTGGTCCGATTACTATCTTTCTCCCGCTCCGCCCTCGCCGGCCTTGAAAGTCGCCAGTGGTTACGCCCGCCAAATGGCTGGCTACACCCTCTTTGTAAAGGTGGCAATTTTTGCTGGTGGGCCGTTACGGGGTGTGGATAAGGAGAATTACGCCGACAGTTTGGCACAGAACTTTGACGTGATGACCGACCTGTATCCGGAGTTTATTGACCCTTTTTATTATTGCCAGTCATTACTTGCTCCTATCGCACCGGAGTATGCCCAACAGACCAATCTCATATTGGATCGTGGTGTTGAAGCCCACCCAGATATTCTTTTTTTTCCTTTTTTTCAGGCATTTAATCATTTTTATTATTTGCAGGAGCCAACAATGGCTGCAGAGTTGTTTTTTAAAATGGGTAAACGTTCTGATGCCCCACCCTGGTTTGGTCATTTGGCGGGTACTCTGATGGGACGCGGTGGCAACTTGCTCGCTGGCCGCTCTATGCTGCAGGCCATGTTTGATTCTGAACAGGAAGAATACATTAAAGAGCGCTATCTTGATAGCATTAAAGTTTTCGATCAAGCCATCCAAGTTCAGGTGGCGCTTGATAGCTACCGAAAAGAACATGGAATTGATGCTGTTTCTTTACAAGATCTGGTCCCTCGCTACCTTGATGTCTTGCCACGACTTCCGGCTGGTTTCATGCTGGAATGGGAGCCTCCTGTATTGCGTCTTGAACGACCTTGACTTAAATTAAATCTTGTTGGGGGGTTCATTGATTAGCAATAGTTTCGCTAAACGCCTTATAAGCAAACGGAGGTCAGGGTGGTTTCTCATTGGTTTTTGTTGTTCGGTGGTTTTTTGTTTGGGACCATTGTAGGATCGTTCCTGAACGTTTGCATTGGGCGTATCCCTGCTGGTGAGTCCGTCATTTCGCCGCCCTCGCGCTGTCCAAAGTGCGGAATTGGCATTCCTTGGTATCAAAATATACCCATCCTCAGCTACCTTGTTTTAGGTGGCAAGTGTGCGTCCTGCAAAACTCGGATCTCTGTCCGTTACCCTCTGGTTGAGGTTCTGACCGGTGTCCTTTTTGTTTTTGTGCTTTTTTCTTTCGGTGTCAGTTGGGTCACTCCCGTCTATTGGCTGTTTGTGGCGACGTTGATTGTCATTACTTTCATCGATATTGACCACCAGATTATTCCGGATGCTATCAGTCTGCCTGGCATCGTAGTTGGTTTTCTCGCTGCATTCTTGATCCCCTGGCTCGCCTGGTACGACTCACTGCTCGGTATTTTGCTGGGCGGGGGAAGTCTGTGGTTGGTGGCTGAAGTCTATCATCGCCTGACCGGTAAGGAAGGTATGGGTGGCGGAGACATCAAACTGTTGGCAATGATGGGAGCTTTTTTGGGTTGGAAGGCTATGTTGCCTGTGATATTTTTTGGTTCGCTGGCGGGCTCCCTGGTCGGTGTGCCTCTTATGTGGCTCAAGGGGGCGGATGGCAAACTCGCTATTCCCTTCGGTCCCTTTTTGGCTCTGGGGGCCTGGTTTATTTATTATGGGGCCAGCAATTATTGGTATGGTACCTTGGCTTGTGCCAAAGGTAGAGGTTTTTTGTTTGGTGGTTTTTAGTGTAAACAGTACTGTTGACCCGCAGGGATACCTGGGGACTGTTCGTCTTGTCGCTGGTCAGCAGACAGGCTCTCATGGCTTAATCCATGCGCTTGAAATATTTTAATTTTATTGACAGTGTTTTTCATTGCCTTATAATTGGTCCAATTGCAATAAATATCACCGTTATTCGCGGTAGTATTCAGTTTAGTAAAAACTGTCAGCGATGGTGTTTCTTATATTTAATGGTTGGAGGGCTCTTCCCATTAGTTAATCCATAAGAACATCGCGTTAATCCGCATAGCTTTGGAATACTGATTCAGGACTGGACGGTGTTTGGCACATGCCTTGCTTTAAGAGTAGCCTGAGCTGTGTGCTCCGCTAGATCGCTGTTCACTTCACTTGCTTACCATCCATCTTAGAATGGGGTCTTTTTGATGCTACAGGGGCTATTTGGGATAAAAAAAGATATCGTTGGCATCGATGTCGGGTCCAGTTCCGTTAAGCTTGTGCAGCTTAAGGCTGTCAAGGGCGGTTATCAGTTGCTGAATCTTGGTATTGCGCAATTGCCGCCCGAGGCCATTGTCGATAACACGGTTATGGATTCCGTTGCTGTGGTCGATAGTATTCGGAACCTGGTGGAAAACCAGAAGGTCAAGACAAAAAATGTCGCTGCTTCGGTATCTGGACATTCGGTTATTATTCGTAAAATCACCATGCCGATTATGACCGAGGAGGAAGTCGAAGCCTCCATTGAGTGGGAAGCCGAGCAGTTTATCCCTTTTGAAATTTCCGAAGTAAATCTTGATTTTCAAATCGTCGGTCCAGATCCAAAGGATCCCGCCCAGATGAATGTGATTCTGGTGGCGGCAAAAAAAGACTTTGTCAATGAAGGTTTGACCGTTTTTCACGAATGCGGTTTGAATCCGGTTGTGCTCGATATCGACTCTTTCGCCATCGAAAATGCCTTCCAGGCAAATTATGATGTGGAAGAAGGGGAGATTGTTGCATTAATCAATGTCGGTGCAAGCACTATGAATGTGAACGTCCTCAAAGAAGGTGTTTCTGTTTTTACCCGGGATTTGCAGACCGGGGGCAACATGTTCAATGAGGAAATTCAGAAGCGCCTTGGGATTAACAGCGAGGAGGCCGAGCAGGCCAAACTTGGCGGCGAGGTTGGGGAGATCGATACTGCCGTGTTGGCTGAAGTCATGAGTGAGGCTGCTGATACTCTGGCGCAAGAAATTCAGCGATCTCTCGATTATTTCTCCGCGACATCGACCGATGACAAGGTAACAAAGCTTTTTATCAGTGGTGGTGTTTCGAAGACCTCCGGCATTGACCAAGCCTTTGAGCAGCGACTCGGAGTTCCTGTTGAAATTTTAGATCCCTTCCGTCGCATTGAGGTGAATGAGGACCTTTTTGATCCTGCCTATGTGCAGGCTGTTGGGCCCCTCTTTGCTGTTGGAGTCGGGCTTGCCATGAGGAGGTTGGGCGACAAATGATTCGTATCAATTTGCTACCCGTCAGAGCTGCTCAGAAAAAAGCCCGATTGCAGGGCCAGTTGATCGTGCTGGCACTGGTTCTGGCTCTGACCAGTTTAGTATGTGGCGGTCTCTATACCTCTGTTGCGGTCAAGATTTCCTCAGAGAAAAAGGAAATTACCGAAATCCAAAAAGAGATCAATCGCTTGAAGAAAACTCTTGGCGAGGTAGCGCATTTCAAGGAATTGCAAAAAGAGTTTCAAGGCAAACTTGATGTGCTGGCAGCGCTGAAGGAAAAGAAGACCGGGCCGGTGCATCTGCTTGATGAACTGAGTCGAGTGTTGCCTGACAAGTTGTGGCTCTCCTCCTTCAAAGAGTCCAAAGGGGCGATATCAATCAAGGGGGTCGGCTTGAACGAAGCAACGGTGGCTCGTTTTATGCGCGACTTGGAGACATCCCCCTATTATCGCCAGGTTGTATTGAAGGTTACCGAGCAGACCAAGCAAGGCGGGATGAAGTTGCAGAAGTTTGAGGTTTCCTGCCTTGCTGAGACGCCCACAGAGCCAAAAGCCAAATAGCTATAAAAAGGGTCGATCAATATGCATCCCAGTATTGAAAAAATTTTCAACTGGCCTCTATATCAGCGGCTGTTGCTGCTTACAGGAGTTGTGGCGCTTATTTTTGCCGGGTTTGTTTACTTTGTGTATCTCGAGAAGCACAAGGAATATGTCAGGCTCGAACAGCAAAAAAACTCCCGATTCGCCAAGTTGCAGGAGGATCGGCGTATCGCCAATAACCTGCCCAAGTTTAAAAGTGAATACGAAAGTATGAAGCGCAAGCTGGATCACGCTTTGGCAGAGTTGCCGAATAAGCAAGAAATACCTACGCTGCTAACGAGTATCGCCTCGCTGGCTAAAGACAATGGTCTTGATGTGTTGCGTTTCAAGCCCGACAAGGAAGTACCCCAGGGCTTTTATGCCGAGGTGCCGGTCAGTCTCAAGTTGGTCGGTTCGTATCATGAAGTTGCCATGTTCACTTATGACGTGAGCAACATGGCGCGAATAGTTAATATCAACAATCTCATGATGGACAGCCCCCAAATGAGTGGTGGCAGAAACCTGCTGTCTATTGAGTGTCTGGCAACCACCTTCCGGTTTATCGAAGGCGGAACCGCACCTAATAAAAATATAAAGAAAAGGAAGAAATGATGATGCGCATGTCCTTCCTTACGACGTTATTGCTGATTGCCTGTTTGTCTCTGGCGGGTTGCGGCGAAGAAGCTCCGCAGAAAAAGTTGCCAGAGGCGAAAAAGGTCATGGCGAAAGTTGCAGCCAAGAAGCAGTCTTTGCAGCAAAAACCAGCTAAGCCTGAGAAGGTTGAGTCCAAATATGTTTATGCACCGGCTGGTCGTCGCGATCCCTTTTTGGCTTTGGTGAAAATCCGCAAGGCTTTTACCGAAAACGGAAAGCCTCTGACTCCTCTGCAGAAATTCGACCTTGGCCAGTTTCGACTGATTGGAGTAATCATCGGCCGCAATGAGCCGATGGCCATGGTGATGGCCCCGGGCGGCAAAGCTTATGTATTAAAGCGGGGGATAAAAATCGGCACGAATGCTGGTCAGGTTACAGATATCCGGGAAGATGCAGTTGTTGTAGAGGAACGGTTCTATAATTTTGCAGGCGAGTACCGTACGAGTGTTCAGGAGATTCAACTTCCTAAGCGGCAAGGAGTATAGTGAGATGCGTCATATGTCATGGAGTCCGATGGGCGCGCGATTGGCCAGCGGTTTAAGTCTGCTTTGCCTGATAGTGACGGCAATCATGTTCTTTCAGGTCCATGGGGCTCAAGCCGAGCCGCCATTGGATGAATTGACCATGCCAGCAACGCAGGTCAAGTCTGTCGATATTTTAGATGGCCAGGTGTTGTTGATGACTGATGGAAGTATCGGTAAATATCGTCACTTCAGCCTCGGAGCACCGCCGCGACTGGTTGTCGATCTTTACGACATCGAGCCGGGGAGTGCAGAAAAGGCCTATTCTTTGAGTGGTGCTTTTAAAGGGTTGCGAGTAGGCAGGTACCCAACCAAATCCCGTTTTGTGTTTGATGCCACAGGTGAGAAATTGCCTGAGTATAGTGTGTCCTCGACCGGCCAGGCGGTTCAGGTTGTTTGGGACCAAAAGCCCATTGTGGGTGAAAATACCCCACCTTCTCAAGAGGGTGTCCAGGTGACCATTGAGGCTATCGATTTTATAGCCGAAGGCGGTCAGTCGGTTTTGACTCTGCAACTTTCCAACCCAGCCACACTTGTCGACCCGGTTATTGATGGGGACATTGTACGGTTCGGGGTTGAAAATGCCGCCATAAATCGGTCCCTGAGGCGTGTTGTCGATCCGTCGAGCTTTCCCAGCGCCATTCGTTTGGTCACCCCCTATACCGTATTTGCTAATGGTATTCAGGATGTACGTTTTGCTGTCGAATTAAAAGGTCCCGTTTCCTATCGACTGGAAAAACAGGGTTCCCTTGTTAAATTTATCGTTGATGATGGTCCCTTTGCTGAAATCCAACCAGCCTCCGTCGTTACTAAAAAAGTTCCAGTGGCTATGACTACTACCGGACCCGAGCTGTCTATGGAAAATCAATCCAAAGCAGATGGTACCGTTGGCGTGACAGATGGAAAAACTTCCTTTGCGCCGGTTGCAGGAACCTTTGTTCCAACAGGGGAAAGCCAGGCAGTAGCTTTTACCGGTCAGAAGATCTCTCTTGTTTTTGATGATGCTGAAATTCGTAACATTTTACAATTGATTGCTGAAGTCAGCGATCTCAATATCATTGCCAGCGATGATGTGAAAGGAACCATCACCCTGCGGCTGGTGGATGTGCCTTGGGACCAGGCTCTGAAGTTGATCATGGATATTAAAGAGCTGGGGATGCTGCGTGAAGGCAATATCGCGCGCATTATGCCTAAGGATCAAATTCGCAAGATGCAGCAAGAGCAATTTGTGGCAAGTCGCGCTTTAGAGAAAATGGAAGACCTGGTCAGTGAGGTGATCGCTATTAATTATACCGATGTTGAATCGGTCGCTTCCAAGAGCAAGACGCGACTTACTGAACGGGGCAGTATTATAGAAGATGTTCGGGATAAAAAACTTATTGTTACTGATGTTCCCTCTGCTGTAGCCAGTATTAAAAAGCTGGCTGCTCTTCTCGATACACCAGAACGGCAGGTTTTGATCGAAGCCCGTATTGTTGAGGCTGAGTCGACTTTCTCTCGTGAGTTGGGAGTGAACTGGGGTGTGAGCTACGATGACGACCCAACGGGAACCGCTGGTGTAGCCGGTACCACTGGTCTTGGTGGTGATTTTGCTCTCTTTCCGGCAAACGTTGCGGCTGGCGCTTCCTCCGGTTTTGCTTCCGATTTCACTTTCGGTCGGGTCGGCCTTGATAAGCTTGTACTCGATTTGCGCCTTGCCGCTGTGGAAAAAGCTAACTTGGGACGTATCATTTCCTCGCCAAGGATTACTACCCTGAATGGTGAGGAAGGCGAAATTCGCCAAGGGCGAGAAATTCCCTATACAACTGTAAGTGAGGATGGGACTAAGACCGAATTCAAAAAGGCCGAATTGAGCCTAAAGGTGACCCCGGAAATCAATGCAGACGGGTCTATTTTTCTGGAAATTGAGGCCAAAAATGATGCCCCCCTGTTGGAAAATGGGGTGCTTGCCATTTCGACCAAGCAAGCTGAAACTAGGGCCTTGGTTCAGGATGGTGAAACCACCGTCATTGGAGGTATTTTTATAGAAGACACGCAGGCCAGTGACAGTGGTGTTCCCTGGCTCCAGCACATTCCCATTCTTGGCAACCTTTTTAAAAGTCAGTTGGATAGCACAGATCGCCGCGAACTGTTGATCTTCATCACGCCGCGTATTTTGGACTAGCAAAACAGCTTCAACTCATCTATTATTTCTGAAGTATTCAAAAGGACAGGTGCCCACCTGTCCTTTTTTTCAAGTTATTACGGTGAAAGGCAGAACAGACTCATGGAATTGCGTTATCTGACGGCGGGGGAATCCCATGGGCCGGGTTTGACAGCTATTGTTGAAGGGTTGCCGGCCAATCTTGAATTAAGTACTGATGACATTAATCGGTGTTTGGCAAGACGGCAGGAAGGCTATGGCCGTGGTGGCCGTATGAAGATTGAACGGGACCAGGTGGTATTTATGTCCGGCGTGCGATGGGGCAAGACTCTCGGCTCGCCGATTACCCTCTCGATCCAGAACCGGGACTGGGAAAATTGGCAAAAAGCCATGTCCTCCCAGGCAGAAGATCGTCAACAGGGTATTGCCATAACCCATCCGCGGCCGGGGCATGCCGACCTCAGTGGTGTGATCAAATACCGGCAGGACGATGCCAGGAATATTCTTGAACGATCCAGTGCCAGAGAGACTGCTGCTCGTGTTGCTGTTGGTGCCCTGTGTGCAACCTTTTTGCGTTCTTTAGGGATTGAAGTGCTTGGGTATGTGACCGAGATCGGGGGTGTTTGTGCCGAAGCCCAAATTGACGATTACCGCGAGCGTTTCGAACGCAGCGAGGTCTCTCCCTGTCGCACTTATTGCGCAACCGCCGAACAGGCCATGATTGATGCCATTGATAAGGCAAAGGCTGCCGGTGACTCCCTGGGCGGGGTTGTTGAAGTAGCGGTGCTGGGTCTGCCTGTAGGACTGGGGTCCCATGTTCATTGGGATAAGCGCCTCGATGGACGTTTGGCAGGAGCGTTGATGAGTATTCAGGCTTTCAAGGGGGTTGAAGTAGGTCTTGGTTTTGAGGCCGCGCGTCGCCCCGGTAGCCAGGTTCATGATGAGATTGTCCAGCAGGGAGAACAGATTCGTCGGCGGACCAACCGTGCAGGAGGGCTTGAGGGAGGCATGACAAATGGAGAACCTCTGGTGGTCCGTGGAGCAATGAAGCCGATCCCAACCCTTTATCAGCCTTTACAGACCATCGACCTTCATACCAAGGAGCCTTTTGAGGCTGTGGTTGAAAGATCAGATGTGTGTGCCGTGCCGGCAGCTGCCATAGTGGCCGAAGCTGTAGTGGCCATTGAAGTAGCCTCTGCGATGCTGCAAAAGTTCGGTGGGGATGCCATGGAAGAGATCCGACAAAATTTGAATGCTTATCAACAATATGTGCAAAACTTCTGAGAAAACCCTTGTGCTGGTGGGCTTTATGGGGGCTGGCAAGAGCACTATCGCTCGTGTCCTGGCAAAATTGTCAGGAAGGCCGCTGGTCGATCTTGATGCCTTGATCGTGCAACAGCAGGGCTGCACCATTCCAACCATTTTTGCCGATCAGGGTGAGGATTCTTTCCGCCGCTACGAAACAGAAGCGCTGCGTTCCCTGAATGAGACTACCCCGATTGTTCTTGCGACGGGTGGGGGAATCGTTGGTCGCCAGGAAAACTGGCAACTTATGCGGCGTCTTGGACTAGTAATCTACCTTCGGGCCAGCTGGGAAACCCTTCGCGCGCGGCTTGTCGGTTCGAGTGACCGCCCGTTGGCGAGCTCCGATCGGTCCGAAGCCGATATTGTGAATCTCTTGCAACAGCGCGTTCCCCTCTATGAACAGGCCGATCTCATCATCGATACGGATGGCCGAGAGGTTGAGGATGTGGTCCACGAAATTATGACGAGAGTGAAAGATTGATGGCGAGCATGTTAGAACGTTTGGTGGTTGGATTGGGAGATCGGGCTTATCCTATTTGGATCGGTCACGGTATTCTCGATCGCCTGGGTGAAGCTCTGCAAGCAGTGGAATTCCCAAAAAAATTGGCAATCGTCACCAACTCGGCCATCGCCGATCACTACGGCGAGCTTGTGCAGCAAGCACTTGTGGATAGTGGTTTTGCTGTATCAATCATCATTCTTCCCGATGGCGAAGAACACAAAAATTTCATTACTCTGCAAAAAATATTTGACCAGCTTATCGAACAGGGTTTCGATCGCTCTTCCGGGTTGCTGGCTCTGGGGGGCGGGGTAATCGGTGATATGGTTGGTTTTGCCGCCGCGATTTTTCTGCGGGGTATCGCTTTTGCCCAAGTGCCGACTACTCTGCTGGCTCAGGTTGACAGTTCGGTTGGCGGTAAGACAGCGGTCAATCATCCCCTCGGCAAGAACCTTATCGGTGCCTTTTATCAGCCACGCCACGTGCATATCGACGTAGCTACCCTGGCAACTCTGCCCAACAGGGAGTTTGCTGCAGGAATGGCCGAAGTCGTCAAATATGGTGTCATCTGCGATCGGGAATTTTTTAATGTTTTGTCTGAACAACGGGAAGCGTTGTGTCAACAGGACCCCGAAGCGCTGATTCGTGTGGTAAAGAAATCTTGCCAAATTAAGGCAAATGTTGTAGAAATTGACGAAAAAGAGAGCTCTTTCAGGGCAATTCTTAACTTTGGCCACACTTTTGGCCATGCGGTTGAAGCTTTGGCGGGATATGGAGCCTACCGGCATGGAGAGGCTGTCGCAATCGGAATGGTTGTCGCTGCTGAAATCTCCAGACGACTCGATCTTTGCAGCCAACAGGATGTGTCCGCCATCAGAGAGTTGCTGATTTCTTTCGGTTTACCCGTCGATCCCCCCACCTATTCCGTTGCTGATTATATCCAGGCGATGCAACGGGACAAAAAGGTCTCAGAGGGGATCCTGCGTTTAGTACTCAATCGTGGGATAGGCGATTGTCTTATCCAGGAAGTACCCGGACTCGACGCTCTGCTGACTGATACGCTGAAGGCTGGCATATCCCGAGGATGATGCTATGGCAAACAATTCCGATGCTGCTCTGCAAGCCAAAATCGCCGGTTATGTTGATATTCTGGCGAAAGATCCCCATTCAACAGTTTTTGTATCGCTCAGCGATGCTTACCGTCAGTTAGGCAGGTTGGACGAGGCACTAGATATCGCTCGTAAGGGGATGCAGGGGCTTCCCTGGTTCAGCCCCGGGCATGTGGTGCTTGGTCAGATATTGATGGCTCGCGGGGAAACCGGAGAGGCGCTCGGTTGTTTTAACAAGGCCTTGACCCTGGACGGAGAAAGTATAGCTGCCTTTAAGGGGTTGGCTGCTATCTATAGTCAAAAGGGGCAGACCGATATAGCTCGCCAGGTTTTAGAGAGGGCCGAACAAATCCATCCGGGAAACAGCTCGATTCAGCACATGTTGAACCGGCTATCCGATGTAGCGACGCCTGAGCCTGATCTGGAGCCTGAGCCGAAGACCGTTGTTCCCAAGGCCGAAGATATTCAACCCGCCGACGCCCCCATTGCTACTACCACGATTGCGGAACTTTTTGTCAAACAGGGTTTATTGTCTCAGGCTTGTCAAGTTTACCGGGATATTCTTCAGGCCAATCCGGATAACGCCGAAGTTCGGATCAAACTAATAGAATTGGAAGGTCGTTTATCTGCTGATTCTCAGGTTGAGGCGGTTGTTGAACAGGAGCCCCTCGCCGTAACTACCGCCGAAGCAGAACCGCTGGCCACTTTGCAGCGTTGGTTGACTGCTGTACGCCTACGGAGGGAACATGTTCAAAAAGATTCTGCAGGACATCGTTGAAGAATCCGATGGCTATAGCGCCGTGCTGATGGGCTATGACGGTCTGGCGGTGGAGCAGTATGATCAGCCCTGTGAGGCCGGAGACCTCAACCCCTTTGCCGTTGAGTATGCCCATGTCCTGAAAGAGATGAAGGACACCCTGGCTATTCTTAATTCCGGCGAGATTGAGGAAGTTACCGTACGTACAGAGCGTTTCCAGGTGATTATTCGGGCGTTGAGTGAGGATTACTTTGTCATCCTGACCATGGCTTGTAACGGAAACTACGGAAAAGGGCGTTACCTTTTATCCCGGGAACAGTTTCGTCTGCTGGAGGAATTGCAATGAAAGGTGCGGGTTCCATGATCCTGGTTTTGCACGGTCCCAACCTTAATTTGCTAGGAACCCGTGAACCCGAGATCTATGGTAGCGACACTTTGCAGGATGTCGACAACAGCCTGAACGTGCTGGCTGGAGAGTTGGGAGTCGAGTTAGATACCTTCCAATCGAATCACGAAGGCGAGCTTATCGACCGGATTCATGCCGCTCGTGAGCAGGGTGTTAGAGGTATTCTCATCAATCCCGGAGGCCTGACTCATACCAGTGTCGCCCTTCGGGATGCACTGGCGGGAGTAGCCATCCCTGCGGTGGAGGTCCACCTGTCCAACGTTCATGCACGGGAAACCTTTCGACAACACTCTTATATCAGCCCTGTGGCAGTTGGCCAGATCTGTGGTTTTGGAGTAGCCAGTTACCAGTTGGCTTTGCGTGGTTTGGTGATGCACCTGGCCCGGTGACGACGGCTTAAATGGCGATGATTCAAGACAGAGCCCACAGGGTACATAAGCTTCTCGATGACGCCGAACTGGAAGGTTTTCTTTTTCTGGACCAGGCGAATCTGCGTTACTTTAGCGATTTTTCCGGCAGCGCCGGGGCCTTGTTGGTGAGCCGTGACCGATCGATCTTTTTAACCGATTCTCGCTACACGACTCAGGCCCGCCAGGAAGTCAGCGCCCAATGCATCTGCGAGTACCGGGTACAACTCGACGGCATTCTCGAGCAGATTAATAAGCTGGGCCTTAAGCGAATCGGTTTTGAGGCGGACAGTTTGCCCTTTGCCATGATCGAGCGACTGCGGAAACAAAGCCCCGCAGATTGCCAGTGGCAACCGGAGTCCGAACGCTTGCGCCCCTTGCGTTGGACAAAAGATCAGAATGAGTTGAACTCCCTGGAGCAGGCATCCGCTATTGCGGCTGAGGCTTTCGAGGGGATCTTGTCACTCATCCGTCCGGGAGTCTTGGAACGGGATATTGCCCTGGAACTGGAATTTGCCATGCGCCGGCTTGGCGCTGAGGAAAAGTCGTTTGACACCATTGTGGCTTCCGGTCTGCGCGGTGCACTGCCTCACGGCATCGCATCCGATAAAGCGATCGCAGAAGGTGATCTGGTGACTATCGACTTTGGTGCTCGCTGGCAGGGTTACCATTCGGATGAGACGGTAACCCTTGCTGTCGGAGCTGTTTCGGGCAAACAACAGCAGATTTTTGATGTTGTGCTCGAAGCCCATGATCGAGCCATGGATGCAGTACGGCCAGGCGTTCTTTTAAAGGACATCGACGGCATTGCCCGGGGATATATTGCAGAACAGGGCTACGGAGAATATTTCGGTCATAGTCTCGGCCACGGCGTTGGGCTGGAGGTGCACGAGCATCCGGCTGTTTCTGCTCAGTCCGAGGTACTGGCGGAAGAGGGCATGGTGATTACCATCGAACCGGGGATTTATATTCCCGAGCTCGGTGGAGTGCGTATTGAAGATATGGTTTATGTGACAGCTGATGGCTATCGGCGGATAACCCGTCTGCCAAAGGAATTCAGACTGTTGCCCGTCTAATGGATGCATAGCGATCCTGTTGGTGTTTCGCAACAGGGCAGGACTTGGTTGGTCCGATTTTTTATTGTGGCAAGGAGTGAAACTTTATGGATATCAAGAACATCAAATCATTGATTAGAATGGTCACCCAAACCGACATCACCGAATTCGAACTTGAAAGTGATGGCGAAAAACTGGTCATTCGCCGAGGCTCTCAAGTGGTTACAACGAGTATGCCGGTCGCGCCGATGCCGGTCGCTGCACCTGCAGTCTCTGCCGCTCCTGTGGCTGTACCGGTAGCGCCAGCCGAGGCTGAAGCTGTTGACGACGGCCTTGAAGAGGTGACCTCCCCCATTGTCGGCACCTTCTACCGGTCTCCTTCGCCTGAATCAGACTCCTATGTCGAGGTTGGTTCCGTTGTCGAAAAGGGGCAAACACTCTGTATCGTCGAAGCGATGAAATTGATGAACGAGATCGAAGCCGAATACAAGTGCAAGGTGGTAAAAATTCTCAAGGAGAATGCCGAGCCCGTCGAATATGGCGATTCGCTCTTCCTGGTCGAACCCCTTTAATAGCCAGCTTTCAGGCATGAGGTTGCCGTTTATAGGCTCCCTGGGAGCCAGGCGACTGATTTTTCGGAGATGACAGCTTTATGTTTCATAAGATTCTGATTGCCAATAGGGGTGAGATCGCCCTGCGTATCATCCGTGCCTGCAAAGAATTGGGCATCAAAACGGTTGCTGTCCATTCGGATGTGGACAGTGAATCGCTGCACGTCAAATTGGCTGATGAAAGTATTTGCATCGGTCCGGCGTCCAGCCTGGAGAGCTATCTTAATATTCAGGCGATTATCAGTGCTGCAGAAGTCACTGATGCCGATGCTATTCATCCAGGTTACGGCTTCCTCGCTGAAAATGCCGAGTTTGCTGAGATCTGCGCCAATTGCGGTATCACCTTTATCGGTCCCAGCCCTGAGAACATGCGTCTGATGGGCGATAAAATCACAGCCCGTCAGACCGTTACCAAGGCTGGCGTACCGATTCTGCCGGGTACCAAAGATGCGGTAGAAAATATCGAACAAGCCAAGGAAATCGCTGCGGATATCGGCTACCCGGTCATCATCAAGGCGACTGCCGGCGGTGGCGGACGGGGGATGAAAATTGTTCATTCTCCGGCGTCTTTGCCCAATGCCTTTGCCGCCGCCCGTTCCGAAGCTCAAGCCGGTTTTGGAAATCCCGAGGTTTACATGGAGAAGTACTGCGTGGATCCTCGCCATGTGGAAGTACAGATCCTGGCCGATAAGCATGGGAACGTCATTCACCTCGGAGAGCGGGACTGTTCCATTCAGCGTCGGCACCAAAAACTGCTGGAAGAGGCTCCTTGCCCGGTATTGTCGCCCGAATTGCGCCAAAAGATGGGCGAGTGCGCAGTGTCCGCCGCAAAAGCTGTCGGTTACTCCAGTGTGGGAACAATGGAGTTCCTGCTCGATGCGGATCATAACTTCTATTTCATGGAGATGAATACGCGGGTGCAGGTTGAACATCCGGTTACCGAGATGGTCACCGGGGTCGATATCATTCGTGAGCAGATCCGTTCTGCCGCCGGCTTGAAATTACGTTATAAACAGTCGGATATCGTTATTTCCGGGCATTCCATTGAATGCCGTATCAACGCAGAACACCCTTTCAAGTTCACTCCGTCCCCGGGTAAGATCGATGGTTACCATCCCCCTGGCGGTTTGGGTGTGCGGGTAGACAGCGCCGTGTACGATCAATATACCGTCCTGCCCCATTACGATTCCATGGTGGCCAAACTTATTGTTCATGCCGATAACCGTCAGGAAGCTGTAAGTCGCATGGAACGGGCTCTGGGCGAATATATTGTCGGCGGCATTCGTACGACTATCATGCTTCACCAGCGAATTATGGGTAATAAAGAGTTCCGCGAAGGAAATTTTGATACTTCCTTCCTGGAAAAATTGGTCCTTTAACAAAGGGCTGCTGAAGTTTAATTGATTGAAACAGGCGGGAAACTTCCCGTTTTTAATTGCAGGCTGAAGGGGGCCGGGCGCTGGCCCGGCCCCCTTCCTTTATAATCGTCTTCACGAAAACTCCCGGGGTGGACATCTATCATGGCTGTGTACTTCAATATTTTTGTTTTTGTACTGAGTTTGCTTCTTATGCCGCTTTCGGTTGTGGCCGCCGAATCAGCAGTTTCGGAACGGCCTGAGATCAATGCCCCGCTGACTTTGCCTCAGGTAATTCGTCTCACCCTGGAACGCAATCTTAATCTGCGAGCCGAGCAATTCGATACTCGTGCCAGTCAGGCGGCGGTTAAACGGGAATACGGTCTGTACGACCCGCAATTGTTGCTCGATTTTGCTGCTGGTGAAGCTCAACGGCAAATTAATTCTCAGAATTTTGACCAGGACAATCATAGCCAGTTCTATCTCTTTGATTTTTCCTTGGAACAGCAGTTGCCCAGCGGTGGGGAGCTGACCCTTAATTTCGAAAACCAGCGCAATGAAGAGCAAGAAGATCCGTTGCCCAGCATCAATCCGGCCTACGAGAGTGAACTGGCCCTGCAATTGACCCAGCCGTTGCTCAAAGGCTTTGGCCGGTCGGTTGCCGAACAGGATATTCTGTTTGCCGTTAACGACCGGCAAGTAGCGGTGCAGGATTTACGGGAGGCAGCCGTTGCGTTATTGGCCGAGGTTCGTGATGCCTATTACGAAGTACTTCGACTGAGAGACGATTTCCGTTTTCGAGAAATCTCCGTATCCTTGGCGCAGAAGATTCTGAAAGAAGCATCGGCCCGCGTGCGTGCGGGGGTTTTGCCTCCGGTCGATATTCTCGAAGCTGAATTCGGACTGAAAGAACGGCAGCGATTACTTCTCGACGCCGACAGAGAATATAAAGACGGTCTTGATCGATTGGCGTTGCTTATGAGTAGCCGCCAGCCGTTGATAATAGCCGATGAGAGCCTCGGTAAACCCATGCTTTCCGTCGACGAGGAGCAGGGCCTGCAACAGGCTTTGAGGAACCGCCCCGATCTACAGCGTCGCATTCGTCAGCTTGAGCGTCTTGACCTTGAACAATACCTGGCCCGCAATGATCTTCTCCCGGGCCTCGACCTCACGGCCGGCTACTCCCACAAAGGGCTTGGTGACGGCTACAGCGACAACCTCGACGATATCGGTGGCGGTGATTATCCCAACTGGCAAGTCGGGTTGAGCCTGTCTTATCCTCTCGGTAATCGCACTGCCCGGCATGAGCACCGCCGTACCCTATTGAAAATCAAGGGACGGCAAGCCGAAATAGCTCAACTGCAAGAAGAAATTCATACCCAGATCCGTGCCGCAATTCGCTTGTTGAAAGTCAATGAACAAAAAATCGAAGTGGCAGCTAGCGGACAGGACTTTGCCGAAGAAAAGCTGCGTATTTTGCTTAAACGCCAGGAAGTCGGTCTGGCTACGATTCGCGATGTGCTTGAAGGTGAAGAGGATCTTGCTCAAGCCCGTACCGATAAAGTTGCCGCTCTAGCTGACTACAACAAAGCCATTACCCGGTATCTGCAGGTTTCCGGACAGCTTTTAGAGGCAGAAGGGGTTCGGTTCCAGGGGGCTTTCGAGGATGAAACTCAGTCGTTGCTGATGGTCGAACCGCGATGAGCTTGCGAATCGGTCACATCGACTATCTCAATTGCGTTCCCTTTTTTCATTATTTCAATTCTGCCGACACAGGTGATCGCATCGTTACCGGAACCCCTGCTGAATTGAACGCAATGCTGGCTCAGGGGGAAATCGATCTCTGCCCGGCATCTTCCTTTGAATACGGTCAGCGCTGGTCTGATTATCTGTTGCTGCCCGATCTTTCCATCAGTGCTCGCGGTGCGGTGAAAAGCGTGCTGCTTTTTTCGTCTCACCCGCTGACAGAGTTAGCCGAGATGCCCATCGCCATAACCGGTGAATCGGCGACTTCAGTTCATCTCTTGCAGATTCTGTTAAGGGAATATTACGGCTTTGCTGCGCCGGATCTTTATCGGCCCGAATGCCCGGTTGAAGAGATTGTTGCTGCAGGCGGGGCTGGTCTGCTCATCGGTGATCGGGCTCTACGTGCCGCCAAGGCCGGTGCCTCCTCCTTCGTCTACGACCTTGGCGACCTCTGGTATTCTTTTAGCGGACTACCCTTTGTCTTCGCTCTTTGGATTGTTCGGCAGGATATCGCGGCGGACAAAGAAGGGGAGGTTGTTCAATTTCAACAAAGACTGCAAAAGAGTTTAGAAAAGGCCATGGCGGACCTTCCTTCTTTGGCCGGACAAGTTGCCGGCGACTCCTGTTTGAACCCGAAGGAGTTGCTTGCTTATTGGCAGACCATGTCCTTTGGGGTGACCGATGCCCATCAGCAGGGACTCAAACTCTTTTTTCAGCTAGCCGTCAAATACCGGTTTCTGAAATCCCTGCCTGAATTGAAATTTTTTACACCCCCTTTTCCGTTGACGGACAGGCGCTAATGGACTAGTATTTCAGCGTTTAAAATCAGCCCGGGTGGCGGAACTGGTAGACGCAAGGGACTTAAAATCCCTCGGGAGTAATCCTGTACGAGTTCGATTCTCGTCCCGGGTACCATAATAAAAGCAAGGGGTTAGCCAATGATTGGCTAACCCCTTGCTTGTCTTTAAATTGTTAAATTTAAGTTTTGTGCCTATTCTGTGCCATTCAGCTACAACTCTTTACAACAAATCACAGCAAGTTTGTTTACTCGAGCACTAAAAACTTACCGCGGTGATTGAGAAAATCCCCCCTGCTAAGAGTCAGATTGGAGTGGCTTCAAGTGAGATCTAACTGCCGCCGCAGTCTTCGCGAGACAAGCTTTGGACATTTCTGGGGCCTTTTTTGCTTTATGTTCGTCACTGATATGGGAATATCTGAGAGCCATTACAAGTGTCTTCTGCCCAAGGAGTGCCGCAACTTCGGCAAGGGTACATCCGCTTTCGGTGAAGTAAGACCCCGCGGAATGGCGGTTGTCATGAAATCTATAATTCTCAATCCCTGCTCTTTTTAACGCATTTTTCCAAGCATTTTCGAAGTCCATAGGCTTTGAGGGATTTTTTGATCCCGGGAAAAACAATCCTGTGGATAGGTTTCTATGCTCATACAACCATTCCAAGTAGGGGAACAGTTCATCAGACACGGTCAAGGTAATCATGTTATCCCTTTTCATCCGCGAGCGAGGGATTTGAACTGTTCGTTCGCTGAGGTTGACTTCGCTTTCATGGAGCCCCACTAGAGAATTCCTTCGCAACCCTAATCCAATGGCGAGCATGAACAGGGGGAGTAGACGCTTATTGCGGCTTTTTCCACAGGCCTCCGCTAACAACGGCAATTCAACTTTTCTGTCCAGAAATCTGCCTGGTGTATCTGGTTCTGCGAGTTGTGCTATCTGTTTAACAATATTAAATGGTAGCCAGCCTAGGCGTTGTACCCCGAATTGAAATGCCATTCGCAGTGAGGACATATATCTGTTCGCTGTTGAGGGAGATCGTAGTTTCCCACGATATGTTGTTTCGTTAAGCAACTCTTCCCTTGCAAGACATATATTGACGGCTTCCACCTCAAAGAGTTTGAGTGTTCCTAAGTGAGTCTGCCACCAGTTCAAATGTTCTTTAAGCTTTTTATAGCCTTTAGGTTTCTCTCTTTCCATAGACTTGAGGTAGTGCTTGAATAAGTCAGCTACGGAACGTTTTTGCGCTTCATTGTTCGGGAAACGTCCAAGATCGAACTGGTCCTCCTGTTTTTGGGCCCATTTTTTAGCGTCGGTTTTCCTTTTAAAGGTCCTGGTTATCTCCTTGTTTTTAATTCTGACACGGGCCGTAAAGGTGTTTCCCTTTTTACCGTTGTTCATGCGAATTTGAGCCATTTTTCCTCCGTTAAGAAGAAAGACTCGGCAAGATGTTTGTCGAGTCTTTCTTCTTAGATATTTGTATTTTTTGTGCTGTCGTTATAGTCGTAAGTCAGAACATAAGTTTAGACCATGATTCTGGTAGAAAACCTTACGCAACTTTACGAAGATGGATAGCAGGTGTGACTTGCACTCCCCTGATAGAATAGTGCCTCATGATCACAGTTTTTCCGGAGTGGATGGTTCTTGTTGTTTTCTCACCCATTCAAAAAACCGATCCTCATCGATTAATACCGTTCTTCCAACCCTTGAAACACAATTCGAAAAGCCATTCTCCTTCTCATTGAAAATTAAATGACGAAGTCCACCGATCGGAGGCCAAGGATGATAATCATTCCACTTTGTAACAGGTATGAGTCTAGTGTTTGTGCCGACCGAGTTATTTGACAAGTTCATAAAATATCTCCTTGTTGCCTTAGTGATTAAGTTATGTGCGAATACCGTTTATGCACATCGAAAACTCTGTTTATATAATGGTGCCAAAAAACAAAATTAAATCAATAAAAACCTAGTATATGAATGATAGAAATAAGTATCTTGTGGAACTTACGAAAACTATATGTTCGTATGATTGTTAATATGAACAACGTGAATAGCAATACCGGTGCCAACATTCGTAGATATTGTTTGTGTTTCAGTTGTGGTCTTGTAAGTCCCTGCGAAATAAAGATTATTTATTTTCCGGTCTTTTTGGGTTTTTCATGAATGGTGGGGGCAAGGCGGGAGTTTGGCCTACGGTGGAGAATATTTTGAAAGGAAGTTGAAATATTATCTCGATTCATACAAAAAAATTTTCGTTTTAGAAAAAATATTTTTCTAATTTAAAAAAACAGTGTAAATGCAGGACCTTACAAGTTCAGCATCATCAAATATTTTTGATGGTTTAAATTGGAGTTTAAATCATGAGGTGTTTGATGGAAAATCATGTCTCGACTTCACAATAGCGGACATTGACCATTACCTAAGCGGTCTTTTTGAAAAATTGCCCCTCTTCAGTCGTCTGGGCTTTGTAGCCATTGGACGAATGGTTCCCTCACATGGGTTCTTGCTCGCAAAACCATGGCCGATGCATCCCGCGCCGTCGGTTCGATCCCTTTCAAAAAAAGCAGTTATATATCAATCCGCAGCGAGACCCTTCAGGCACACGGGATTTTTCCTTCACTGCAAATTGGGAGCGGTGCTCGGTTATGATCCCGAATATCGATGAGGGTCCGTAGAGAAGATGGCCAAAGGTTTTTTAAGAATGACGCGCTCCCGCTGAAGGCGTTCATTCAACAACTTTGACACTGCTTCGGGCGACGGTGGATTAGTTCGGCCAGTAAAGGCAGCATCTTGTTGGACCTGTTGCTTCTAAATTTAGCCCTTCAAAGCCCTGTAGGTAATCCTTGGGTTTCATTCAGCCTGACGAAGGCCGAGACCATCTTCAATAACCTGACGAACAGCCTCGAGTATAATGTCTGGTTCGTATTTTAGATGATTGCTCAGAAATATACCTCACGTTCTCGTTAGGATATGCGGGGTGTCCATAAAAGCGAAGATAACTCAATGATCCAAAAATCATATGTCCCCCCCCCTCGGAATGACGATCATTGCTCCCTGCAAGAAAGCGCAAATTGCTCAAGGCGTTCTGTAAACAAAAGTCCACATTCATCCCGATTTGCTAAAGGGTATGAATTCAACCATCCGACTATTGCGATGCGGCCCAATATCGATAATCACTGCTTTCACCCAGGCAACCAACGGGATACAGTTGATTACATAAACGAACAACTTAAACCGTTCGATTTTGTTCGGTAGAGTCTTGATCTGCATTGTCTTTCTCCCGTTTGGATTTGATAGTTTTCGCAAAAAGCATCGTATCTATCCAGGAAAGGCACTGCTTTAATTTTCACCACCACCCACCCACAGATTCTGCGTTGGAAGCGCAAGCTATAAGGTGTTTACAGTTTACTTTTTGTTTTTTCGACGCTTTTTTCGCTTCCTTTGGCTCTTGTTTCGTTTTGCAGGTTTTCCTTGAGACAGCGATTTTGAATCTTTAACCTGTGGAGGTATAGGCCTATGTTTTTCTGTGCCTGTAGTCTGTCGGTTGTGCCCTTGCACATCATTGGATTGCTCTTCTTGTAGTTGCTGCAGGACCTGCTGCAAGAAAATTAGCAATTGGTGCGGCAGCGGTTGTTGGCGCACTTGAGAAAGGTCTTTGGCCTGATTGGCTGAAAATTGTCTGGCGGCCTCTATTAGACACCGAACCAAGCCTTGTTCGATCGGCCTGATGTCCTTCCTTAAAGCAAGTGGCCTCCGCTTACGGTTTAGCTCTTCCTGTAGTCTTTGTACTTCCGCCCGTGCCGCGTTCACTTCATCCTTTAACGTTGCGATCTCCAGAAGGTGAGATAATCGGTCCCGCTCCTTAAGGAAGTGGTTGATTCTTTTTGTGTCCCCCGCCAAGTAGTTTTTAATTGCCGCTGCTGTAACGCTTAATCCCTGCTTTTGTATCGATTCTATTGCCTCTAAATACTTCTCATCGCTAAGACTTGGACAACAGTTCATTTTGTCACCTCCACTATTTTTATTGTAAAACTCATATATCCTACTTTTCAGAAGGTAAGAATAAATAGTTTAGGCCGTATAGAATAATATTTAAATTATAGATGAGTGCTTTGTGCTTAAGGCCAAATCGAAGTCTCTAGGCCTAGAAATTGTCATATGGTCAGTCCGAAAACAAAGCAAGTAGTCCGGTTGCTGTGGAAAAGATTTTGTGAATAGTTCATGTATATTCCATCTCGTTAGTCCTGACGCACCTATTTGTTGAGTAGTAGGTTGTTATACTAGTCAAGCAAGTGGATAATAAAAAAACACCGAAACCTATCGTGATAACAATATTATTCAAAACATATATAAACTACGTCTCAGTTGTCGTTGACATTGGTGAATTTATGGCTGGAAGATTGAGGTCTGGACAAGTATTTTGGATTGACTTGTTGTTTAGGTGATTCTGTAACCATCCCCTAAGGTAGGGCCATCAATTTATAGAGTTTTCCCGCATACTCAACGATTTAAGGGAGGGCTTATAGGTGCGGAAATCTTGATTTAGACAAATGCAGATCCTTGAAATGCTCAAAGAGATCAAAGTCGGGCGTATTGTCAAAGGTATTTGCCGCGAACATGGCATCTCGGATGCTACCTACTACAACTGGAAATTAAAATATGGCGACATGGAGGCCTCCAACATCAGGCGCCTCAAAGGTCCTGGGGAGGAGAATCACAAACTAAGGCAGATGTTTGTCGCTCTCAGCCTCGAAACCAGTACGTTCAATTATGTCATCGGAAAAAAACTTTAACGCCGATAGAAAAACGCTTCCTGATCATTTACCTTCGTTAGGAACGCGCTTTAAGCTAACGAGCAGCTTGTCGGACGCTTTCCTTGAGTCGATCTGTTTATGTTTATCGACCGGCCCCAAAAAGGACCAGCCTGTGATTTACCTGCTACAGGAACTTGCCGAAAAATATCCTCGCTATATCTTCAATAAACTCTTTGAACTCACCCGTTGGCGTGGCAATAGCTGGAACCACAAGCGTGTCTACAGTGTTTATTGCCATTTGGAACTGAATTTTTCCGCATGGGCATAAAGAGGTTGACGAACCGCAACCCGGAACCCTTGCCGGTACTAGCCTCGGTTATCCAGTGCTGGTACATCGACTTTATGAGCGATGTTCTTTGGTGTGGCCAGCGATTCAGAACATTCAACGTGCTGGATGACTTCAATCGCGAGGCACCTACTATTGATATAGATTTAAATTATCCTGCCCAACGCGTTATCCGCACGCTGGACCGGATAGCTGTCTGGCGAGGTTGTCCGGCAAAGTTGCGTCGGAGTTTATTTAGCTGAAACTTGCCATCTAGGCCGAAGATTACGATGTCGAACTAGGGTTCTTTATGCCCGGCCAGTGACTCAAGATTCATTTATCAAACCGATTATCGGACCTGTCGTAACGATGCCCCCGATTCATATGTCTTTCATCGACCATAAGGGGGGCGAGAAGGAGCCGACAACTGGATCATAGAATATAACGAAATCAGACCTCACGATTCGTTGGGAAAATTGGCGCCAAAAAAATGTCTAGAAGCAAAATAACCGCCGGAGCTCTCTATTTATCGGTGGCCTTAAAAGAGAGAGCTTTGCAGCCTGACATACTCCACGTTTCATAGGGAGGAGTTTGTTTCTTTAGGGCGTGAGGGAAATCTTTTATGCGCGAGGTGGCTTTACTGATAGAGGGGGGAGCTAAAAAGGAAGTTTTTAGACCGAAGGAACAGGTCTAAAAGGGTAGACATTAGACGTCTAAGTAGCAGTTTTTAGTTACTTCGGTAAAAAGGCTTCTGAGACACGACGTTACTTCTTTTTGTTAACAAGGCAGTTTTTAGACTCGACGAGGGGTATCTTGGGTGATTTTTTCGGTATGGAAAATTAGACACCAAATTATTCCCAGTTTTTGTTTAAGCCTTTTTTGAAAAATTGAGCGGTGTTGTCAAGGTAGTTGTTGGTGTGCCAAGAAGGTGAAGCCGCAGGATTTGGCTTAGCCATGCTGCACCAGTGATGAGGGATAGGCCCCTCGGTGTCGTCTATCAGGAGGAGACACCAAACCACCCTGAGCTGCGGCCTAAAGAGCGACCGTGGTGAGCGTCATGGGAAAAGGCAGGAGGAAAAAAACTGTCAGGTATGAAATACGGAGACGAACGCAAGTGAACCATCCAGGAAGTGTCGATAATTGTAAACGATGTCAAAACCGGGGTCTCGACAACACCCCAGGACAAGTCAGACGGCGACCTGAGTTTTGGTCTGGCGGCATCAGCATAGAGGTGGCGTGACCTTATTTCAGGCACTGGAGTGGAACTTGGGAAGCTGTCGTTCCGATGCTAAGGGAGCGGTTCAAGCGGAGAACCCGCAAGAGCCTGAGTACCAATGCGGAGCACAGTGGCGGAGTCATGCGTAGTAGCGATGAAGGAGTTGTAATGACTGTGGAGCAAAGGCATGACCTTATCCGGTTTTTGGGGATGCGACAATCGTGAAGCGGGAGGATCCTTTGCCCAAAGCCAAACCCTTTGAGATACCCAAGCGGGTTGTCTGGGAAGCTTGGAAACGCGTGGCCGCCAATAAAGGCGCACCGGGCGTGGATGAGAAGAGCATAGAGGCTTACCGGAGCTGCTTGGGCGATAATCTCTATACCTTGTGGAATCGGATGAGTTCGGGGAGTTATTATCCTCAACCGGTACGGCAGGTCTTAATACCCAAAGGGGAAGGAAATTTCCGCCCCCTGGGCATACCGACTGTGGCCGATCGGACCGCTCAGATGGTCGTCAAGATGATACTCGAACCGAGGTTGGAGCGAGTATTTCACCCCTCATCCTATGGTTATCGTCCAAAGCGAAGTGCAAAGCAGGCGGTCGCGCAAGCGCGTCGTAACTGCTGGAACCATGACTGGGCGATCGACTTGGATATCAGGGCCTTCTTTGACACCATTGACCATGAACTGATGATGCGTGCGGTAGAAAAGCACGTACCGGAGAAATGGATCCAACTCTACATCCAACGCTGGTTGGAGAGTGAAGTTGAGCTGGCAGATGGAACGATAGGAACACGGAACTGCGGAACTCCGCAGGGTGGTGTCATCAGCCCACTGCTGGCGAATCTCTACCTGCACTATGCCTTTGATCACTGGATGCAGCGGAATCATCCGGCCATACCGTTTGAGCGGTACGCGGATGATGTGCTCTGCCACTGTCGAAGTCAGAAGGAGGCTGAGGCGCTCTTAGAAGCGCTACGAGAAAGACTGTCCGATTGCAGGCTGGAGCTACACCCGGCAAAGACGAAACTGGTCTACTGCAAGGATGGGAAGCGAAGGGCAAAGTATGCCCATACCCGCTTTGATTTCCTCGGATTCAGCTTTCATGGACGAACCGTACAGGACAGGCGCGGGAACCTTTTTACGGGTTTCAATCCAGCAGTGAGCCGAAAGGCACTGAAACGGATGAACCAAGCAGTCCGAGACCTCAAAATCCACCGTAGAACGAGCTTAACTCTTCAAGAGTTGGCTGCCCTCCTCAATCCAATGGTACGAGGATGGGTGGGATACTATGGAACCTTCTACCCAGAACCGCTGCGACGGTTTCTGGTTAGACTGGATCTGAGACTAGGACGCTGGGCAAGGAAGAAGTACAAGACCTTGCGAAGGAGAAAGCAGCGCTCATGGGCATGGCTCAAGCGCTGCAGAAAGTCTTCCCCGCGGTTGTTTGTACATTGGGAATATTTGTTCTCATAAGGCGATGGATAAGAAGAGCCGGATGAAGCGAGAGTTTCACGTCCGGTTCTGTGAGGGCCTGAGGGGGAGGTTCCTTCGGGCTACTCGACCTCCTGTTGATTACGCAGTCTTATTGCAAAGGTCGCCTTCGGGTGGCCTTTTTGGTTAAGGGGGTAACCGTACAGTTCCGATTGTTCCCCAGTTGCGAGTTTGACAGGGCCAGCTACCAGAGTTCCTTTGCGGGGCTAACTTGTAAAGTTCTTGGCGTTTGTTCAGCCTACCTTTTCCCTAACCAGCGGTCGGGGTGCTGGTGGTCGGCTTGAACAGGAAGTGGGAGGCCGGGGTCAGAGAACACCGTTTGAAGATACGCTCTTTAACTATTAGCACCTTGCTCACCACCGTTTTTAGTTTGTCCTAGGCCCTCTTGCAGCAAGCCCTTCTGTAGAACGAGAAAGCCTGAACGTGGGCATCTAGAACCATCCCCAATCTCTCACACAAATAAGCTAGGCAAAAAACTTGCGACTATGACAACAGCGGAACTGGCGACCTTGATCTGGACCTTTCCACCTCTCAGCTCGACCGGTTCATAGCTCCAGTCGAATTGAAACCCCTCTTCCGGCGCAAAATCCAAGGGAACGAACGCCATGCTCGCCCCATTGATCTGCTGTCGCCATTTTTTGTCCCATAAGGTCTCACGTCAAACAGTGTTGCAGATAAAGGTTGACACGGAAAAGTAACACCTGATAGTTTGTTAGTTATCCAACCAAGGTTAGTTATCCAACCAAACGGTTGGCCAGCTAAGCCTAGAGGTTGTGTCCCGATAAATAACAAGAAAGCGCGCCTGCTGAAAGCGGGCAATTTTGTGGGTTTGGCTGGTTCGCGGCGGATGCGGAAGGAAGGAGGTGGCGGCGAGAAGATAAAGGGATGGCAGAACTGGTTGTCGCTGACAGGCTGCCGGAGGGTTTCTGGAGTGCTTAGAAGGATATGAAACTTTCTTGTTTGTCTGGTTGGTAATTGATGGAAGGTCAATTCAAGAAATGGAGTGGGTTATCAAATGGCTGTGAAAACTTTGAAAAGCTTTCTGTTTGTAGTAGTGGCGCTGTGCGGTCTAAGTCTTGTCGGTAATGTGGACACTGCTCGTGCTGGACTGATTCCCTATAGTTTCATTCAACCTCACGATTTTCAGCTTCCGATAGGGAAGGAAGTTCCGGCTGGTGGCCTCGATTTGTATGTTTCCTATAACACCTATAGGGAAGAGGGAAAAGCTTGGGATGGTGACAGTGGTACTCGGAGCGTGTTTCTAAACCTTAACCGCTACATACACGTATGGACGGTCGAAGGATTGGATAACTGGAGCTTTCTTACCGAGGGTGTAGTTGGTCTCGGAAGGGTGCTGACTAAAGACGATAATAGCGAAACTGGGCTGCTGGATACAATGGTCGGTGGTGCCGCTGCGTATAGAACGGGTAACTGGACAAGCGTCCTTGAATACTTTCTGTTCATGCCTACCGGTAGCGATGAGCTGTCTTCGAATTCCTGGAACCACAGCCTTACCTATCTGACAAACTACCACGTAGGTGCTTTCACTTTTGACGGTTCCGTAGGTTACCAGCTTAAGGGGGACAGCAAGGTAGGCGGTACTCACATTGAGCAAGGAGACACCTTTTACGTTAATACTGTTTTTGCTTACAAGTTTCAGGACCTCATAGAGCCTTACATTAAGGTTGATTACCAGACAACCGAGTCTGGAAAGAATAAGAATACCGGCGATTCTATTTCCAGCCAGGATGAGCTTGCTGTGGGGATTGGTAACCACTTCACGTTAAGCGACAGACTGACTCTTGCGCTGTCGTATGAAAAAGGCGTTTCGGGAAGAAATACGACTAAAACAAATGCCGGTTGGGCTCGCTTTATCTGGGTTTTCTAACGTTTGTTTAGGCAGCGTAACGTTGAGTCCGGGCGGGAGTCTGCTGTCGTTAGACTGTCGTTCTTGGGCTCTTGGGAAGAGAAGTCAATTATTTTTTTAACTCAACAAAAAGGTACTTGGGTCGGAGGGTAGTCCTGTTGACCCGCTAAGCACTAGGAGGTACAAAATGGCTAGCAAGAAGCACGTTGTCTGTCAGTCCTGCGACATTAATTGTGTTGTAGAGGCTGAAGTGAAGGCTGACGGTAAGATCCAAACAAGGTGTATTTCAGAGCCTCACCCGACAACTCCCCCCAATAGTATTTGTATGAAGTCTGTGAATGCGGACACGATCAGGACTCATAAGGATCGTGTGCTCTATCCTCTGAAAAACGTTGGTAGTAAGAGGGGAGAGCAAAAGTGGGAGCGAATCAGTTGGGACCAGGCATTGGATGAAATTGCCGAAAAGTTGAAAAAGATTATAGCGAAATACGGTCCTGAGTCCCTTGCTGTAACCCAGTCCGAGATTAACATTCAAAGCGAGTATGGGACGCTCCGGAGATTCATGAATCTCTTGGGTACCCCGAACTGGTCTGCCGCTATGTATATGTGTATCGGGAATACATCCGGATTACATAGAGCAACTTATGGAAGCTACTCTTTTGCAAGTTTTGACGATTCTAATTGCCTGCTGTTTATTGGTAAAAACCTTGGTCAGCATAATTGGATTTCTCAGTATAACGCTCTTAAGGCTGCTTTAAAAAGAGGCTGCAAGCTTATTGTGCTTGATCCGCGCAGAACCAAGGTCGCAGAGATGGCGGATATTTGGCTTCCTCTTCGCTATGGGACAGATGCAGCTCTATTTCTCGGGATGATTAACGTTATCATCAATGAACAGTTGTACGACAAAGAGTTTGTTGAAAACTGGTGTGTTGGGTTTGAAGAGCTTAAAGAACGGGTTCAGGAATATCCTTTAGACAAAGTTGCGGAAATAACCGGATGCGATGCCGAAGAAATCAGGAAAGCTGCTGTTATGTTCGCAACCGAGGGGCCTGCATCCATACCTTGGGCTGTTTCAACTGACATGCAGAAAAACAGTACGTCGGCGATCCGCGCTCAATGCATTTTAAGGGCAATTACTGGCAGCCTTAAGCAAGGGGCGGAGTTGTTGGGGCTCCCCCATTCAGAGTTCGTGTCTGTTTCCCAGATTCAGATGCACGAAGCACTGCCTGAAGAAAAGAAAAAGATTCAGCTCGGTACAGAACGGTACCCGCTCCTTACATACACGGGGATGAGTGCGTTTGAAGAGCCGTCAGCAAGAGTCTATGGGGAAGAAAATAGGTACTTCCACAATATGGCCGCGTTTATGGCCAATCCGACGGATATGTTTACGGCTATGGCTTCCGAGAAACCGTATCCTGTGAAGGCCTTCTTTACATTTGCCAGCAATGCGCTGATGGGCTTTGCAAATCAGGAAAACGCACTCGCTGGTCTCATGAATCAGGAATTGGTTGTTTGTTACGATCAGTTCATCAACCCTACAGCGCAGCTTGCCGATTATATTCTCCCCGGTGATCACTGGCTGGAGAGGCCTGTTGTTACGCCGAATTGGGAAGGTATTCCTTTCGCCAATACTTCCCAGCAAGTTGTCGAACCGGCTGGCGAAGCCAAAGATGAATATTATGTCGTCAGAGAGCTGGCCATCAGGATGGGACTTGAAGAGCATTTCCCGTGGAAGGACCGGGCTGAATTGATGAACTACAGGATCAGCCCGACTGGTAAGGATTGGGAAGAGTTCCAGAAGCAATTCACCTATCCGTCTAATATTCCCGATTATTTTGCCCCGGGTGGGGTAGGCGTGGCGACCCCATCAGGAAAAGTTGAGCTGTATTCAAGTGTGCTTGAAGGACTTGGGTATGATCCGTTGCCGTACTACAAGGAGCCGGAGCAGACTCCAATCAGTGACCCGGAACTTGCGAAGGAATATCCCTTAACCCTTTTTGCTGGTCTGCGTGAAGATCCGGGCTTTAACTCCTGCTATATGCAGGAAGGGCCCCTTAGAAACGTAGAGCCCGATCCTGTTGCCTTGCTTCATCCAAAAACTGCGCAGTCCCTTGGACTTCCCTCCGGCGAATGGATCTGGGTTGAGACAACTCATGGGAGGTTGAAGTTGCTCCTCAAGCATGATGGTGCGCAGCCGGAAGGTACGATAAGAATACCCCATGGACGGTGGTGCCCTGAACAGGAAGGTGGTCCTGAGACTGGATTTAGTGGAGCCATGCTGCATAATGATGCCATGGTATTAAGTGATGATGACTGGAATCTCGATCCGGAGCAGGGTTTGCCAAATCTTAGAGGCGGTATTCTTGCGAAGGCATATAAATGCTGAAAAAGGCTTGTGGATAGGTAGGTGGGGTATTGCAGCAGGCTGCCAGTCGATCGATTTTAC